>CAZIDQ010000055.1:0-10272 GCA_964538015.1 uncultured Marinosulfonomonas sp.
TGGCCGAAAAACATCAGGTGCCGGTTGTAACCACCTATAAAGCCAAAGGAATACTACCTGAAGATCACCCGATGGCGCTGGGCGGCCACGGGCTGTCGCCTTTGTCGGATAAAACCATCCTGCCGCTGTTGGTCAACTCCGATTGTGTGATCCTTGCGGGTTATGATCCTATCGAAATGCGAAGCGATTGGATTAATCCATGGCAGCCGGAAAACGCCATCGAAATCATGCACGCCGCCAATGAGCACGGGATGCACGGGGCGGCTGTTCGGTTTGTCGGGAACGTGGCGCAGGCGTTGACCGCTTTGGGCGTGCCCGATGGCCCTGTCTGGCCCGATGGCGAACCCGCCATCGCCAAGGCCGAACTGGTCCGCGCCTTTGCCATACCTGCCGATTGGGGCCCGCACCAATTGTTTGCGACCCTGAAATCGGCCCTGCCGGACAACGCCATCACCACGGTTGATACTGGTGCCCACCGCATTCTGTTGAACCAGATCTGGCGCTGCGCGCGCCCCAACTCCCTGCTGCAATCCGCTGCCTTTTGCTCTATGGGTGTCGCCGTGCCATTGGCCATCGGCTATAAACGTGCCGCGCCAGATGTGCCGGTTGTTGCAGTGGCGGGGGATGCCGGCTTTGATATGACTGCCGGCGATCTGGCCACCCTGCGCGATTTGCAACTGCCGCTGGTGATTGTCGTGCCGATTGATAACAGCCTTGCGCTGATTGAAAAGAAACAGACCGCGATGCAGTTGAATACCTACGGGGTGCGCTTCACAGGGTCCGATATCCCTGCCATCGCGCAGGCCTATGGCGGCATTGGCGAGGTGATCCACAGCAAGGATCAACTGCTATCCGCCCTTGCCAATGCATGGGGTCGCAACACCTTTACCGTCCTTGCCTGCCCAATAGATAAATCTGCCTATAATGGTTCATTCTAACAGGGCCGGACACCAATCCTGCCCAAGGAAACAAGGTTCACCATGTCACATATATTCCCGCGTCACTGTCAGGTCACCCCGCCGGTTGTTTCGCGGGGGGATGGGGTTTACCTGTTTGACCGCAACGGCAAACGCTATCTGGATGGATCGGGCGGGGCGGCTGTTTCCTGTCTGGGACACAGCGATGCGGATGTTGTTGCCGCGATCAAGGCGCAGTTGGATAAAGTCGCCTATGCGCATACCAGTTTTTTCACGTCCGACCCCGCCGAGGAACTGGCCGACAGGCTGATTGCATCGGCTCCCGAGGGGATCGAGCGGGTCTATTTCGTGTCTGGCGGATCCGAAGCGATCGAGTCCGCGTTGAAACTGGCCCGTCAGTATTTCATCGAAAAAGGCGAGCCCGATCGACACCGTATCATTGCCCGCGAGCAGAGCTATCATGGCAATACGTTGGGTGCGCTGGCCACCGGCGGGAATCAATGGCGCAAACGCCCTTTCGCGCCTTTGATGATCGAAACATCCCATATCCCGCCGTGTTATGAATATCGGGGCGTTGAGGCGGGGGAAAGCAGCTTTGAGTATGGCCAGCGGGTCGCGGATGCGCTTGAAACCGAAATACTGCGGTTGGGGCCAGAAAGCGTTGCGGCCTTTGTGGCCGAACCGGTCGTCGGGGCGACCCTGGGGGCGGTGCCGGCCGTTGAGGGGTATTTCAAACGGATACGTCAGATTTGCGACCGCTACGGCATTTTGCTGATCTTGGACGAGGTCATGTGCGGCATGGGGCGGTGTGGCACGCTGTTTGCCTGTGAACAGGATGCCGTGCGCCCTGACATCATCACCATCGCCAAAGGGTTGGGTGCCGGATATCAGCCGATCGGGGCAATGATGTGCAGCGGTGAAATATACGCGGCGATTGAATCGGGCAGCGGTTTTTTCCAGCACGGGCACACCTATATCGGCCATCCGGTTGCCTGTGCTGCGGCAAATGCGGTTGTCAAAAAACTGGTAGATGGCGGGCTGGCCGATCAATCCCGCGTCATGGGCGCGCGGTTGAAAAAGCAACTGGTCGCGGAGTTCGGCCAGCATCCCTATATCGGCGACATTCGCGGGCGCGGCTTGTTTGTCGGGCTGGAGGTTGTTCAGAACCGTGAAACCAAAGCCCCGTTTGTTCCCGAGCTTGGCGTGCATAAGGCCATAAAGAAAGCGGCGTTTGCGGCTGGCCTTGCCTGCTATCCGATGGGCGGTACGATTGACGGGATTCGGGGGGATCATGTCCTGTTGGCCCCGCCGTTCATTTTGCAGGACAACCATATTGACGAAATCGTCGATAAACTGCGGCAAGCCTTTCAGGCTGTGTTCTGATCCTGCCCGCAGTTTGTGCCGCTTTCATGAAATAATCATCCCGAAACCGGCTGAATTTGGCATTTTTTCCGTTTCCGGTAACCAATCCTTCAGCCCATTTGTGCGAAAACACCGCGCACCCCCCTTGCAGGGGTTCGAACGCACAACTAAGACTTGGGGAAGGTAACGCGCGCAATATTCGCGCCAGCAGCAGGCAGGTGACCATGAACGACCCGTATGAACACTATATGAACAACCTTGTGCCGATGGTGGTTGAGCAAACCGCCCGAGGTGAGCGCGCCTATGATATTTTCTCGCGCCTTTTGAAGGAACGGATCATTTTCATCACCGGCCCGATCCACGATGGCATGTCCAGCCTGATTGTGGCGCAGCTTTTGCACCTTGAGGCGGATAACCCGAAAAAAGAAATCTCGATGTATATCAACTCGCCGGGCGGGGTGGTGACATCGGGTCTGTCGATCTATGACACCATGCAATACATCAAACCCAAGGTCTCGACGCTGGTCGTCGGGCAGGCCGCCAGCATGGGCTCGCTTTTGCTGACCGCCGGTGCCAAGGGGATGCGTTTCTCGCTGCCCAACAGCCGGATCATGGTGCATCAGCCATCGGGCGGGTATCAGGGGCAGGCGACGGACATCATGATCCATGCGCAGGAAACCCAGAAATTGAAGGACCGGTTGAACCAGATTTACGTCACCCACACCGGCCAGAAGATGAAAAATGTGGTCGAGGCGCTGGAACGTGACAATTTCATGGACGCGCAAGAAGCCAAGGATTGGGGCCTGATCGACGAAATCGTCGAGAATCGCGCCACAGATGACGACACGGAAAGCTGATCTGCGTTAGGCAAATCGGCATTTTCACGTTGAAGACGAAATCGCGCTGTCCTAAGCTGGAGGTGAGGGGCAGTCGTCGCGGCCTTTACGGGTTCGCGTTGAAACACAGGTTACGAGCCACAGAGGTGCACTAATGGCGAACAATTCAGGCAACGACAGCAAGAACACGCTTTACTGCTCGTTCTGCGGCAAAAGCCAACACGAGGTGCGCAAACTGATTGCGGGCCCGACAGTATTTATCTGCGACGAATGCGTCGAACTGTGTATGGATATCATCCGCGAGGAAACGAAATCCGCCGGTTTGAAATCGTCCGAAGGCGTGCCGACACCAAAAGAAATCTGCGACGTGCTGGATGACTACGTTATCGGCCAGTTCCACGCCAAACGGGTTCTGTCTGTGGCGGTGCACAACCACTACAAACGCCTGAACCACAGCGGCAAATCAGACGAGATCGAGCTGGCGAAATCCAATATCATGCTGATCGGTCCAACCGGTTGCGGTAAAACCCTGCTGGCCCAGACGCTGGCGCGGATTCTGGATGTGCCGTTCACCATGGCCGACGCCACCACCCTGACCGAAGCCGGTTATGTGGGCGAAGACGTGGAAAACATCATCCTGAAGCTGCTTCAGGCAAGTGAATACAATGTCGAACGCGCCCAGCGTGGCATCGTTTATATTGACGAGGTCGACAAAATCACCCGCAAATCCGACAACCCCTCGATCACCCGCGATGTGTCGGGCGAGGGTGTGCAGCAGGCACTGCTGAAAATCATGGAAGGCACGGTTGCCTCGGTTCCCCCGCAAGGCGGGCGCAAGCATCCGCAGCAGGAATTCCTGCAGGTGGACACCACCAACATCCTGTTTATCTGTGGCGGTGCGTTTTCCGGCCTTGAAAAGATAATTTCGAAACGCGGTAAAGGGTCTGCCATTGGTTTTGGCGCCGACGTTCAGGATGATGAAGAGCGCGGCATTGGTGAAATGCTGACGGATCTGGAACCCGAAGATCTGCTGAAATTCGGCCTGATTCCTGAATTCGTCGGGCGTCTGCCGGTGATCGCCACCCTGACCGATCTGGACGAAGACGCGCTGATGACCATCCTGACCAAGCCGAAAAACGCGCTGGTCAAGCAATACCAGCGCCTGTTCGAACTGGAAGAAGCCAAGCTGACATTCACCGAGGATGCGCTGAAAGCCATTTCCAAACGCGCGATCGCGCGTAAAACCGGTGCGCGGGGCCTGCGTTCGATCATGGAGGATATCCTGCTGGATACCATGTTTGATCTGCCCGGTCTGGAAAATGTGGATGAAGTGGTGGTGAACGAGGAGGCTGTGACCTCGGACGCCAACCCGCTGCTGATCTATTCCGAGCCCAAGGAAAAAGAAGAAGCCAGCGCCAGCTGATATGCCGATCAGGCGTATTTCATCCGGGTCTGCCTATGAACCCAAAATCGGTTATTGCCGTGCGGTGGTGGCCGATGGCTGGGTGCATGTTTCCGGCACCGTCGGCAATGATCACGCCACCATGACCACCCCCGAAAGCGTGGTTGAGCAATGTGAACTGGCGTTGGACCACATCCGCAAGGCGCTGGAGCAGGCAGGTGCGACATTTGCCGATGCTGTGCGGGTGCATTACATCCTGCCGGATCGCGATGATTTCGAGCCGTGCTGGCCACTTTTGCAGGCGGCTTTTGGTGAAAACCCGCCCGCCGCGACGATGATACAGGCCGGTTTGATCGACCCCGCAATGAAAATCGAGATTGAAGTCACGGCACGCCTGCCGGAAAGCGCCTAAATCCGCTCGCGGGTCTGGACCTCGGGGCCGGATTGGTTCATATCAGTAGGCAACGACCACATGGATATTAGGGGGCGTGATGATACGCTTTATTCTTCGAATGCTGACTTGGTACCACGGCCAGACGCTGGGCACCCAGATTTTCACATGGCGCAATGGCGTCAAGGTGGGCGAAGACGATATGGGCAACATCTATTACCGGACCAAAGACGGCAAACGCCGCTGGGTTTGCTATAAAGATGCCCCCGAGGCCAGCCAGATCCCGCCAGACTGGCACGGATGGCTGCATTTCACATGGGACGAGCCGCCAACCGAGGCGCCGCTGGACCACAAGAAATGGGAAAAGCCGCACCACGAAAACCAGACCGGTAGCGAAATGGCCTATGCGCCAGCGGGTTCCCTGCGCAACGCGGCTCCTGCTGAGCGGCGCGACTATGATGCTTGGCAGCCGGAATAATAATGTCTGAATCCACCACAGAAGTTTTGGTTGGCGGCGCTGTTTTGGCGGTTGCCATCGGATTTTTGGTCTATGCGGGGCAGGCCACAGGCTTTGCCATCGGCAAATCCGGTGATTACCCGCTGACCGCCAGCTTTCGCTCTGTCGAGGGTGTGACGGTGGGCACCGATGTGCGCCTTGCCGGTGTGAAAATCGGCACAATCAGCGAAATGAAGCTGAACGCTGAAACCTTTCGCGCCGATATGGTGCTGACGGTAAAAGACGGGATCGTGATCCCCGATGACAGCGCCGCTGTTATTTCATCTGAAGGATTGCTGGGCGGCAATTTTGTCGAAATCTACCCCGGTGGATCGCCTGATAATTTCGAGGCAGGCGATGAAATCGACGATACACAGGGCGCAGTCAGCCTGATCACATTGCTGATGAAATATGTATCGGGAAGCGGCAGCGATAGTTCGGAATGATGCGGGCATTACTTCTTATTTTGCTGACTTTCCTTGCCGCCCCCGTTTGGGCGCAACAGGTCAGCAATGCGCCAGCCGCTATTTTACGCGGGCTGGACAAGGTGGACGGAAGCCTGACCGATATTGAAATGGACACTGGCGAAAGCCGTGATTACGGGCGCTTGACGATCACCCTTGGCGAATGTCGCTATCCCAAAGGCAACCCGGCGGGCAACGCATTCGCCTATCTGACGATCCGCGAATCCGGCAAGGACGAGCCGATATTCAAAGGCTGGATGATCGCCGCGGCACCCGCGCTAAATGCACTGGATCACGCACGTTACGACGTCTGGGTGTTGCGCTGTAAAACAGAATAGGCATCGGGCGCGGATTCGGCCGGATGGAAATTACCTGCCTGACCCAGCGCGGTTTTCAACTTGGCCCGGTAACCGTCACGCGGAATTTCGACTGCCCCGAGGGATGCCAGATGCGGGGTGATGAACTGTGTGTCAAACAGGGAAAACCCGCCCAACCGCAACCGGTCCACCAGATAGGCCAGCGCAATTTTTGACGCATCGGTGCGCCGCGAGAACATGCTTTCGCCAAAGAACGCCCCGCCGATTGCCAACCCGTAGACGCCGCCAACCAGTTCATCGTCCTCCCATACCTCGAGCGAATGGGCGAACCCCATTAAATGCAGTTGTTCATATAAGGTTAGCAGCTGTGCGTTAATCCATGTTTCGGTTCGGTCGGCACAGCCATCAACCACGGCCATAAATGCGGTATCGGTCCGGATTTGAAAGGGCTGTTGCCGGATGCGTCGGGCCAGGCTGCGGGAAATATGGAAATTGTCCAATTCGAATATACCGCGAAAATGCGGATCGACCCAGAACAGCGCATCATCCTCGCGGGATTCCGCCATGGGAAAGACGCCCGACGCATAGGCCTGCAATAGTGTTTCGGCTGTGATTTGGTTTGGCATGGTCGGACGTGTGTTTCGGTGTTTACGGGTGTAATATCAAACCCTATTGTCGCTGCGTAAACATAATAAAGAAAGACTGCTTGTGGGTTTTTTTGATTTTTTAACGGGTATGGACCTTTATAAGGACAACCAGAACATCGCATTTCGGATGAATGCCCGTCATGGTTTCCTGATCGAGCCGTTTTTGAAAGAAATTAAAGGCGCGCGGGTGTTTGATATTGCGTCACACGATGGCCGATGGGCCTATGCGTTTGCGGCGGCTGGCGCAAAAGAGGTTATCGGCGTCGAAGCGCGGCAAAACCTGATTGATGAATTTTCCGGTTTTCCGGATGCCGATCTACGCAATCGGGTGGAATTGCGTTGCAATGATCTGTTCAAAGAACTGGAGAGCGAGGCCCACAAAGGCGAAACCTATGATGTGGTCAGCGTATTTGGCATTTTGTACCATATCATGGACCATTTCCGCCTGTTGCAACTGGTGAAGGAATTGCAGCCAAAATTGATCATCGTGGACAGTGATTTTATGGATCGCAGTTTTCCGATGATCCAGATGCAGCGGGAACGCACCTTTAATATTCTAAACGCAGCACCACAGTTCGAGGGGCAGGAACACACTATGGTCGGCTATCCCAGCTTTAAGGCGCTGGAAATGATGGCCGATGTACTGGGCTATGATACGGTCTGGATGGACTGGAACAGCGTGCCCAAAGATCAGCGCAAAGGGATTTGGGATTACTACCGCGACACCGGCAAGCGCCGCGGTACTTGTGCTTTGATCCCCAGGGGTTAGCCCAGATTTTCCTCAAGCCATTTTTCCAGCCAGTGGATGTTGTAATCCCCGGTCTGGATGTCTTTTTCTGCCAGTAGTGCGTGGAATAGTGGCAGTGTTGTGTCCACCCCGTCAACGATCAATTCCCCCAAGGCACGGCTAAGACGGGCCAGTGCTTCGGGGCGATCACGGCCATGCACAATTAGCTTGCCGATCAGGCTGTCGTAATAGGGCGGGATTTTATAGCCATCATACAGTGCCGAATCCATCCGCACGCCCAAACCACCGGGCGCGTGGAACTGCGTGATGGTGCCGGGGCAGGGGGTGAAATTGGGCAGCTTTTCAGCATTGATCCGCACCTCGATGGCGTGGCCCTGAACCTCTAGATCATCCTGCGTGAACGACATCGGCAGCCCTTCGGCCACGCGGATCTGTTCGCGCACCAGATCGACGCCAAAGATGGCCTCGGTTACGGGGTGTTCGACCTGCAGGCGGGTGTTCATTTCGATGAAATAGAATTCACCGTTCTCGTACAGGAATTCGATCGTGCCAGCACCAATATAGTTGATGCCAGCCACGGCATCGGCGCAAACCTTGCCGATTTTGGCGCGCATTTCAGCGGTGATGGCAGGGCCGGGGGCCTCTTCAAACACTTTCTGGTGGCGGCGCTGCAGGGAACAGTCACGTTCCCCCAGATGCACCGCGTTGCCTTTGCCGTCGCCAAATACCTGCACTTCGATGTGGCGCGGGGTGGTCAGATATTTCTCGATATAGACTTCGTCGTTGCCAAACCCCGACAGGGCCTCGGCGCGCGCGGTGTGAAAGGCGCTTTCCATGTCGGCTTCGGTCGGGGCCAGCTTCATGCCGCGCCCGCCGCCACCGGCAGTGGCCTTGACGATCACTGGATAGCCCAGTTCAAGCCCGACTTTCTTGGCGCTTGCCACATCGGGCACGCCCCCGTCCGAGCCGGGAACGCAAGGCACGCCCAGCTTTTTCATCGTATCCTTGGCGGTGATTTTATCGCCCATGATACGGATATGTTCGGCGGTGGGGCCGATGAATGTCAGGCCGTGATCTTCGATCACCTGAACAAAATCGGCGTTTTCCGACAAAAAGCCGTAACCGGGGTGGATCGCCTGTGCGCCGGTCACTTCGCAGGCCGCAATGATCGCGGGGATGCGCAGATAGCTGTCGGTGCCGGCTGGCGGGCCAATGCAGATGGCTTCGTCGGCCATGCGCACATGCATGGCGTCGGCATCGGCGGTGGAATGGACCGCAACAGATTTAATGCCCATTTCGCGGCAGGCACGCACCACCCGAAGGGCGATTTCGCCACGGTTGGCAATCAGGATTTTGTCGAACATGGTGTGGCCCCTATTCGATGATCATCAAAGGTGCGCCGAATTCTACCGCGTCACCATCGGCCACCAGAATGCGTTTCACGGTGCCAGATGCGGGGGCCGGAATGTGGTTCATGGTTTTCATGGCTTCGATGATCAGGATGGTGTCGCCTTCGGCCACTTTGTCACCAACGCTAACGAATGCCGGTGCGGTGGGTTCGGGCTGTAAATATGCGGTGCCAACCATCGGCGATGTCACGGCGCCGGGCAAGGAGGCCGGATCGGCAGATGTTTCGGCGGCGGCTTCAACCGGTGCGCCAGCAGCCGGAGCGGCAACGGGGGCGGCGATCATGGGGGCAGGGGCGGCCATAACCGTTTCGGTTTTGCGGCTAACGCGGATGTTCATGCTGTCGTTGTTGGCATAGATGCGTTTGACCTGAATTTCGGTCATGTCGTTGTCATCCAGAATCTGTGCCAGCGCCTGAATAAAGGCCACGTCTTCGTCTTTGGTTTTCTTGGTCATGGCGTCCTCGGTATCCCCTTCACGGGCCCCTTTTTGCGGGGCTTGGTTGTCTTTGACTTTGCATGCTTATACGCGACCTAACGGAAGGTGAAAAGCGGTTCCGGTCATATTTCATAGGGGGAATTTTGCCCAAAACCGCCCGAAAACCACGATTTTGCGCCTGTTTTCCATGAATTTTAAGAATTGACCAAAAAATAAAATTTACCATTTGATAAAATATCTGACTTGTGGCACGATTTGAGTCTGATTTTTTCTATGCGGGATGCAAATTATGCCGAACAGCCAGATGACGCCGGGGATCATGCCGGGACGTTTGACCAAAGACGCCTACGCCAAGAACTTTACCGATCTGCACGCGCCACTGGATGCGCACGAGGCAGCGGTTGCGGCGGATCGTTGTTATTTCTGTTATGACGCGCCGTGCCAGACGGCCTGTCCGACCAGCATCGACATTCCGATGTTCATTCGCCAGATCAGCACCGGCATTGCCGAAGCGGCTGCGGTGAAGATTTTTGAGGAAAACATTCTGGGTGGCATGTGCGCCCGTGTGTGCCCGACCGAAACCCTGTGCGAAGAGGTTTGCGTGCGCGAAGTGGCCGAAGGCAAGCCGGTCGAGATTGGCCGCCTTCAGCGCTATGCCACCGATATGATGATGGAAAAGGGCGTGCATCCGTTTGAACGCGCAGCACCAACCGGCAAAAGGGTTGCCATTGTCGGGGCGGGGCCTGCGGGTCTGTCCTGTGCGCACCGTTTGGCGATGCTTGGCCATGAGGCTGTCATTCTGGATGGTCGCCAAAAGGCAGGTGGTCTGAATGAATTCGGCATTGCC
>CAZIDQ010000055.1:10372-11971 GCA_964538015.1 uncultured Marinosulfonomonas sp.
TGTCATTCTGGATGGTCGCCAAAAGGCAGGTGGTCTGAATGAATTCGGCATTGCCGCCTATAAATCGGTTGATGATTTCGCCCACCGCGAGGTTGAATGGCTGATGCAGATCGGCGGGATTACGATGGAATACGGCAAACGTCTGGGCGATGGAATGTCGCTGGCGGATCTGTCCGCCTCCTATGACGCGGTGTTTCTGGCAATCGGTCTGGGCGGCGTAAACGCCCTGCGCGCGGATGGCGAGGATCTGGACGGTGTTCTGGATGCCGTTGATTACATTGCTAAATTGCGTCAGGCCGATGATCTGTCAAAACTGCCGGTTGGCCGCAATGTGGTGGTGATCGGTGGCGGCATGACCGCTGTTGATGCGGCCGTGCAGTCAAAACTTCTGGGCGCCGAACATGTTTCGATGGTCTATCGCCGTGGCAAGGAACGCATGGCGGCCTCGGAATACGAACAGGAACTGGCCACAGCCAAGGGCGTGACGATCATCTATAACGCCCAGCCGGTCGCCATCCACGGTGACGGTGCGGTGCGCGAGGTCGAATTCGAATATACCGTTGAAGAAGACGGCAAACTGCGCGGCACAGGCGAGATGTTCCGCATCCCCGCCGATCAGGTGTTCAAGGCGATTGGCCAGACACTGGAAGGGGTGCCCGATGGCGTGGCGGTCGAGCGCGGCAAGATCGTGGTGAACGAGGTTGGGCGCACATCGCAAAACGGCGTTTGGGCCGGTGGGGATTGCGCCAGCGGTGGCGACGATCTGACCGTGACTGCCGTGGCCGAGGGCCGCGATGCCGCGATTGATATTAACGCCACGTTGATGGCATAGGAGGGTTGGTAAATGGCTGATCTTACATCGAATTTTATTGGTATCAAATCCCCTAACCCGTTCTGGCTGGCCTCGGCCCCGCCCACGGACAAGGAGTACAACGTCCGCCGCGCATTCGAGGCCGGATGGGGTGGTGTTGTCTGGAAAACACTGGGCGAAGAAGGTCCGCCCGTGGTCAACGTCAACGGCCCGCGTTACGGCGCGATTTATGGCGCGGACCGGCGTCTGCTGGGGTTGAACAATATTGAATTGATCACCGATCGCCCGCTGCAACAAAACCTCGAGGAAATCACCCGGGTGAAAAAGGACTATCCTGACCGCGCGATTATCGTGTCGTTGATGGTGCCTTGCGAGGAGCAATCGTGGAAAGACATCCTGCTGGCGATCAAGGATACCGGCGCTGACGGGATCGAGCTGAACTTTGGGTGCCCGCATGGCATGGCCGAACGCGGCATGGGTGGCGCTGTCGGGCAGGTGCCGGAATACATCGAAATGGTGACCCGTTGGTGTAAAGAAAACACCAAAATGCCGGTGATCGTGAAACTGACGCCAAACATTACCGACATTCGCAAACCCGCCGAAGCGGCGCTGCGCGGCGGGGCCGATGCGGTATCACTGATCAACACCATCAATTCGATCACCACGGTCGATCTGGACGCGATGGCGCCCGAGCCGACGATTGACGGCAAGGGCACGCATGGCGGCTATTGTGGTCCTGCGGTGAAACCGATTGCGTTGAACATGGTGGCGGAAATTGCCCGCAACCC
>CAZIDQ010000055.1:12071-15026 GCA_964538015.1 uncultured Marinosulfonomonas sp.
CGCTGCTATGCCGCCTGCGAGGATACAAGCCATCAGGCCATCGAAATGTCGGATGACCGCAAATTCAGCGTCAAGGACGACGAATGTGTCGCCTGTAACCTGTGTGTCAATGTCTGCCCCGTCGAGGGCTGTATCACCATGAAACAGGTGATGCCGGGCGAGTTGGACGAACGCACGGGGCAAAAGGTTCCCGCCGAATACGGCAACTGGACCGAACATCCGAACAACCCGGGCAATACCTGTGCGTCGGGGAAATAGTTAAACAGCGATATCTATTTCATGGGTATCTTGGGGCGGCGGGGCGTAAGGCTCGGCCGCCTTTTCTGTTTCAGGCTCGGCGGTTTCTTCGGGTTGCAATTCCGGCCCCGCGCGCAGTTTTTCGCGTTCGGATTCCAGCAGGTTCGCCTCGAATGTCGGGGGTGGGCCTGTGGGTTTGTCGGGGTTGGGCGGCGGCGGCAGGATCGCGCTGCGTTGCCCGTCCGAATGCGGGCCGGTATCGGCGCCGGTTTCATTGCGGGTTTTGCTGGACGCCGCCGGTTCCGCCACGGTTTTCACGGGTGAAGGCGCCGGTGGCGCGGCAAAGGCCTGTTGCGGTGACGGGGCCACAGGCAAAGCCCCGGGAAGTATAAGCATATCAATGCTCCTGATCGGCGCCCCCACCGATGCTGTATTCTTTGTTAGTATGTATGAAAGACGGATTAATAGCCCCGAATTTCTACAAAGGATTTAAGGCAAATTGCGCGTTTAGACGGCCAACAGTTTGCTAAACAGCGTTTCCAGATACTGTTCTGCGGCGGGGAAAGGATCGTCGTCCTCGCCCCCCAGAACGGCCCGCACTTGCACGTCGAAATCGGCGTAATGCTGGGTTAGGGACCAGATCGAAAACAACAGATGATAAGGGTGGGACGGCGCAATTTTGCCCGCATCCATCCATCCCTGAATCACCGCGGCCTTTTCGTCGGTCAAATCCTTCAATTCGCCCTTAATCGCCCCCATAATTCGCGGCGCGCCTTGCAGGATTTCATTGGCAAACAGCCGGCTTTCACGCGGAAAATTGCGGCTCATCTCCAGTTTGCGGCGCACATAGGCAAGGATTTCCGCGCGTGGTTCACCATTCGGGTCCAGATCACGCAGTGGGTCCAGCCATGTGTCCATCAGACAGGACAGTAATTCCACATGGATCGCTTCCTTGGAGGGGAAGTAATACAGCAGGTTCGGTTTGGACAATCCGGCGGCTTTGGCGATCTGGTCCAAAGTCGACCCGCGAAAGCCGAATTGCGAAAACACATCCAGTGCCGCATTAAGAATCGTTGTGCGGTTTTTCTTTTGTATTCGTGTGCGCGTCTGTGGCTCGGCCATTTACTGCCCCTAATTCCAGCGAATTCCTGTCCGTTTGACTGCCTAGTTTACCGACCACAGGCCAAACCGCCACAAAAATTCCACCGATACGTGATTTTTCTTCGTTTGAATGCAAATGATCGCTAAACTTGGTGATGAATTCCTTGACTGAATACGCGGCTCTGTTAGCGTGATCCTGACCAATTGGTCAAACAATCTGCGCTAACTGCCGCCACCACATAACAGGATTGCTTGTCATGGCTTATGATACACCCAAGGTTCCCAACGATTTGTCCGCCTTCTGGATGCCGTTCACGGCGAACCGCCAGTTCAAGAAAAACCCGCGTATGTTCGTTTCGGCGGACGGGATGTATTACAAAACCGCCGACGGGCGCGATGTGCTGGATGGCACCGCCGGTCTGTGGTGCGTGAATGCCGGCCATAACCGCCCGCTGATCACCGAGGCAATCCAGAAACAGGCGGCTGAACTGGATTACGCACCGGCGTTCCAGATGGGCCACCCCAAGGCGTTTGAGTTGGCCACGGCCATTCGCGATATGGCGCCCGAGCCGTTTGAACATGTGTTCTTTACCAACTCGGGGTCTGAATCCGTTGAAACCGCGTTGAAAATCGCGCTGGCCTATCACCGCGTGCGCGGCGAAGGTACCCGCACCCGTCTGATTGGTCGCGAACGTGGCTATCACGGGGTAAACTTTGGTGGCATTTCGGTTGGCGGCATTGTCAACAACCGCAAATTCTTTGGCTCTCTGCTGACGGGTGTGGACCACCTGCCGCACACGCATTTGCCCGACCAGAATTCCTTTGTGCGTGGACAGCCCGAACATGGCGCCTATCTGGCCGAAGATCTGGAGCGTATCGTTGCCCTGCATGGCGGCGAAAACATTGCCGCAGTGATCGTCGAGCCGATGGCGGGGTCCACCGGTGTGCTGATGCCCCCCAAAGGCTACCTTGAAAAACTGCGCGAGATTTGCACCAAGCACGGCATCCTGCTGATTTTTGACGAGGTGATCACAGGGTTTGGGCGTCTTGGCAGCAATTTTGCCGCTGACCATTTCGGCGTGATGCCCGATCTGATCACCACCGCCAAGGGCCTGACCAACGGCGTGATCCCGATGGGCGCGGTGCTGGCCACCAGCGCCATCCATGATGCGTTTATGTCGGGTCCGGAAGAGGCGATTGAACTGTTCCACGGCTACACCTATTCCGGCAACCCGATTGCCTCGGCCGCCGGTCTGGCCACGCTGCGCACTTACCGCGAGGACGGGTTGTTTGAAAACGCTGCCGGTTTGGCCGGTTACTGGGAAGATGCGCTGCACAGCCTGAAGGGCCTGCCGCATGTGATCGACATCCGCAATATGGGCCTGATTGGCGCGATTGAACTGGAGGGCATAGAAGGCGCCCCCACCAAACGCGCGTTCAACGCCTTCTTGCAGTGCTACGACAAAGGCCTGCTGATCCGCACCACGGGCGACATCATCGCGCTGTCCCCGCCGCTGATGATCAACAAGGCCCAGATAGACGAGCTGTTCGGCATCCTGTCGGGCGTTCTGAAAGGGCTGGATTGATGCGCGATCCGGCCACGGCAACCCAGCAGAT
>CAZIDQ010000056.1:0-14742 GCA_964538015.1 uncultured Marinosulfonomonas sp.
CCGGTGATCGCTGCGGCGGCTGCCATGACGGGGCTGACCAGATGGGTGCGGCCCCCTTTGCCCTGACGGCCCTCAAAGTTCCGGTTGCTGGTCGAGGCACTTCTGTCGCCCGGTGCCAGTTGATCATCATTCATCGCCAGACACATGGAACAGCCCGCCAGCCGCCATTCAAAACCGGCCTCGGTGAATATTTCACCCAACCCTTCTTCTTCTGCCTGCGCCCGCACAAGGCCCGAGCCGGGCACGATCAGGGCGCGCACGCCATCGGCGACCTTTTTGCCTTTGACGATCTCGGCAACGGCGCGCAGATCCTCGATCCGGCCGTTGGTGCAGGAGCCAATAAAGACAGTGTTGATCGCAATGTCGGTCAGTTTGGTGCCCGGTGTCAGGCCCATATATTCCAGCGACCGCGCGGCGGCGTCTACTTTACCACCCTCGAAATCCTCGGGCGCGGGAACGGATGCGGTGATCGGCAGAACATCCTCGGGCGAGGTGCCCCATGTCACCACCGGCGCGATGTCTTCGCCTTTCAGCACCAGCACCTTGTCGAAATGCGCGTCGTCGTCGGTGAACAATGTTTTCCACCATTTCAACGCAACCTCCCACTGGGCCCCTTTGGGTGCGTGCGGGCGGCCTTTGACGTATTCAAAGGTAATGTCGTCCGGCGCAATCAGACCGGCGCGTGCGCCGCCTTCGATCGCCATGTTACAGACGGTCATGCGACCTTCCATCGACATGTCGCGGATCACCTGACCGCAATATTCGATCACATAGCCGGTGCCACCCGCCGTACCGGTCGCGCCGATCACGGCAAGGGTGACGTCCTTGGCGGTAACACCCGGTTGCAGCTTGCCGGTGATTTCCACCTTCATGTTTTTGGATTTCTGCTGGATCAGCGTCTGCGTGGCCAACACATGTTCCACCTCGGAGGTGCCAATCCCATGTGCCAATGCGCCAAACGCGCCGTGGGTGGCGGTGTGGCTGTCGCCGCAAACCACGGTCATGCCGGGCAATGTCCAGCCCTGCTCGGGGCCAACAATATGCACGATGCCCTGACGGACATCATCCACCGGATAGTAATGCACACCGAAATCGCGGGCGTTCTTGTCCAGTGCTTCCAGCTGGATGCGGGATTCCTCGTTGCTGATAATGCCGTTGGTGCGGTCCAGCGTGGTGGGCACATTGTGATCCGGCACGGCAATGGTTTTGTCAGGTGCATGCACCTTGCGACCGGCATCGCGCAGACCTTCAAAGGCCTGTGGGCTGGTGACTTCGTGCACCAGATGGCGGTCGATATACAGCAGGGCGGTGCCGTCGTCGTCTTGGGTGATGACGTGGGCATCCCAGATTTTATCATAAAGTGTCTTCGGGGCGGTCATGGTTTTTCCTTTCCCGCAGGATGTTACAGATGGGGGTGACAAACAGCGCCAAAGGGCGCCGGACCATTATAGGTCGGCGTGGATCGCAAGCGTTTGACCGTGGAACCGCCAAGGCAGGCGGGCGTGGTCGTCCATATCAAAAATCCGAGTCATACCAGCGGGGATACATCGCGCACGGGGTATGGGCAAGGGGAACGCCCAAATACATTAACCCGTTTAAGGTTGATATGTTCATTCCCACACTCTACGGTTGGTTTCCCCTATAAATCTCGGAACTGCCGATGGAACTGGAAAGCTTGCAATATCTATACGTTGGATTCGCCGCATTCCTTGTGGGCTTTACAAAGACATCTGTGGGTGGGGTTGGAATTCTTGCAGTACTACTAATGGCGCTTGCCATCCCTGGTAAAGCATCCCCCGGGGTTCTGGTTCCAATGCTGGTTGCCGCCGATATAATGGCCGTCGTGTATTACCGCCGCGAATGCCAGTGGCATCTATTGATCAAAATCCTTCCATTAACTATTGCTGGCTTGCTTTGCGGGTTTCTATTTCTTTGGGCTGTTCCCGACTACAATTTCGAGAAGCTTATTGGATGGATAATTCTGTTGATGTTGGCATTAGATATCTCGCTTACATCAAATATCAAACAACACCTGAATGGTCGCATCTTTACAGGGGTTGCAGGGGTATTGGCGGGGGCTTCTGCAATGGTAGCGAATGCAGCTGGCCCTGTATTTGGGATATACTTGTTACAAATGGGGTTGAAGAAAGGCGAATTTGTCGGAACGCGCAGTTGGTTCTTTCTTATACTGAATGCAACCAAGGTTCCGTTTTCGGTAAGCTTAGGACTAATCACAAAAGAAACGCTAACCCTGAATGCCTTGTTTCTTCCTGTAATCCTTATTGGCGCAATAATCGGGTACAGGGTATTGAAGTTCATAAACATCCGCGTATTCGGGTTCCTGATCCGTTTAGCCGTATTGGCCGCATCAGCGCGGTTGATATTTTCATAACACCCGGCTGACCAACCCCGTTTACACCGTTGCCCTATCACGACATTCCATGCAAACCTGCGGGCATGGAGCCGGAAACACAAAGCGCAGGCGCGCAGATACAGACGTTGTTCGATAAACTGGTTGCCTTTGGCAATTCCCTGCTGCTGCCTTCAAGGCTGACGCAAATGGGGATCATGATCGGCCTGCTGATTGTTGCCTATCTGGTCAAACTGTATTTCGGCCCGAAAATCCACAACTGGATGCGCGGGTTGACGGGGCGTCCGAAATGGCAGTTGCGTATACTGGTGATGCTGCACCGGCGCTTGCGGTTGATCGCGTTTGTGGCGCTGATCTGGGCCGCGATTGCGTTTATGCGCCACGGGCTGGGCCTGTTTCCGTCACGCACCTATCTGTTGTCGATTGTTGGCACCATCGGCCTTGCTTGGCTGGTGGTCGTGGTGATTGCCCGTTTCATCCACAACAATTTCCTGCGCCGCATGGTGACATGGGGCGCGTGGATCTACGCCGCCCTCTACTTTTTAAACCTGACCGCCACCACCGAACAATTACTCGACCAGATCGCGATTGATCTGGGCGGGATGCATCTGTCGCTGCTGATAGTGATCAAGGGGCTGGTGGTCACCGCCGTTCTGTTCACTTTAGCGCGCACCATTTCCATTGGCACCACCAAACGCATTCGCGAGAACAAGGAAATATCGCCATCCATGCAGGTGCTGATGGTGAAATTCATGCAGGTGATCCTGTATGGCTTTGCCTTCTTTATCGGGTTGAAAGCGGTCGGATTTGATCTAACCGGACTTGCCGTTCTGTCCGGCGCCATCGGTATCGGCCTTGGGTTCGGTCTGCAAAAGGTGGTGTCGAACCTTGTGTCGGGCATCATCATCCTGCTGGATAAATCCATCAAACCGGGCGACGTGATTTCGCTGGGCGATACATTCGGCTGGATCAACACGCTGGGCGCGCGCTATGCCTCGGTTGTGACGCGGGACGGGCGGGAATATCTGATCCCGAACGAAGACCTGATCACCAATCAGGTGGTCAACTGGTCCCACACCAATGATTTCGTGCGGCTCGATATCCATTTCGGCACCGCCTATTCGGACGATCCGCATCTGGTGCGCAAACTGGCCTGTGACGCCGCCGCCTCGGTTGATCGCGTGCTGGCGATGCGCCCGCCGGTTTGCCATATCGTCGGCTTTGGCGACAGTTCGGTCGATTACATCCTGCGCTTCTGGATCACCGATCCGACCGGCGGTCTGACCAACATCCGCGGCAATGTGTTTCTGGCGCTTTGGGATACCTTCAAGGAAAACGATATCTCGATCCCCTTCCCGCAACGCGAGGTAAAACTGCTTGAGGATTCCCCGAAATGATCTTGAACAGCGATGCAACTGGCATCCTTGCGACATTGGCCAACAAAGGCATATCCGCCACTGAATTAATGGCAAAAACCCTTGCCCGCATCGACACTGTTAACCCTGCCATAAACGCCATCGTTGCCCTGCACCCCGCCGATGATCTGATGGCCGAGGCCAAAGCCGCCGATACCACCGCCCCCAAAGGTCCGCTGCACGGCCTGCCGATTGCCATCAAGGACCTTGCCGAAACCAAGGGGCTGCGAACCACCTATGGCTCGCCCATATTCGCCGATAACGTCCCGACCGCCGACAGTATGATGGTGGCCCGCATCCGCGCGGCAGGCGCGATCATCATTGGCAAAACCAATACGCCGGAATTTGGCCTTGGCTCGCACAGCTTCAACCCCGTCTATGGCACCACCCTCAATCCTTATGACACCAGTCGTTCCGCAGGTGGTTCCAGCGGCGGCGCGGCGGTGGCGCTGGCCACGCGGATGCTGGCGCTGGCCGATGGCTCGGACATGATGGGATCGCTGCGCAATCCGGCGGCGTGGAACAATGTCTACGGGTTTAGGCCCTCTTACGGGTTGGTGCCAAGCGACCCCATCGGCGACACCTTCCTGCACCAGCTATCCACAAACGGCCCGATGGCCCGCAGCATCCGCGATCTGTCTCTGTTGCTGCAAGTCATCGGCACACCGGACGCGCGCTTGCCGCATGGCATGGCCACCTTCCAACCCCTGCCCGACACATCCACCATGTCCGGCACCACCATCGGCTGGGTTGGCGACTGGGGCGGATATTACCCGATGGACCCTGAAATACTGACGCTCTGTGAAACCGCGCTGGAACAGATGCGCGAACTGGGCGCGACCGTGGTTCCCTTCACCCCGCCCATCGCACCCGAACAGTTGTGGCACTCATGGACCACCCTGCGCAGTTGGGCCATTGCCGCCAAACAGGCCCCGCTTTACCAGAACCCGAAAACCCGCGACCTGTTAAAACCCGAAATGCTGTGGGAGATCGAGCGCGGCTTGTCCCTGTCCCCGCTGGACATCCACAACGCCAGCGTAATCCGCAGCAAATGGTTCGCCGCATTCGCCAGCCAGACCGAAGTTGACGTGATGGCCCTGCCCTCGGCCCAGATATTCCCGTTCAACGTCGACTGGCACTGGCCCAAAACCGTAATGGGTCACGACATGGACACCTATCACCGCTGGATGGAGGTCGTCGTGCCCGCCTCTCTGACCGGGTTGCCCGCGCTGAACGTGCCCGTCGGATTCGGCAAACAGGGGCTGCCGGCAGGACTGCAACTGATCGGCCAGCGCGGTGCAGATGCCCGCATTTTGCAACTTGGCCAGACATGGCACGCCGCCACCGACTGGCCCAATCAGCGCCCGCCGCATTTCCCCCCTTGAACCCGAACAAACACAGGCCCATAAGCGCACATTGAGATTTACCGAATCCGGTGCTACCAATGTGGCACAACCCGCGCTTTTCTTAAGGAGGACAGGTTTGTCCAGCACAGTTAAAAAGGTTTCAGGCAAGGCCCTGCTTGAAAGCATCCTATCCTCGCTTGACGATAACAAAGCCGAAGATGTGGTTTCGATTGACCTGAAGGGCAAATCCGAGATCGCCGATTTCATGATCGTCTGCTCCGGCCGCTCCTCGCGGCAGGTCAGTGCGATTGCGGAAAAGCTGTCGGATGACCTGAAACAGACCTTCGAGATTTTCCCCAAGATCGAGGGCAAGGAACAGGGCGACTGGGTGCTGATCGATGCGGGCGATGTGATCGTGCATGTGTTTCGCCCCGAAGTGCGCGAATTCTACCAGCTTGAAAAGCTGTGGCAGGGGGCCGGCCCCGGAGACGCCTGATGCGTGTCCACATCTGCGCCGTTGGCCGGATGCGCGCCGGACCCGAGCGCGAATTACTGGATGATTACCTGAAACGGTTTGACCGCACGGGCCGTGGCTTGGGCCTTGGCCCAGTAACCATGCACGAGGTCGAAGACAAAAAAGGTGGCGGTCAGGACGCCGAGGCGGTTCTGCTGGAACGCGCCATTCCCAAAGGGGCGATGATCTGTGCCATGGACGAGCGGGGCCGCGTTATGCCCTCGCCGGAATTTGCGGGCAAGCTGGGCGGCTGGCGCGATCAGGGTGTGTCCGATCTGGCCTTTGTGATTGGTGGTGCGGACGGGATTGCCAAAGACTTGCGAAACCGTGCGGATTTCAAACTGTCCTTTGGCGCAATGGTCTGGCCCCACATGCTGGCGCGGGTGATGCTAAGCGAACAGTTGTATCGCGCGTCATCGATACTGGCAGGGGCGCCGTATCATCGGGGGTGAATTCGCCCCCCCATATCTTCAACCCAGTTGCCCTCCCCCCTTTCCGGTCGTAAAACACCCCTGACCTTCCAAAAGGGACCACACCCATGACCACACCCAAACCCGTCGTTCTGTGCATCCTTGATGGCTGGGGTATCCGTGAGGCAGACAATGCCAACGCCCCCGCCCTTGCCGATACGCCGAATTTTGACCGTATCCTGCGCGACTGCCCGTCATCGCAACTGATCACCCACGGCCCCGATGTGGGCCTGCCCAGCGGGCAGATGGGGAACTCCGAGGTGGGGCATACCAATATCGGGGCTGGCCGTGTGGTGCCGATGGATTTGGGAATGATTGATCTGGCGATCGAGGATGGCAGCTTTTTCAAAAACCGCGCCCTGCTGGATTTCATTGACAAGCTGAAGGCATCAGGCGGCACCGCGCATCTGACGACTTTGGTGTCGGATGGCGGGGTGCATGGCCATATCAACCACATCATCGCCGCCGCGCAGGCGGTCACGGGTGCGGGTGTGCCCGTGTTGGTGCATGCCCTGACCGACGGGCGCGATGTGCCGCCGCAATCGGCTGCGGATTTCATCAATGATCTGCTAAACCGCCTGCCCGAAGGGGCGCAGGTCGCTACCGTGATCGGCCGCTATTACGCGATGGATCGTGACAATCGCTGGGAGCGCGTGCAACTGGCCTATGAGGCGATGGTTCACGGCAAGGGGCTGAATGCCGATACCGCAGCGGATGCCGTTGCCCAATCCTATGCCCGCGATGAAACGGACGAATTCATCAAACCCACGGTGATTGCCGGCTACAAAGGGATGCAGGATGGCGACGGGCTGTTCTTCCTCAGCTTTCGCGCCGACCGTGCCCGTGAAATACTGGCAGCCATCGGCCAGCCGGATTTCGATGCATTTGATCCTGCACCGCGCCCAAAACTGGTCGCGATGCTGGGAATGGTCGAATATTCCGACAAGCATAACGCCTATATGACGACCGTTTTCCCGAAACGGCATCTGGTGAACACACTGGGCGAATGGGTGGCCAAACAGGGATTGCGCCAGTTTCGGCTGGCGGAAACCGAAAAATATCCGCATGTCACCTTCTTTCTGAATGGCGGCAAGGAAGAACCGGAAAAGGGCGAGGACCGCTATATGGCCCAAAGTCCAATGGTCGCCACCTATGACCTGCAACCGGAAATGTCGGCGGGCGAAGTCACCGACCACTTTGTGCAAGCGATCGAGGATGGTTATGACCTGATCGTCACCAATTACGCCAACCCTGATATGGTGGGCCACACCGGCAGCATCCCTGCCGCGATCAAAGCCTGTGAAGCGGTGGATCAGGGGCTGGGCCGTGTGCTGGCCGCGTTGGAAAAGGCCGGTGGCGCGATGATCATCACCGCCGATCACGGTAATTGCGAAACCATGATTGATCCCGAAACCGGCGGGCCGCACACAGCCCACACCACCAACCCGGTGCCGGTGATCATGGTGGGCGGGCCAAAGGGTTCAGCGCTGCATCAGGGGCGCCTATCGGACCTTGCGCCAACATTGCTGGACCTGATGAACCTGCCCAAACCGGCTGAAATGACCGGCCACAGCCTGATCAACAAATGAACATGATGCGCCGCTTGTTCCTGACCCTTGCACTGGTCCTGTCAGCCCCTTTCGCATGGGCCGAACCCGATGCGGCGTTTCTGGCCAAACGGGCGGCGGCACAATTGAACGCGGCGTCATTGGCATTGCGCCAAGCGGACAAGGCCAGTGATCGGATCGCGGCGCTGACCCAAACCGTTCAAGCCTATGAATCCGGTCTGGTGGCGATGCGCAAAGGTATGCGTCACGCCGCCATCCGCGAACAATCGCTGCAACTGGAATTCGACGCCAAACGCGATGATATCGCGCAATTGCTGGGCGTGCTGCAAAGCATGGAAGCCACATCTACCCCGTTGTTACTGCTGCATCCTTCCGGCCCCATTGGCACCGCACGTTCCGGTATGATCCTGTCCGACGTCACCCCCGCCTTGCAAGCACAGGCCGAAGAACTACGCGGCCAGTTGGAAGAGGTCGCGCTGTTGCACAGCCTTCAACAAAGCTCGGCCGAAGTGTTGGCCGCCGGGTTGAAAGAGGTGCAAACCGCCCGCACCCATCTGTCCCAAGCCATCTCGGACCGCACCGATCTACCCCGCAAGTTTACCGAAGATCCGGTCAAAACCGCGATCCTGCTGGACAGCAGCGAAACGCTGGAAGGGTTCGCCAGCGGACTGTCCCACCTTGCCGATGATGGCGAACGGGAAATCGACCTGCCTGTGTTTGCTGACGCCAAAGGCACCCTGACGCTGCCCGTCAACGGCACCATCCTGCGCCATTATAACGAAGCCGACGCCGCCGGCATCCGCCGCCCCGGCCTGCTGATCGCCACCCGCCCGCTGTCCATCGTCACCACACCGTGGGCCGCCACGATCCGCTATCGTGGTCCGCTACTGGACTACGGAAATGTGATGATTCTAGAGCCCTCCAGCGGTTACCTTCTGGTGCTGGCTGGTCTAAACCGTGTCTACGGCGAAATCGGCGAAGTCCTGCAAGCAGGTGCGCCGGTGGGGCTGATGGGCGGAAATGCACCGAATAACAGCGATTTTTTGTCACTTTCCAGTGATCGTGGTGGTTCCGCCCGCACAGAAACGCTCTATATAGAGTTGAGACACGGGAAAGAACCAGTAGACCCCGAACCATGGTTCGCCCCAAAAACGGACTAAGCAAGGAATAGGAAACTATGAAGAAATTCGTCATGGCCGCACTGGGCGGCACCTTGGCCGGCGTAATTGCCACAACGCAAATCGCCGGTCCGCTGATTGCTCAGGAAACCGCAAACAAAGCGACCGTGTATGAACAGCTGGACCTGTTTGGCGACGTATTTGAACGCATCCGCGCGCAATATGTCAGCGAGGTGGACGAAGGCGATCTGATCGAGGCCGCGATCAAAGGGATGATGGCATCGCTTGATCCGCACTCCAGTTATCTGCCGCCGAACGATTTTGACGATATGCAGGTGCAAACCCGTGGCGAATTCGGCGGGCTGGGCATCGAGGTGACACAAGAAGAGGGCTTTGTAAAAGTCGTCTCGCCGATGGACGGCACCCCTGCCGATGCTGCCGGTGTCGAGGCCGGTGATTTTATCACCCATGTGGATGGCGAAAGCCTGCTGGGTCTGGACCTGAACGAAGCGGTTGATCTGATGCGTGGCCCGATTGGCTCGGAAATCATCATCACCGTGGTGCGCGAAGGCAAGGACGAGCCGTTCGACATCTCGATCATTCGTGACACCATCAAACTGACCGCTGTCCGGTCCCGCACCGAAGGGCAAACCGTTGTGCTGCGGGTCACCACCTTTAACGACCAAACCTATTCCAACCTGAAAAGCAATCTGGAAAAATCGGTCGAGGAAGTTGGCGGCATGGACAAGGTGAACGGCTTTGTCATTGATCTGCGTAATAATCCGGGCGGGTTGCTGACACAGGCGATCAAGGTTTCCGACGCCTTTCTTGAAAGCGGTGAAATCGTATCGACCCGTGGCCGCAGCCCCGAAGACGGCGACCGCTTTAACGCCACCCCCGGCGATCTAGCCAACGGCAAACCCGTTGTTGTTCTGATCAACGGCGGTTCGGCGTCTGCCTCGGAAATCGTTGCCGGTGCGCTGAAGGATCACCGCCGCGCGGTTGTGGTTGGCACCAAAAGTTTCGGTAAAGGCTCGGTTCAGACCATCATGCCGGTTAAGGGCGGCGGCGCGATGCGCCTGACCACGGCGCGGTATTACACCCCGTCGGGCCGCTCGATTCAGGGGCTGGGCGTGTCACCCGACATTATTGTCGAACAGGCACAGCGCAACCCTGACGAAGACGCAATCGACGGCAAGCGCCCGACATTCCGCTCCGAAGCCGATCTGCGTGATGCGCTGAACAATGACAGCTACACCGAAGAAGAGCGCCGCCAGATCGAGGAAGAACGCACGGCCGCAGAAGAAGCCGCCAAACTGCGCGAGGACGATGCGCAGTTGGCCTATGCGGTTGATCTGCTGAAGGGGCTATCGGCCCTTGCGCCTAAAGATTGATAAAGGATGGGCCGGCCACATGCGCCGGCCCTTTTTACATGATGACACCAAAAGATATTGAAAAACTCCCTTACCGCTCGAACGCTGGCATTGTGCTGGTGAATAGCGGCGGTCTGGTCTTTGCCGGTCAACGAATTGATGCGCTGAATGATGCGTGGCAAATGCCGCAAGGCGGCATTGACGATGGCGAAACCCCGCGTGATGCGGCCCTGCGCGAACTGACCGAAGAAACCGGCGTCACCCCCGATCTGGTAACGATCGAGGCGGAAACAGATGGCTGGGTTACCTACGATCTGCCGCCCGAACTGCTGCACAAACTGTGGAAAGGGCGCTATCGCGGCCAACAACAGAAATGGTTCCTGATGCGATTTCATGGCCGCGATGATCAGGTCAACATCGCGCTGGACCACGCCGAGTTTTCGCAATGGACATGGATGGCGCCGGACGAATTGATGGGCAGGATCGTGCCCTTCAAACAGCACGTCTATGCGGCGGTATTTGATCAGTTCAAAGGGCGGTTGTGAAACGCCTGCTGGCGATAACCTGCCTTTTGGCCCTGACCACAGGGCCTGCATTTTCCCTGTCCTGCATGCGTCCAACCATCGAGGGCAGTTTTCTGGACCACGCCGAGGCCGCCGAACAATACATCCTTGTATCCGGAAGACTGACCAACAAACGTAACGTGGTGCGCGGCCCGAAAATTCAGGGTGGCACCGGCACACGCAGCGAAAACTTTACCGCAACATTTGTTGGTGAACAGGCCACCCGCGCCGGTTTTGACCGGCCCCTGAAAACCACCGTCGCCGTCAGCACCACCTGCGCCGGTCCGTGGTGCGGCGCGATCAATATCGACATGCCGATGATCACTTTTCTCGAGGTCACCCCTTATGGCCACCGCCTGACCGAAGGCCCTTGCGGCGGCAACATTTTCTACAACCCGTCCAAGGACGAGGAAAAACATGTGCTGCGCTGCCTGCGTGGCGGTGTTTGCAATCCGGACCGCAGATAAGCCTTTTCATATCCTGCGCCATTCGCTAACCCCTTCCCCCATGAGAGAGAAAATAGATACCCGCGCAATCGGCCTTGATGTCGGCCTGTCATTCATCAAATGGCTGTCCGGTGCCGAAAACCTGCACTACGGCCTGTGGGACGGGCTTGAGGTGACAGCGGGAAATCTGCGCGCCGCACAGGATGCCTATACCACCAAATTGTTCAAAATGCTGCCCGACGGCCCCTTGCGGATCCTTGATATCGGCGGTGGTGCCGGTGAAACCGCCCGCAAGTTGCTGGAACTGGGGCACAGTGTGGATATCGTCGTGCCCAGCGCCTTTCTGGCCCAGCGTTGCCGCGAAAACGCGCCGGCTGCCACGGTGCATGAATGTATGTTCGAGGATTTGCAGGTAGATCAGAAATTCGACCTCTGCCTGTTTTCCGAAAGCTTCCAGTATATCCCCGTCGATATCGCCCTGCAAAAAGCGGCGGATCATCTGGATTCGGGCGGCGAAGTCATCGTTTCCGACTGTTTTCGCTCGGAAACCTTCAATCCCCATGCCACGGGATCAACTGTCGGTGGCGGGCATCATATTATAACATTTCGCGAAACCCTTGCCACAATGCCGCTAACCACGGTTTCCGAAGAAGACATCACCGCCTCGGTCGCCCCTTCGGTCGATCTGGAACAGGGGCTGTTCAACGTCTTTGGCCACGCCATAACGCGGATTGATACCGAACTGGGCCAGAAGAAACGCAAAACACGCTGGTTTATCAAACGCGCACTGATGACGGTAATGAGCAAACGCAAGCGGTTCCGGCTGCACCAGCGCCTGATGGAGAAAACCCGCACGGCGGAGCATTTCTCGGCCAACAACATCTATCTGATGATCAAGCTGAAACCGGCATAAGGCGGGGTAGAGCCCCGCCCTACAGATAATTACCGCCGTTTCAAAAGTTTCAGAAATTCCTGCGACGGATAGCCATCCGGCGTTACCCCGACCGATTGTTGAAACGCCCTGATAGCATTGATTGTGTTCGGCCCGATGATCCCGTCAATCTTCTCCAACTCGAACCCTTTGCGGATCAACCGGCGCTGCATTTCCTTCTTTTGCCGAAACGACAGCGGCGCATAGCCCCGTGGCCAACTGGCCTTGATCGGCGGCCCGCCAGCCAAACGATCCGACAGATGGCCAACCCCGATCACATAGGCGTCGGCCTTGTTGTATTTCTCGATCACCGCGAAATTGTTGAAAATCATAAACGCCGCCCCCGCCGATCCGGCAGGCAACAGGATTGACGCGCGACCATAGTTCGGCACAGATTTTCCTGTCGCTGCGCGAACCCCCAAAGCACCCCATTCCGACGGTGTTTTCAATATCTTGCGGCTTGCCAGACCAAAGTTAAATCCCTTGGGCAAGGCTACTTCCACACCCCAGGGCTGCCCCTTGCGCCAACCGAATTTCGCCAGATAGGACGCGGTAGAGGCCAGCGCGTCGGTCGGATCTTTTGACCAGATATCACGCTTGCCATCACCGTTGAAATCCTGCGCATAGGCCAGATAACTGGTGGGGATAAACTGCGTATGTCCCATCGCGCCAGCCCATGATCCTTTCATCCCGCGCGGGCGAACATCGCCGGACTGGATGATTTTCAGCGCCGCAATCAATTGCGCCTCAAAGAATTTACCGCGCCGACCATCATAGGCCAACGTCGCCAGCGCCTGAATGATATCCACATCGCCACGCTGTTCCCCATAGGCGCTTTCCACACCCCAGATCGCCGCAACGACCTCTTTCTCAACACCGTACCGCGCCTCGATCCTGTCCAGAATCCGGCCGTATTTTCGCAAAGCCGCCCGCCCGTTTTTAACCCGCACAGGGGATGCGGCGCTGTCCAGATAGTCCCATATCTGTTTGGTAAATTCCGACTGGTGCCGGTCTTTGACGATGATCTCGGGGTCATATTTCACGCCGCGAAACGCGCGGTCAAACACCCCGCCTTTGATTCCCCGCGCCAAGGCGCGGCCACGGAATCCCTTGATCCATTGATCAAAGCGAGCATTGGACGCGGCCACCTGCATCTGCTCCAAAGGGGCCTCCTGTGGTCGGGCTGCGGGGCGTATTTGTATCATCGGAACTGCCGGGCGCATTGCCGGTCTGGTTACACTATCTACCGGTGTTGCGGCGGCCAAAACCGGAACCGCCAACATCCCTACACCCAGCCCAATCGCTGCAATCAATCTACGCACTTTTACACCTGCTCTTTTTATACATTTACCGCAAATGTAGCCTGAATAGCCCCATACGAAAAGACGTGATTGTCTGGATGGGCATATCATGGCCAAACAGGCTCTAATGCGTGGCAAAATGCTGTTTAGCATCGCGTAACAGTGGTACACGGTGTGGGCGAAACGATTGATCCGTGACTTGCAAATCGGTCATCCGGTCCAACCGGAAGGCACGAAAATCCTGCCGCAACAGGCAGTAGGCCAGCAGGCAATTCGAGCGATCCATAAAGGTGATCCCCAGCGGTTTCACCCGCCGTTCTGTCTGTGCCCCCTTGGCGTCGCAATAAGAAAATTCCACCTCGCGCTCATCCCAACAGGCGCGGCGCAAGGCAGGCACATCCACCGTTGGCGCGGGAATTTCGACAAAGCGTTTGGCCGACAAAACCGCATGTTTCAGCCGGTGCCCCTGCCCTTCAGGCAAGCGTGCTTTTAGCTTGGTTAGAGCCGTATTTGCCGCCTCGGCCAACTCAGGATCACCTATCTGCGTTACTTCACGCAGGCCTAGAACCAATGCCTCGATTTCCTCGTTACTAAACGAAAGCGGCGGCAGGGCGGCATCTTCGGTCAACACATACCCAAACCCCGCCGTGCCATCAATAATCGCCCCCACCCCGCGCAGGGTTTCGATGTCGCGATAGATGGTGCGCTCGGACACGCCGGTTTCCTCCGCCAACCGCGCGGCGGTCACGGGGGCGGGCAAATTGCGCAAGGCTTGCAGCAGGCGAAACAGGCGGTCAGTGCGGGACATGGGGGCAGGTTACATCCTACTGACAGGAATTGACAGTGGGGTAATGTAAACAGTGGGGAAACACACAGGAGAAACGTGATGCTAACCCTTCTAACCTTCCCCGACCATTTTGGCGAACCGGGCAGTAGCCCCTTTGTGGTCAAATCCATTTGCCTGCTGAATATGTCGGGGCAGCCATGGCAGCGAAAAATGGCCGATGTACGCAAAATGCCTAAACAGAAACTGCCGGTGCTGAAGGTCGGGGACCGCCTGATCCCCGACAGTGAAAACATCCGCGGCTATCTGGAAGAACAGGGTGCTGATTTTGATGTGGGCCTGTCAGACACCGAGCGCGCCACCTCTCGCGCCTTTATCCGCATGGCCGAGGAACATTTGTATTTCCATCAGGTCGCCGACCGATGGCTGCGCGATGATGTCTGGGCTGTGACCCGTGATGTGATTTTCGAGGCGATCCCGAAACCCATTCGTAGGCTGATTTCCGGTAAAATCCGCAAGAAGTTGCAGGCTGGCCTGTATAC
>CAZIDQ010000057.1:0-14411 GCA_964538015.1 uncultured Marinosulfonomonas sp.
CCCGCGTTATAGGGTTTGCCCATGCTGCCGAATTGCGCCTTCAACCCCGAGGCCCGCGTGCTGGCCAACCCCATCGCCGCACGCATCTGCGCCGCATCCGCCCCCAGCAGGCGCGCCGCCGCGATGGCCGCGCCAAAACAGCCCGCCGTGGCGGTCATGTGGAACCCCGCCTCGTAATGCGCCCGCCCCAGCCAGTGGCCGATCCGCACCGAGGCCTCGTATCCCGCCAAAGCCGCCGTCAGAAATTCCGCGCCCGTCGCCCCGACCTGTTGCGCCACGGCCAAACCCGCAGGGAAAATCGTGACGCTGGGGTGGCCGATATGCAGGAAATGGGTGTCGTCGAAATCCAGCGCATGGCTGATGGCCCCGTTCGCCAGCGCCGCCGCGCGGGCAGGTAGCGCCACATCGGAGCCAAACACGAACGCTTCGCCCCTGCCCCCCTCGGCCAGCACCATATCGCGCAGTTTAACGCTTACCGGTTCATCCACACCGGCCAGACCTACAGCACACCAGTCCAGCAGCGACAGGCGGAACACCTCGCGCACATCGTCCGGCACGCCGGACCATTCCAGCCCAAGCGCAAAATCGGCTAAACTGTCCTGAAAGCCGTTATCGCTCACGCGGCCTGATCCCGTGAAAACCGCACGATCGCCTGCGCCAGCACATCCAGCGGATCAACCTTGATCGCCCCGGGGTCAAGTGCGCGTTCCAGCAGCGAAAATTCGGTGCACCCCATCAGTTGCACATGCGCACCCTGCCAGATCAGGTTATGCGAAGCCTGAACCACCTTGTTACGCACCGAAGGCGTTGGCCCCGTGGCGCGTATCTCGCGGATGGCGTCCAGCAGCATAGCGGAATCCTCGGGGTAAACCGCCTCTCCGCCACAGGCATTGATCGCCGCATCAAAGATGCCGGTTTCCTGCAACGCGGGCGAGCCAAGCACACCCACCTTTTCCCCCTTGCGTGCCGCCGCACAGGCCGTCTTCGATGTCAGCAACACCATATCCAGCAACGGAATATCAACCGCCGCCGCCAATTCACCGGCAAACTGGTGCGACGCATTGCAAGGCATCGCCAAGGCTTCGGCACCGGACTCCTGCATCCGTTTGGCCATATCCACCAGCACCGGCAAGGGGTCAGCCCCGTCACCGTCCACCAATGAGGGCAGCTTGGTGTCCAGATCGACCACCAGCGGCACATCCTCGCTTCGGCGTCTGGTTTTTGCTGCCGCCTTGATCCGTTCCAGCAGGGCCTGTGCCGGCTCAACCCCCATTCCGCCCAGAATTCCCACCGTGCGCATTTCAACGTATCCTCTTGTTATCAAAAAATCCCGCAGGACGGCACGGTGTGAAAACCATGCCGGATCGGGGATTCCCTTGATCCGTGTTTCAAACAGTTTTGAACTTTCACACCATAAAGCCAATAGTTTTCTTTAATCGGGTGATTTTCAGCAATTTCAAACTGGCCTTAAAGCGATTTGCAAACTGGCCCTATTCCCTGCCTGCATGACCTCCTATGCCTGCTTTAACGGCATGGGAACGCCCTGCCTTCTTTCACAAAATATAGGGATCAAGCCGATGAAAATGACCACAGAAGAAGCCTTTGTCAAAACGCTGCAAATGCACGGAATCGATACTGCTTTTGGCATTATCGGCTCGGCCTTCATGCCAATTTCCGATCTGTTCCCAAAGGCGGGAATCACCTTTTGGGATTGCGCCCATGAATATACCGCCGGCATGATGGCCGACGGGTTCGCCCGTTCCAGCGGCAAAATGGCCATCGCCATCGCCCAGAACGGCCCCGGCATTGCCAACCTCGTCACGCCTGTGAAAACTGCCTACTGGAATCACACGCCGATGCTGCTGATTACCCCGCAGGCGGCCAATAAAACCATGGGTCAGGGCGGCTTTCAGGAAGTTGAACAAATGCGCATGTTCGCCGATTGCGTCGCCTATCAGGAAGAGGTCCGCGACCCCTCCCGCATGGCCGAAGTGCTGAACCGCGTGATTACCAAGGCGCGCCGCCTGTCCGCCCCCTGCCAGATCAACATCCCGCGTGATTACTGGACGCAGGTGGTTGATATCACCCTGCCGCAGATCGTTGAATTTGAACGCCCCGCCGGTGGCTCTGATGCCATCGCACAGGCGGCAAAAATTCTGTCAAACGCCAAATTCCCGGTGATTCTGAACGGTGCTGGTGTGGTCATCGGCGGCGCTATTCCCGCCAGCCAAGCGCTTGCCGAAAAGCTGGATGCGCCCGTTTGCTGCGGCTATCAGCACAATGACGCCTTCCCCGGATCGCACCCACTGTTTGCCGGCCCGCTGGGCTATAACGGCTCTCGCGCGGCGATGGAGCTGATCGCCAAGGCCGACGTGGTGCTGGCGCTTGGCACCCGTCTGAACCCGTTCTCCACCCTGCCCGGTTACGGCATCGACTATTGGCCAACGGATGCGAAGATCATTCAGGTCGATATGAACCCTGATCGCATCGGCCTGACCAAACCCGTGACTGTGGGCATTGCAGGGGATGCAAAACAGGTGGCCGAACAGATCCTTGCGCAACTTGCCGATACCGCCGGTGACGCTGGCCGCAAGGAACGGGTGGACCTGATCGCACAAACCAAATCCGCATGGGCACAAAGCCTAACCTCGATGGATCACGAAGACGACAGCGACGAGGGCATCGACTGGAACGAGCGCGCCCGCGCCGCCAAACCCGAACACATGTCACCCCGTCAGGCATGGCGCGCCATTCAGGCGTCCTTGCCCAAAGAGGCGATCATTTCGTCTGACATCGGCAACGTCTGCGCCATCGGTAACGCCTATCCAACGTTTGAAAACGGGCGCAAATACCTCGCCCCCGGCCTGTTCGGTCCCTGCGGCTATTCCCTGCCCGCCATCCTTGGTGCCAAAATCGGCCGCCCCGACACGCCGGTTGTCGGCTTTGCCGGTGATGGCGCTTTCGGCATCTCGATGAACGAAATGACGGCTTGCGGACGCGAAGACTGGCCTGCCATCACCATGGTGATTTTTCGCAACTACCAATGGGGCGCCGAAAAGCGCAACACGACCCTGTGGTATCACGATAATTTCGTCGGCACCGAACTGGACTACAACGTCTCTTACGCAGGCATTGCAAAGGCGTGTGGCGTAAACGGTGTGGTTGCCACCACCATGCAGGGTCTGACCGATGCGCTGGCCAAAGCTGTCAAGGATCAGGCAAACGGCGAAACCACCTTTATCGAGGTGATGCTGAACCAGGAAATGGGCGAGCCTTTCCGCCGCGATGCCATGACAACACCCGTCGCAGTCGCCGGTATCTCGGCCGACGACATGCGCCCGCAAAAACCGGCATAACCATGCCGGATGGACCTCGCGATATTCTCGTTTTAAACGCGGGGTCCTCCTCGATCAAATTTGCCCTGTTTGACGGGCAGTTGAACGAAAAGCTATCCGGCATGGCCGCTGAAATTGGCGGTCATGCCAGCCTAAGCATCGACGGGCAATCCCTAACCCCTGCAATGCCGGACCACCGCACCGCCCTTGCCGAAATCCTGACGGCCTTGGGCAAACGCGGCATCACCCCCGACACATTGAAGGCCGCAGCCCACCGCGTGGTGCATGGTGGCGCAAAACTGACCACGCCACAGCGCGTCACCCCCGATACATTGCGCGAAATTACCAGTTGCACACCGCTGGCCCCCTTGCACAACCCGCATAATCTGGCCGCTATCATGGCCCTTCAGGACATCGCCCCTGACCTGCCGCAATACGTCAGTTTTGATACCGCCTTTCACGCCACAAACCCGCCGGTTGCCACCCGCTATGCCATCCCCAAAACGCTGGAAACACAGGGCATCCGCCGCTACGGCTTTCATGGGCTTTCCTACGCCAGCCTTGTGCACAACCTGCCAATTCTTTCGCAGGCCAAACTGCCCTCGCGCCTGCTGGCCTTTCATCTGGGTAACGGGGCCAGCCTGTGCGCAATCAAAAACGGCCAGTCCATCGCCACCACGATGGGCTATTCCCCGCTGGACGGGCTGACAATGGGCACCCGCGCGGGCGGCATTGACGCCAACGCAGTGCTGCGTCTGGTCGAGGTCCACGGCGCGGCCCGCGTCAAATCCATCCTGAACAACGAAAGCGGGCTGCTGGGCCTTTCGGGCGGCAAATCCGACATGCGCAACCTGATGCTTGACGCCTCGGCCGACAGCGATTTCGCGGTTGAACATTTCTGCTACTGGAGCCTGCGCCACGCCGGTTCCCTGATCGCCGCAATGGAGGGGCTGGATGCCATCGCCTTTACCGGCGGTATTGGCGAAAACGCCATCGGCGTGCGCGCCCGCATCCTGCGCGGTCTGGAATGGATCGGGGTCAAAACCAACCCCGACGCCAACCACCGCAACGCCTGCCAGCTACACGCGGTTACATCAAAAATCCCCGTCTGGATCATCCCCGCCCAAGAAGAACGCATGATCGCCCAAGACGCCCTGACCCTGATCGGAACATAACATCATCTTTGTTCCAAAAATATCCGCGCCGCAGGCCCCCGCGCGCCCCTCGTGGGCGCAAGACATAAAGCGGCCCCGCAAGGGGCCTCCGTTTCACAAGGCGGCCGTCACGGCTGTGGCCGCAACAATATCCTCCACGCTCGCCCCGCGTGACAGGTCGCATACGGGTTTGGCGAACCCTTGCAAAAACGGCCCCACCGCCTGTGCGCCCGCCAGTTCCTGTGCCAGTTTATACGCGATATTGCCCGCATCCAGCGACGGAAAGATCAGTACATTGGCATCCCCGCCTTCCACCCCTTTGGCCGCAGCAATCGCCATATTCAGTGCTGCATCCGCCTGCACGGGGCCGATCACCCCCGCCAATTCCGCCGCCGCGCGCACCATGTCCACCGATGCCCCGCTGCCCGAGGTGCCGCTGGAAAACGACAGCATCGCCACCCGCGCCTTGCCCAGCAACGCCGCGCCCGAAGCCGCCGAGGCCCGCGCGATGTCGGCCAGCGCCATTGCATCCGGCGCCACATTCACCGCGCAATCGGCAAACACCAATTCGCGCCCGTCCGCAAATACCATCAGGAAAAAGGACGAGGGCACCTTCACCCCGTCGGCCATGCCAATCGCGATGCTTGCCGCCTCGATCACCCGCCGCGTGGGGCTGACCGCACCGGCCACCATCACATCCGCCTGCCCCGCCGCCACCATCGCGGCCGCGCGGATCAGCGGCTTTTGCAACATCCGCCGCGCCAGCGCCTCTTTCATCGGGCGCGTGGCCAGCAAGGCGGCCAGTTGCGCTGCGTCCGGTTCCGTCAGGGCCACCGGCATCGCCAGACCTTCAGCCTGTAACCGCGTTGCGGCCTCGTCAATCCGTGCGTCTTCCCCTGCTTCGGGGAAAACCACCCGCAGGTTTCGCGCCCGCGCCACAGCGTATGCATTTTCCAATACCGGCATCTTTGCCACTCCTTCTATTCACGTCGAAAGGACACCGATATGAGCGATACCGTCAAGATCAATCGCGGCCTGAAAGGCATCTATTTTGAACGCTCCGCCACCAGCCACATCGACGGGGCAAAGGGCGAGCTGTCCTACTGTGGCTATTCGATCCACGATCTGGCCACCCAGTCCACATTCGAGGAGGTCGCCTATCTGCTGATCCATGGTGATCTGCCCAGCGAAACCCAACTGGCCGATTTCGATGCCCGCCTGAAAGCCGCCCGCACCCTGCCCGATGAAATCTACACCGTGATCGAACAGATCAAGGGCGGTCATCCGATGGACGTGCTGCGCACCGCCACGTCGGCCCTTGCGGCGCTGGACGAGGGTAGCGCGGACACGTCCGAGGAAGGTTTCATTCGTAACGGCATCAACCTGACCGCGCAGGTGCCGATGATCGTCGCCGCCCATCACGCCATCCGCAACGGACGCACGCCGGTCGCGCCCGATCCCGCGCTTGGCCACGCCGCCAACTGGCTGTGGATGTTAAAGGGCGAAAAGCCCAGCGCGGACGCCGCCCACCTTGCCGATGTCGATTTCATCCTGCATGCCGAACATGGTTCCAACGCCTCCAGCTTTGCCGCGCGTGTGACCATCGGCACCGACGCCAATCTGCACGGCGCCATTGTCACCGCCCTGTCCACCCTTGCCGGTCCCGCCCACGGTGGTGCTGCCGAGGACGTGATGAAAATGGTGGCCGAAATCGGCAGCGCCGATAATGCCGCCGCCTATGTCAAAGCCAAGCGCAAAAACCGCGAACCCGTCACCGGCTTTGGCCACCGCGTTTACCGCGCCGAGGATCCGCGCGCACGCCACATGCGCGACGGGGTGAAAAAGCTGTCACAGGAAATGGGGCAGCCGGAATGGTATGACATCCTGCAGGCAGTGGTCGACGCAATGCACCCCTATGCGCGCCACGGTCTGAACGTGAATGTCGATTTCTATTCCGGCGTGATTTACCAGTTGCACGGTATCCCGATGGACCTTTACGTGCCGATTTTCGCCATCGGTCGTGTGCCCGGCTGGGTGATTCAGTGCCTTGAGCAACGCCGCTCAAACATCCTGATCCGGCCCCTGACCCTGTATAACGGCCCCGAAATGCGCCCTTATGTGCCGATAAAGGAACGATGAATCGTCTACATTCACATCAATACATACAAATTATTGCATGTTAGGCGCGGATTTTGTAAACCGGCTGGAATAACACCGGACACGAATCCGGCCCACAAACAACAGGGACGCGCATGACGCATCAACAGCCTGCGATTGAGACATCGCCAAAGGTCTCGGACGAAATCCGCAAAACGACGTGCTATATGTGCGCCTGTCGCTGCGGCATCAACGTACATATGAAGGACGGCCCCGACGGCAAAAGGCAGGTCGCCTATATCGAAGGCAACCGCGACCATCCGGTGAACAAGGGCGTTCTCTGCGCCAAAGGGTCTGCCGGCATCATGCAGGTCAACGCGCCTTCGCGTCTGAAAAACCCCATGCTGCGGGTCGGCCCGCGCGGGTCGGGCGAATTCAAGGATATCAGCTGGGAAGAGGCGCTGACGATTGCCACCGACTGGCTGAAACCCCTGCGCGAAACCGCACCTGAAAAACTGGCGTTTTTCACGGGTCGCGATCAATCGCAAAGCTTTACCGGCATGTGGGCGCAGAATTACGGCACCCCGAACTATGCGGCCCACGGCGGGTTTTGTTCCGTCAACATGGCCGCTGGCGGTATCTACACCATGGGCGGTGCATTCTGGGAATTCGGTCAACCCGACTGGGACCGTGCCAAACTGTTCATGATTTTCGGCGTGGCCGAAGACCATGATTCAAACCCGATCAAAATGGGCATTGGCCGCCTGAAGGCGAATGGCGGCAAGATTTACGGCGTGAACCCGATCCGCTCGGGCTATAACGCGGTGGCGGACGAATGGGTCGGCATCACGCCCGGCACCGATGGTCTGTTCATCCTTGCGCTGGTGCATGAACTGCTGAAGGCAGGCAAGGTTGACCTGAACTATCTGGCGCAATTCACCAATTCGCCGGTTCTGGTCAATGACGATCCGAAATCGGACGACTACGGCCTGTTCCTGCGCGATAAAGACGGCAAAATGCTGGTGATCGACCGCAAAACCGGCAAACCGGCCGCGTTTGATAAAAAGGGCGTAAAGCCCGATCTGGCCGCCAGCCACAAGGTTGGCAAAACCCCCTATCGCACCGTGTTCCAGTTGATGGCAGAAAAATACCTGTCCGACGAATACACCCCCGATGCCGTGGCCGAACGATGCGGAATTTCCGCCGGTCGCATCCGCGCCATCGCCGCCGACATCGCCCGCGTGGCCTTTGACGAAGCGTTCGAACTGGACATCCCGTGGACCGATTTTCGCGGTGACAAGCACAAGACAATGCAGGGCCGCCCCGTCGCGTTCCACTCGATGCGCGGCATTTCGGCCCACGCAAACGGTTTCCAGACCGCGCGCGCCTTGCACACGCTGCAAATCATCCTTGGCAGTGTCGAGGCACCGGGCGGGTTCCGTTTCAAGCCCCCCTACCCCAAACCGGTCGAGGGCCACCCGAAACCGCATTTCGAGGTCACACCGGGCAAGCCGCTGAACGGTCCGCATCTGGGCTATCCGCAAGGGCCGGAAGACTTGGGTCTGAAACCGGACGGCACCGCGGTTCGCATCGACAAGGCGTTTACTTGGGAAAACCCGCTGTCGGCCCACGGTCTGATGCATATGGTGATTTCCAACGCCCATGCTGGCGATCCCTACAAAATCGACACGCTGTTCATGTTCATGGCCAACATGTCGTGGAATTCGTCGATGAACACCACCGGCGTGATGGAGATGCTGACCGACAAGGACGAGGACGGCGAATACGTCATCCCGCGCATCATCTATTCCGATGCCTATTCCAGTGAAATGGTCGCCTATGCCGACCTGATCCTGCCGGATGCCACATATCTGGAACGTCACGACTGTATCAGCCTGCTGGATCGCCCGATCTGCGAGGCCGACGCGATGGCGGATTCGATCCGCTGGCCTGTGATCGAGCCTGACCGCGATGTGCGCGGCTTCCAATCGGTGCTGATTGATCTGGCCGTGCGCCTTGGTCTGCCCGGTTTTGTCGATGACAAAGGCGCGGCAATCTACAAGGATTACGCCGACTACATCGTCAACCACCAACGTCGCCCCGGCGTCGGCCCGCTGGCCGGTTTTCGTGGCAAAGACGGCAAAGGTGTGGGACGCGGCGAGCCGAACCCGGACCAGTTGCAAGCCTATATCGACAATGGCGGCTTCTTTGAATCGCACATCCCCGAGGAAGCGACCTATTTCAAACCGTGGAACAAAGCCTATCAAAAATGGGCTGTCGAAGTGGGTCTGTTTGACCATGAACAGCCCTATCTGTTCTCGATCTACTCGGAACCGATGCGCAAATTCCAGCGCGCCGCCGAAGGGATTGGCGAACACCAGCCACCCGAACATCTGCGCGAGCAGTTGAAGGTATCTATGGACCCACTACCGGTCTGGTATTCCCCGAATGTTGCGGAAAACGAGGCAGGCGGCGAATTCACCGTTAACGCGCTGACCCAACGCCCGATGGCGATGTATCACAGCTGGGGCACCCAAAACGCATGGCTGCGCCAGTTGCATGGCCGTAACCCGCTGTATGTCCCGACAAAGCTGTGGGAAAAACACGGGTTTGAGGAAGGCGACTGGGCCAAGGTCACGTCGCCGCATGGCACCATCACGGTTCCGGTGGCACATCAGGCGGGTCTGAACGAAAACACCGTTTGGACATGGAACGCGATCGGCAAACGCAAGGGTGCTTGGGCGCTGGACGAAGGTGCGCCCGAGGCGACCAAAGGTTTTTTGCTAAACCACCTGATCCACGAACTGCTGCCCGCCAAAAAGGACGGCATGCGCTGGAACAATTCCGACCCCGTCACAGGACAGGCCGCATGGTTTGACCTGAAGGTGAAGATCGAAAAGGTCGCCCCGCCGACCGAGGCACAACCAGCCTTCTCGCCGATCAAATCCCCCGTTGGCAAAGGACCAAAGAACCTGGCATGGAAGGTGGGCAAATGACACAGCTACCACAATCTACCGACAAAAAACTGGGCCTTGTGATTGATCTGGACACTTGTGTGGGCTGTCATGCCTGCGTGATTTCCTGCAAGGGTTGGAACACCGAAAACTATGGCGCACCGCTATCGGATGTTGATGCCTACGGGTCTGACCCGCACGGCACCTTCCTGAACCGTGTGCACAGTTTCGAGGTGCAGCCCGATACCGGCGGCTGTGCCCAAACGATCCACTTCCCCAAATCATGCCTGCATTGCGAGGACGCACCTTGCGTCACCGTTTGCCCCACCGGCGCCAGCTACAAGCGGGTCGAGGACGGCATCGTTCTGGTGAACGAGGACGACTGCATCGGGTGCGGTTTGTGCGCATGGGCCTGCCCGTATGGCGCGCGCGAGTTGGACCAACTGGCGGGCGTGATGAAGAAATGCACCCTGTGCATTGACCGCATCTATAACGAAAATCTGCCCGAAGTGGACCGCATCCCGTCCTGCGTGCGCACCTGCCCTGCCGGCGCGCGGCATTTCGGTGATTTCGCGGATCCGGACAGTAATGTTTCCAAACTGGTCGCGGAACGCGGCGGGATTGACCTGATGCCCGAACAAGGCACCAAACCGGTCAACAAATACCTGCCACCCCGCCCCAAAGATACGCTGGAAGATGTAGATGCCTCTGCACCGGCCATGAAACCTGTTGCCGATACGCCCAAGGGCTTCCTCGGTTGGCTCGATAAAGCACTGGAGGCCCTGTAAGATGCATCCCGCACCATCCGTAATCTTCTTTACCGTCTTTTCCGGCCTTGGTTTTGGCTTTCTGGCCTGGCTTGGCATCGGTTTTCCCGCCCCGCAAGGGTGGGATGCTTTCCCCTACTTCTTTGTCGCCTTTGCAATGGCGGTGGGCGGGCTGATTGCCTCGACCTTCCACCTTGGAAATCCTAAAAACGCGATCAAGGCGTTCACCCAATGGCGCACCAGCTGGCTGTCACGCGAAGCATGGATGGCCGTTGGCACCCTGTCGGTGATGGGCATTTTCGCGGCCGCCAATATATTTATGAATATCCAGATGCCACCTTTGGGCTGGATCGGCGCGATCATGGCGCTTGTCACGGTCTACACCACCTCGATGATGTATGCGCAGTTGAAAACCGTGCCGCGCTGGAACCATTGGAGCACCTCGGCGCTGTTTATCCTGCTGGCCCTTGGCGGCGGGGCCATTTTGGCCGGTAACACATTGGGCACGCTGGTGTTTCTGACGCTGGCCCTTGTGGTGCAACTGTATGTCTGGATTGCCGGGGACAAACGCTTTGCCGCCCGTGGCCATACGATGGAAACGGCGACCGGTCTTGGCCGCATCGGCAAGGTGCGCCTATACGAGCCACCCCACACCGGCACCAACTATCTGTTGCAGGAAATGGTGCATGTGGTGGGGCGCAAACATATTCTGAAACTGCGCGTGATTGCCCTGCTGATGGGGTATCTGATCCCGCTGCTACTGGCAGGTATTTCAGGCCGCTGGTTTGATCTGCAATTCACCGCACTGATCTCGCATGTAATCGGCATTCTGGCGCAACGCTGGTTGTTCTTTGCCGAGGCCGAACATGTTGTGGGCCTCTATTACGACAAACGCTAAGTGCTGGTTGACGGCATTGAAATCATCGAGTGTGACAGGCCTGTGCGGCTTGTCACGCTGACCCAAACTGCCCGTCTGTTTTTGAATCCGCTATTTGCAAACGACTGGCGCATCCGCCCCGACATCAAAACCCGACTGGACGCCGCCGCAAATACGCTGCCGGACGGGCTGTGTTTGGTGGTTTACGAGGCCTTTCGGTCCCGCGCCCGCCAGCGGGAATTATGGGCGCCGGTTCATGCAAGAATCACAGCGGAAAATCCCGACTGGACGCCGGAACAGGTTTACATTGAGGCCGCACGCTGGGTCTCGCCGCCGGACGGATTTGGGTCGGGTCATCAGGCGGGGGCGGCAGTGGATGTGACCCTTGCCAGTGCTGACGGCAAACCGCTGGATATGGGGTGCGAGATTGACAGCTTTACGCCGCTAACACCGACAGCCGCGCCCGTGCCAAAACCCGCACGCCGCAACCGCGATTTGCTAAAGGACACGATGCAGTCCCAAGGGCTGGTCAATTATCCCGACGAATGGTGGCACTTTTGCTATGGCGACCGGCTGTGGGCGGAAATCACGGGGCGAACATCGGCTTTTTTCGCACCCGTTGATTAACGCCCGCGCCCAAGCATCACACTCCCCGCAAACACCACCACCGCAGCAACCACAATCCCCGGCCCTGCCGGTATACCCCATTGCACCGCTGCCAATATCCCGCCACAGCCCGCCAGCACACCGACCAGCACAGCCACCAGCGCCATGCCCTCGGGCGTGCGCACAAACCCGCGGGCTGCTGCCGCCGGTATCAACAACATCGCCCCGATCAACAGCGCCCCGACCACCTTGATCCCTGCAGCCACAACCACCGCCAAGGCCAGCGTCAAAACCAGTTGTTCGCGTTTGGGGTTCAGCCCCGAGGCCACCGCCAGATCCTCGTTCAGGGTGGCCGTCAACAGCGGCGACCAGCGCCAGACCAGACCGGCCACCACGGCCAATGCCCCGCCCCAGATCATCCATAAATCCGCGCCCGTCACCGCCATGATGTCCCCGAACAGGAAATCATGCAGCTCCACATCCGGTTGGTCAGTGAACGAAATCGCTACCAGCCCCATCGACAACCCGCCATAGGCCATCACGCCCAACGTGGAATCCATCGTATGCCCGCGCCCGAACAGCGCGCTGACCACCAGCGCCATCACCAGCGCCACCACAAACACCGCCAGATACAGCGGCACCGAAAACCCCACGGCCAGCGCCACGCCCAGAATGCTGGCATGCGCCGTGGCATCCCCGAAATAGGCCATCCGCCGCCAGATCACAAAAGACCCCAGCGGCCCCGTGGCCAGCGCCAGACCGGTTGCCGCCAATATTGGCATCCACAGATTATCCATGATCGTGCCCTCCGCTGTGGTCGTGGTCGCATTCTCCGGCATGGGCGTGCTGATACAACGCCATCGTGCCGTGCGTGCCAGCACCAAACAGGGCGCGGTATTCGGGGGCCTCGGACACCACATTCGGGGTGCCCTGACAGCAGATATGCCCGTTCAGGCAAATCACCCTGTCCGAGGTGCTCATCACCACATGCAGATCGTGACTGACCAACAGCACCGCACAGCCCATGCTTTGGCGCACCTCCTCAAGCAGTTGGTAGAACGAGGCAATGCCTGGTTGGTCCAGCCCCTGCGTCGGCTCATCCAGCATCAGGATTTCGGGGTTGCCCAGCAGCGCACGCGCCAGCAACACCCGCTGGAACTGCCCGCCTGACAGGTCAGCCAGCTGGCGTTCACCAAAACCGGCCACGCCAACGCGTTCCAGCATCTCGCTGGCCTCGGCATCGGAATGGCGCACGGGCAGCGACAGGAAACGGCGCACGGTCAGCGGCATGTGGCCCTCGACCATCAGCCGCTGTGGCACATAGCCGACCCGCAGGCCCGCTTTGCGCGTGATCTGCCCCGTGGCCGGTTGTTTGGCCCCGATCAGGGCGCGCAACAGGGTGGATTTGCCGGATCCGTTGGGACCGATCACCGTCACGATCTCGCCCGGCTCGATGCTGAAATCCACATGTTCCAGAATTGGCGTGGCGCCATATTTCAGGCTGACACCTTTGGCTGTGATCAGGCTCATACCGCACCCTCCCGACAATTGGGGCACAGGCCCAGAACCTCGACATTCACCCTTTCAACGACAAACCCTGCCGCGTCTGCCACTGCGCGCACCGCACCGCGCACATTTGGCGCGGGGGCTTCGGCCACGGCATCGCAACTGCGGCAGATCATGAACAGCGGGGCGTGGTCAGTTTCAGGGTGCATGCAGGCGGCATAGGCGTTCAGGCGGCGGATGCGATGGGCCAGCCCGTTTTCCACCAGAAAATCCAGCGCGCGGTAGGCCACCGGCGGCTGATCGCCAAACCCGTCCGCCGCCAGACGTTCCAGCACATCATAGGCCCCCATCGCGCGGTGGTTTTCCAGCAGAATTTCCAGCGCGCGGCGGCGCACCGGTGTCAGACGCAAGCCCGCCTCGCGGGCGCGGGTATCGGCAAACCCCAGCACATCACCGGCGCAATGGCTGTGGTCATGGGTGTGAAAGGCAACAGGGGCAGGCATGGGCAGCGTCCTTATGTTATACTATCACATGATATAGTATAACATTTCAGAACTGCAACCCGTTTTCGCTCAGCCGCCGGTGGCGTTGCGATACCACGCCACCAGAACCGCGCGGTCCTCGGGTTCCAGATAGGATGCACTGGGCGGCGGCATCGCGTGGGTCACGCCGGCTTGCAGGTAAATCCGCTTGGCCGCAAATGCCACTTGGGCCTCGGTTTCCAGATGCACGCCTTTGGGCGCAAAGGCGATGCCATCATAGCCCGGCTCGACCGCGTGGCACATGGAACAGTTGCCAACCACGATGTCATAAGCGTCCTCGAACCCTTCGGCCTGCACGAATTTCTGGATCGCGGGGTTCATCGCGGCGTTGTCGGTTTCGGCAGTTGGGGAGGTCAGGCTGGACAGCCAGACGATCACCAAAAACAGCACCGTTGTCGCAGCCCATGTCCACATCGGCTTGCCTTTGCCCGCGTGGGCCGAGTTGAAATAATGCCGGATCGTCACGCCCATCAGGAACACCAGCGAGGCGATCAGCCAGTTATATTGCGAGGCAAACGCCAGCGGGTAGTGGTTGGACAGCATCAGAAAAATCACCGGCAGGGTCAGGTAATT
>CAZIDQ010000058.1:0-14132 GCA_964538015.1 uncultured Marinosulfonomonas sp.
GTGTCTGTTCCATTTGAGTTTTTTGGTGGTCACATCCAAAAATGTGAAATGGTGCACCCGTCGCGATTCGAACGCGAGACCTCTGCCTTCGGAGGGCAGCGCTCTATCCAGCTGAGCTACGGGTGCCTGTGGCGCGGTTTACGGCAAAGTTGCGGGGGGTGCAAACGGTTTTGCACCCCTGCCCGTCAGCTTTGTGTATCTTTCAGCCGCCAAGGCTCGTTTGTAGCCAGATAGGTCTCTTCTTCGGGCGACAGGTCGATCTCCTCGTACCCCGAGATCATCGGTTTGACATGGGCGCGAAAGCCGTGGCCGATGGTCAGCAGGTAAAGGTGGATGATGATAAACGCCGCAACGATATAGGCCGACAGCAAGTGCAGGTTGGCCACGATGTTCAGGTAGAAACCGGCGTCCGGGATATGCTCCCAGAAATTATAGGTCATATACAGAATGCCCGTGCTCCAGACCAGCGGGAACACCGCCACCTTCAGGCCGAAATAGGCAAGGATCTGCAAGGGATTATGCTTGCGCCAGATCACCTTTTTATGCGGGTGCTTTTCGCCTTTGAACACACCGTATGCATAAAAGCGGATCACATCGACCAGACCGTCCAGTGTGGGAACAAACTGTCGCCATGTGCCGGTGGTGAACAGCCAGAAGGTGGCGAATATCCACAGCACCAGCAGCAGCAGCGCCGCAATTGTGTGAAAGATCACGGCAGGGCCAAACGGGATGATATGGTGCAGCCCGTTCAGGCCCATTCCGGTGAACAGCAAGACCAATATCAACAGAACCTGTGTCCAGTGCCACATCCGTTCAAAGCGCGGGTAGATTTTGACCTGACGTTTACTCATGGCTTTCTCCCTTGCCTTTAGAACTGAATTTACGCAGCAGCCCGTGTCCGACAACCCCCAGCAAGGATGCCAGTACCATCAGGATGCCCAGCATCCCCGCCATCGACAGCGGTGCACGGCCCGGCATATAGAAGCCGTCCAGCCCGTCCAGACGCCCGTCTTCGGCGTGGCAGTCCTGACACTCCAGCGCCTTGTCGGCGGGGGCGACCATATGGGTGGTGGGCCAGTACATATGCGTATCGACAAAACCGAATTCACCGGAATATTCCGATCCGGCGGCTTTCATACCCGCCTCGATCGCCTTGGCCCAGTCAAAGTTGGTCCAAAACGCGGTGTCGGTATCGGGGCCCCAGACATGGCTATAGGCCAGTTTGTTAAAGCCTGAATCATAGGCCTGGCGCCCAACCATCCGTTTGAAGGGCCAGATACGGGAATCGGGATCACCCGATTCACCATAGATATGGTTAATTTCAACCGATTTGGTCGGGTCAATCGTGGCTTCCGGCAGGGTGTATTCCACGGTGCCGTTGAACCAGCTGTAGTAGGGAACCACGTCCTCGCCCCACTCGAAATCGCCCTTGGTGGACAGGTAGGTGTGCAGTTCCTTGCCGTCCGACTGGGTGAATTCCTCGCGTTTGATCATCTGGCCGTTGTCTAGTTGACCGGCGGTTGACCAATCCCACAGGGTTTTGGTGGCAACACCGCCGCGGGCAAATTCCGGAATGTGGCAGGTTTGGCAGGCCACCTTGTCGGTGTGGTCGTTCAGTTTCAGCCCCTTGATGCCGGTCAGCACACCGGACACAGGGTGGGGCCGATTGGAATGGCAGCTTTCACAGGTGGCGGCGGTGCGGGTCTCGCCCGGTTTGCCGGTGCCGTGGGGATCGGTTGCCATTGCATCGTAACGGCTGCCCGGCCACTGGTGCTGATCGCTGATGTGGCAGGTGGAACAGGTAAAGTTCAACCCGTCCGAAGCCATATGCACGTCCACCTCTTTGGCCGGATCATACAGCGCCGAGGACAGATCGCCGTGTTTCACATTATCGCCGCCCCCGCCGTAAAAATGGCAGTTGCCGCAATTGTCGCGCCCTGTCGGACCAACGCTTTGGGCGGCGCGTTTCAGATCCACGGCCCATGCTTTGGCGCCGGTGATGGTTTTCAATCCGTCCGGCACAGGGTTTAGCGGCGGGTGGCCAGCCAATGTGGCGGCTTTGGTGTATTGACCCGAGCGATCGTGACAGGCCAGACAATCCACCGCATTGTTCTGCCCGCTGGCTGGCGTTGGGCGTGGAAGCGTTTCATCCCAGCCGGTGCCAACCGTGGATTGGCGTGGCGGCGGGTTGGACATATCGTCCCAGCCGTAACCGGCATGGCAGGATGTGCAGCGTGGCTCGTTTCCGGCGACATTGCCGCAGAACGAATTGATCACATTGCGCTTGCCCAGCAGTTGGCCGGTTTTTGGATTCTCGAATTCCCATTTGAAGTGGATCGAGTGCATCATCTGGTCGTCTGCCTCGGTGTGGCAGGTCAGACAGGCCGATGTCACCTCGGGGCCGGATGTGAAATCCCGTTGCAGGATCGCGAATTTGCTGTGGTCGGCGGTGCTGGTTGCCCCTACCGGAATTTCCGGAGCGTCCGACGTGGTTGATTGCTGTGCGTAGGTCCCAAAAGACATCGCCAACAGCATCACCCCTGCCGTCACACCGTTTCGCCATTCAAGAAAACGCATATCATCCCCTCCCTGCATATCCGAAAGAATCGAGTCAGGTTATAAGCCAATCACATTCATGGTAGTGAATATCTAACGTTCATTTCTTTGATGTAGGTCAAGTTTAGAACGGTTTTAATCGGCCATAGGCGGGGTATCGCCGATAATCTTGGCAAAACCGGTAAGATTGGCCTGTTGGCTAGGCAAACAACTCGTGACACAGCTCCAGCGCATCAATCAGCACATCCACCTCGTCGGTGGTGTTATACAGACCGAAAGACGCCCGCGCGGTGGCTGGAACGCCCAGATGCTCCATCAACGGCTGGGCGCAGTGATGCCCTGCCCGCACGGCCACGCCTTTTTTGTCCAGCACGGTCGACAGGTCATGCGCATGCGCCGCCCCCTCCATGGTGAACGAGAAAATCGCGCCCTTGGTGGCGGATTGCCCTTGCACGTTCAGCCAGTTCAACCCATCCAGCCGCGCGCGTGCGTAATCGCGCAGGTGGCGTTCGTGGGCGGCAATATTGTCCATCCCCAGCGCCATCATGTATTCCAGCGCCACGCCAAACCCGATGGTCTGCACGATGCCTGGTGTTCCGGCCTCGAACATCATCGGCGGATCGTTATAGCTGACTTCATCGCGGCTGACCTCGCGGATCATGTCGCCGCCGCCCATAAAGGGCTGCATTTCGGCCATCCGTTCCTTGCGCACATAAATCGCGCCGGACCCCGACGGGCCATACAGCTTATGCCCCGTGATCGGGTAGAAATCACAACCGATGTCGGCCAGATCCACCGGCATATGCACCGTGGCTTGTGATCCATCCACCAGCACAGGAATGCCGCGCGCGCGGGCCTCATGACAGATGGTTTTCACATCCACCACCGTGCCCAGCACATTGGACATGTGCGTCACCGCAATCAGGCGGGTTTTGTCGTTGATGGCGTCGATCACCTTTTGCGGGTCCAGATCGCCAACCGCATCAATATCAACCCATTTCAGCACCACACCCATGCGTTCACGCAGGAAATGCCACGGCACGATATTGGCGTGGTGTTCCATCACCGACAGGATAATCTCATCACCGGCCTTCAGATTGTTCATCGCCCAGCCATAGGCGACCATATTAATCCCCTCGGTGGTGCCCGAATTCAGCACGATTTCGCGTTCATCCGCCACATTCAGGAACCGCGCGATGATGCCGCGCACGGCCTCGTATTTATCGGTGGCCAGATTGGAAAGGTAATGCAACCCTCTGTGAACATTGGCATATTCTTCAGCATAGCCGCGCGTGATGGCGTCAATCACCGCCTGCGGCTTTTGCGCCGAGGCACCGTTGTCCAGATAGACCAGCGGCTTGCCGTTGACCTGCCGGGACAGAATAGGAAAATCCTTGCGGATTTCGTTTACATCATAACTCATTTTCTACCCCATTCCGCCTGTCGCAACCCTGCGATCCAGAACCAGACAAACACCACGAACCACAGAAACCCGACAATGGATTGCTGTTGTCCCGGCCCGATAAAACCGGCCACCATGCCGTGAAACAAAAACAAAGGTGATGCCGCCAGAAAGGCCCAGAACACCGCAATCCGTGCGCCATATCCACTGCCCTGCCCGCCCATCAATCGCGCCACCAGATGCGACACAGCGGCCAGCACATAAAGGATCACCGGCATGATGAACACCAGCGCAATAAAGGCCGAGTAATAGGACAAAGCGCCCTCGCTCTCGGCCCCTTGCAGGTAGGATTCCCGCGAGATGCGCGGCCATTGCGCGACAAAAGCCACCACACACCCCGCCATCGCAAGGGACAGCGCAAAAGGTTCGCTACGGCCCTTTTCCAGCAGGCGTTTCACCACCCTGCCCGGCCCGCGATAGGTTGCAACGATGTCCCCTGTCAACGCCATGGTATCAGCCCCTGTGACGGGCCAGCCAGCCCTCAAGACGGGCGCGGATGTCGTCGGCGATTGCCTCGTCCTCAATCTCGTCTATTGCGTCGGTCATAAAGGCCAGCACCAGCATATCTTGCGCGTCCACCTTGGGCACCCCGCGCGAGCGCAGGTAATACATTGCCTCATCGTCAATCGCGCCGGTGGTTGAACCGTGACTGCACATCACGTCATCGGCGTAAATCTCCAGCTCGGGCTTGGCGAAAAACTGTGCCTCGTCATCCAGCAACAGTGATTGGCTCATTTGATAGCCATCGGTTTTCTGGGCACCGGCTTTTACCAGAATTTTACCCTGAAACACGCCGGTTGCGCCATTGCGCAGCACCTTTTTGAACACCTGACGGCTTTCGCAATTCAGACTGTCGTGGGTGATGAACACCGTGTCGTCATGCAGGAAATCACCATCACCCATCGCGGCACCGGCCACATGTGCCACAGCATCGTCGCCGGTCAGCTCCAACACTACTTCGTTGCGGGTTAGCTTGCCGTTGACCGTCATGGTAAAGCTTTTGAATTTGCTTTCATGCCCCAACCGCCCGAAAATATGCGTGGCCGCGCGGCGTTCATGGTCGCGTCCCATGGCACGGACATGGTGGAAGGCACCTTTGTCGGCAATGTCCACTTCCATCACCGAATTGAACCGCGCACCAGCGGGGCCATTTTCCAGAATGGTCAGATCAGCGCCCTCTTCCACGCGGATAACATGGTGTAGCATTACATCCGAAGCCTCTGATTTGCGGACATAAATCATGCTGACGGGCTTTGCGGTCTTGCCTATGGCACGGATCACCACGCCTTCGCGGGCGTTGGCGCTGTTCAGGGCGGCCAGCGGGCGGGCAACGGGTTTTTGGCCAGCGGCCTCAAGCGTGCCATAGAGTGCATCGGCCCAGTCCGGCGCGTCTTTCAGCAAGGCAATCTCGATCCCTGCCATCGACAGATCGTCGGACGCATCGGCATCAAACACCCCGTCGACAAACACGATTTTCAGCCGGTCTATGGCGTCAAACAGCGGGGCTTCGTCCAGATTAAGGATTGCGGCCGGTGCCACGTCATCGGTGGTCAGCAGATCGGGGCGGGTATATTTCCAGTATTCATCGCGGCGCTGCGGCAGGCCCATTGCGGCCAGCCGTTCCTGCGCCAGTTTGCGGGCGGATTCCATCAGGCAACCTCCGCCAGAATATCGGCATAGCCGTTTTTCTCGACTTCAAGCGCCAGTTCGGGACCGCCGGATTTGATCATCCGTCCATTGGCCATGATATGCACCACGTCAGGTTTGATATGATCCAGAAGCCGTTGATAATGCGTGATAACCAGAAATGACCGCTTGCCGTCACGCAGGGCATTCACGCCTTCGGAAACCAGTTTCATCGCATCCACATCCAGACCGGAATCGGTTTCATCCAGAATGCACATCTTGGGCTCCAGCATCGCCATTTGCAGGATTTCGTTGCGCTTCTTCTCGCCACCCGAGAAACCCACATTGACGGGGCGCTTCAACATATCGGCGTCGATTTTCAGCGTCTTTGCCTTGGCGCGGATCACCTTCAGGAATTCCCCCGCCGACAGCGCGTCTTCGCCACGTGCCTTGCGCTGTGCGTTCACAGCGGTGCGCAGAAAGGTCATGTTGCCCACACCGGGGATTTCCACAGGATACTGGAACGCCAAAAACAGCCCCATCGCAGCGCGTTCCTCGGGGTCCAGATCCAGCAATTCAACCCCGTCCAGCGTGGCAGACCCTTCGGTCACCTCATAGCCGGAACGCCCAGACAGCACATAGGACATCGTCGATTTACCCGAGCCGTTCGGCCCCATAATCGCATGCACCTGCCCAGGTCCGATTTCCAGATCGACGCCTTTCAGGATTTGCTTGTCCTCGTCTTCAAGTTTGACGTGCAGGTTATTGATTTTCAGCATTTTATCGTCCATTTCCGGCCCATCAGGGGGCGATCATCAGTTGCACAATTTCCAGCATTTTTTCCGCTGGAAATTTATTTGGTTTAACAGTGAATTTGGCAATGCGCCCTGTAAAAACAGGTTCGCCCAGATAGTTTTCAATCACGCGATAACGGTTGCGACCAACATAGTCGTCGATGTAAACGGTGACGGTTTTTTTCGTGCGGTAGAGCGTGGCAAGCGCGCAACCAATCCTGAACCGCCCGTCAATCAGCACCACATCGGGTTGCACAAAATCCTCGCGGTCCCAGACTTGCAGCGGGTAGTTGGCATAGTTCATCCATTTTTCCGTATCGGCCGGCCAACCCCATTTTTTGGTTTTTCCTGTATCGACCCAGATCATTTCGACACTGGATTTGGGTGGGTTCTGTACAAAGTACCGCCGCATCGAACGCGCCCAGAATTTATCATTCTCGACCGAGAAAATGGTTTTCCCTTCCATTTCCGCCGCCAGAACCGTCGAGCCACCGCTGCCATATTCCAGAATGACATCCGCCTTGGCATAGGCGTCACGGATCAGCGCCGACTCCTCGGGCGGGAAGGTCAGCTCGGGTTTTTCCATTTTATTACCGGTGGTTACATCTGCCATGTTTTACCCCTTACTCGACAGTGACTGCAGTGCCGGTTGCCGAAACCATCAGCATTGAACCGGTCTTGCCCAGAACTTCGTAATCCAGATCGACACCGACAACGGCGTTGCCACCTTCGGCCATGGCGCGTTGCTGCATTTCCCGCAAGGCGATCTCGCGGCCTTCTTGCAGCTTTGCCTCGTAAGTGCCGGATCGGCCGCCAACAATATCGGTGATCGAGGCCACAATATCGCGCATGATATTGGCGCCCATGATGGTCTCGCCGGTGACGATACCGTGGTAGGCAGTAATTTTGCGGCCTTCGATTGTAGGGGTGGTTGTTGTAAGCATTTTGGTCACCTTTTCACTTTTGGATAACAGCCATCGGGATTTTCAATGGAGGTTTGCGCGGGTTTCTTGCGGTCAATCAGCCCCACGCCCGGTCCCTTTTTATGGGCCAGCCAGACGCAGAAGGTGGTAAAGGCAAGGGTTGTCCCCACAGCCACCCAAATGGGCAAAAACGGCGCAATCACGATGGCCGAGATCACCGCGCCTTTGATCAACGCCATAAACGCCGTCATCAGGAGGCGGATCGGTTCTGGCGGTGGAAGGCGTTTGGGGATGGCAGTTGTAGTCATCTTTTCACCTCAGGTATTTTGGAATTGCCTCGCTGCATGGCATCGATCTGTTTTTGGGTTTGGGCTTCTTTATTTCGTTGGCGTTCACGCGCGTTATTCAACACTTTTTGTTCACGCTGCCCCGCCATCCGCACCCCATAGACACTCGCAACAATCAATCCCGCAACAAAGGCAACTCCGCTCATTTGCTCTAATGTCAAAAGCCCGTCCAGCAGCCAGACACAAACGCCCATAACGCCAGCAGTGGCTGCCAAAAACGCAACAAATACGGCCGTGGCATCGCTGCCAAACGCACGCACATTGTGTTGCCTATGTTCCTGCCTCCACATCAATCTACCCCACAGACCCCTCAAGCGAAATCGCCACCAGTGCCTGCGCTTCCATCGCAAATTCCATCGGCAGGGCCTGCAGCACTTCCTTGGCAAAGCCGTTGACGATCAGCGCCACCGCCTCTTCCTCGTCCATGCCGCGCTGGCGGCAATAGAACATCTGTTCGTCATCCACCTTGGAGGTTGTCGCCTCATGCTCAACCCGCGATGAATTGTTCTTCACCTCGATATAAGGCACCGTATGCGCCCCGCATTTATCGCCGATCAACAGGCTGTCGCACTGGGTATAATTGCGCGAGTTTTTCGCCTTGGGATGCATCGACACCAGCCCGCGATAGGTGTTCTGCGCATGCCCCGCCGAAATCCCCTTGGAGACGATCCGCGATTTCGAGTTCTTGCCCAGATGCACCATTTTGGTGCCGGTATCGGCCTGCTGGTAGTTGTTGGTGATGGCGATCGAGTAGAATTCGCCCTGCGTGTTATCCCCGCGCAAAATGCAGCTGGGATATTTCCATGTCACGGCGGACCCGGTTTCGACCTGAGTCCACATGATCTTGGCATTATCCCCACGGCAATCGGCGCGTTTGGTGACGAAATTGTAAATCCCGCCCTTGCCGTCCTCATCGCCCGGATACCAGTTTTGCACGGTGGAATATTTCACCTCGGCGTCTTCCTCGATGATGATCTCCACCACAGCGGCGTGCAATTGCGCCACATCACGTTTGGGCGCGGTACAGCCCTCAAGGTAGCTAACATAGCTGCCCTTGTCGGCAATGATCAGGGTGCGTTCAAACTGGCCGGTGTTTTCGGCATTGATGCGGAAATAGGTCGACAGCTCCATCGGGCAGCGCACGCCGGGCGGGATGTAAACGAAGGATCCGTCGGAAAATACCGCACTGTTCAGGGTGGCATAAAAATTGTCGGAAACCGGCACCACGGTGCCCAGATATTTCTTCACCAGTTCGGGATGCTCGCGGATCGCTTCCGAGATCGAGCAGAAAATCACGCCCGCCTCGGCCAGTTCTTTCTGGAATGTGGTGCCCACGGAAACGGAATCAAATACCGCATCCACCGCCACCTTGCGCCCGTCGGCTGGCGTGGCCTCGGCGCCCTCGACACCGGCCAAAATCATCTGTTCCTTCAGCGGGATACCCAGCTTTTCATAGGTCGCCAACAGTTTCGGGTCCACCTCGTCCAACGATTTCGGTTTGACCTCCATCGACTTGGGGCGGGCGTAATAATAGATGTCCTGAAAATCAATATCGGGGTAGTTCAGCAGCGCCCATGTGGGTTCTTTCAACTGCTTCCAGCGCTCGAATGCGGCCAGACGCCATTCCAGCATCCATTCGGGTTCTTCGTTCTTTTCAGAAATCAGCCGCACGATATCCGTGTTCACGCCTTTGGGGGCGTATTCCATCTCGATATCGGTTTCCCAGCCGTATTTGTAATTGTCGGCAAGGGTGCGCACCGCATCAACGGTTTCTTCCTCGACACCCTCTTTCGCAATCATATCGCCTGTTGCAGCCATTTCGTTTCCTTCATTCCGCGCCATGACGCGCCTTAAACTTTTTCGCCGCAGCCCCCCATGCTTTTGCAAAGCGCTGCACATCTTCCTTTGTCGTCGCCGCCCCGATCGAGACCCGGATCGCGCTGGCAGCAATGGTGTCGTCAAACCCCATCGCCTGCAAAACACGACTGGCCCGCACTTTGCCCGATGAGCAGGCCGAACCGGCGGAAACCGCGAAGCCGGCCAGATCCATCTGCATCACCTGTGTCTCGCCTTTCCAACCCGGCAGGGCAAAACAAGAGGTGTTCGGAAGCCGCGCGACTCCATTCCCGACAAAAATAGTATCTTTTTCCGATTCTGCCAGCGAAATTTCTAGAATCTTTCTAATTTCGGCCACTTCGTCCCAGATTCCGCGCGCCAAATCCGCCGCTGCTACCTCGGCTGCCGCGCCAAAACCCGCTATTCCTATGACATTTTCGGTGCCCGCACGCCGCCCCATTTCCTGACCGCCGCCTTTAACCTGCGCGCTTACGTCGCTGCCGCGTTTTACCACCAACGCGCCCACGCCCTTGGGTCCGCCCAGCTTGTGCGCCGAGATCAGTGCCATTTTAGCCCCGCACCAGTTGAACGCAAATGGCAGTTTGCCAAAGGCCTGCGTCGCATCGGTCAGCGCCAATCCTTCGGGCAAATCCTGCAATATACCGGTTTCGCTGTTGGCCATCTGCAACGCCGCCTTGGCCGGATCAGCCACCGTCACCCGCCCGTCTGCGTCCACCGGCAAATCCGCCACACACCACGCCGCCACCGCGTCATGTTCCACCGCGCCGCAATGCAAATCCTTACCCGCCATCGCCAGCGCCGCCGCTTCGGTCGCACTGGCCGTGAAAATCACATCCGCCCCCTCGGCCCCGAACGCCGCTGCCACCTGCGCCCGCGCCCGCGCCACAATCCCTAGTGCTGCGCGCCCCTCGAAATGCACGCTGGACGGATTACCGGCCACATCCATCGCCGCAATCATCTCTGCCCGCGCCTCATCACGCAAAGGCGTCGTTGCGTTCCAATCCAGATATGTCCGCTTCATAGCGCGGCCCCTCTCTTCTTCTTTTCATAAATACCTCCGCCGGAGGCTAAGGGCGCGCGCCCCGCAGGGGTGTGCGCCCGGGGTGACGCGCGTAGCGCGGCACAATCCCTATTTGTCGTCCACCACCTCGAACAGGTGTGGAACCGCCGGACAGGGCGCAAGCTCGTTGGCAATCACATCCGACAGGCGCGTCTGGTGCAAAAACACATAAACATGCGCCGACAGCCCTTCCCACAACCGGTTGGTCATCGACTGCGCCTTTGATCCCGACGCCGCCCCCTTGGCCCCGGCGCCCGTGTGCATCGCCGATACAGTTTCATCCACAGCCACCATCACATCCGAAATCCGGACCTCGGACGGGTTGCGCGTCAAACGATATCCCCCACCCGGCCCGCGTACAGATTCCACTAGACCGGCGCGCCGCAGCTTCACGAACAACTGCTCCAGATAGGGCAGCGAAATATCTTGGCGTGCCGAAATTTCGGCCAAGGATACCAGTCCGCCATCCGGCTGAATCGCCAGATCGGCCAGTGCAACCATTGCATATCTGCCCTTTGTGCTGAGTTTCATTGCTATTCACCCCCAAATATATTGACCTTCGCCGCCACGACGCTTACTTCCCAATAAACCCCCTGACCGCAATTCACCGGTTATGGAAAAGGTCTAAGGTGCCATTGATATACAGTCAACGCGCCCACGCCAGATAAGAGGACGACAAGAATGCCCGAAGTCATATTCCCCGGCCCCGAAGGCCGCCTGGAAGGTCGCTACCACCCGCAAAAGGCCAAAGACGCCCCCATCGCCATCGTTTTGCACCCGCACCCACAGTTCGGCGGCACGATGAACAACCGGCTGGTCTATAACCTGCATTACACCTTCTACAACATGGGCTTTACCGTGTTGCGGTTCAATTTCCGTGGCGTGGGCCGTAGCCAGGGCGAATATGACCAAGGCGTTGGCGAATTGTCCGATGCGGCATCCGCGCTGGATTATCTGCAAACCCTGAACCCCAATTCCAAACATTGCTGGGTCGCCGGATTTTCATTTGGTGCGTGGATCGGCATGCAACTGCTGATGCGTCGCCCCGAAATCACCGGTTTCATCAGCGTTTCGCCGCCCGCCAACATGTATGATTTCAGCTTCCTTGCGCCCTGCCCGGCCTCGGGTCTGATCATCAACGGCACGGCCGACCGCGTGGCCCCGCCGCAAGATACCCAACTGCTGGTCGAAAAGCTGCACGAGCAAAAGGGCATCACCATCACCCATCAGGAAATTGAAGGCTCCGGCCATTTCTTTGAGGACGAACATATGGACACGTTGCAAGGCAACGTCGAAACCTATGTGCGTCGTCGCCTGACCGAAACCACAAGGTAGCCTGAACATGGGTATTATCGAGGATCTGGCCGACGAACTGGCCAAGGACGCGTTGAAAGCGGCGGATGAACATGACGACGATATGATCGTCGGCAAAATTTCCGAAATTCTGGGGGCGGATTCTGTCACCACCCAAGAGGCTTTTCTAACCGCCGTGCGCGTGCGCAAAGCGGACCGGCGGGCACGGGTCTACCTTTCAGGACTGGACAAGGCAAAATCCTGATTGGCACCAGCCGTCTAATTGTCACTTTTCGGTATACGACCGCATACAGTCTTTTCACCCGCCCGTCTTTGCGCTAGAAGGCTGGCAAGCGAATCCATATCAAACCGGAGCACCCTATGACCAAGATCAAGGTAGAAAACCCCGTCGTTGAACTCGACGGCGACGAAATGACCCGTATCATCTGGGATTTCATCAAGAAAAAGCTGATCCTGCCCTATCTGGATATTGATCTTAAATATTACGATCTGGGCATGGAAGTGCGCGACGAAACAAACGACCAGATCACCATTGATGCGGCCCACGCGATCCAGAAATACGGCGTTGGCGTAAAATGTGCGACCATCACCCCCGACGAGGCCCGCGTCGAAGAATTCGGCCTGAAGGAAATGTGGCGTTCGCCCAACGGCACCATTCGCAACATTCTGGGCGGCGTTGTTTTCCGTGCGCCGATCATCTGTAAGAACGTGCCGCGCCTTGTGCCCGGCTGGACCGACCCGATTGTCATTGGCCGCCACGCCTTTGGTGACCAGTACAAGGCCACCGATTTCCGCTATCCGGGCGCTGGTAAACTGTCGATGAAATTCGTTGGCGAAGACGGCACCGTGATCGAAAAAGAAGTCTACGACGCGCCTTCCGCCGGTGTGTTCATGGGCATGTACAACCGCGATGACAGCATCCGCGATTTTGCCCGCGCCTCGATGAACTATGGTCTGAAACTGGGCTGGCCGGTGTATCTGTCGACCAAAAACACCATCCTCAAGGCCTATGACGGCCGTTTCAAGGATCTGTTTCAGGAAATATTCGACGCTGAATTCGCTGATAAATTTGCAGCTGCAGGCATCACTTATGAGCACCGCCTGATCGACGACATGGTTGCCGCCGCAATGAAATGGTCGGGCAAATTCGTCTGGGCCTGTAAAAACTACGATGGCGACGTTCAGTCGGACACCGTGGCACAGGGCTTTGGCTCGCTTGGCCTGATGACCAGCCAGCTGATGACGCCAGATGGAAAAATCGTCGAGGCCGAAGCAGCCCACGGCACCGTCACCCGCCACTACCGCCAGCACCAGAAGGGCGAAGCAACCTCGACCAACTCGATCGCGTCGATTTATGCTTGGACCGGCGGGTTGAAGCACCGCGCCAAACTGGACGACAACGCCCAACTGATGAGCTTTGCCGAAACGCTGGAAAAAGTGGTTGTCGACACGGTTGAAAGCGGCCAGATGACCAAAGATCTGGCGCTGCTGGTTGGCCCTGAGCAAAAATGGCTGACCACCGAAGGTTTCCTTGAAGCCATCGACACCAACCTGAACAAGGCGCTGGTCGGCTAATACAGCACGCATTTTTTGATCCTGAGGGCAGCCTTCCGGCTGCCCTTTTTTCATTCGCGACCGCGCCATGCCGGTTTCAGACAAGCCCTCCGCCTGCAATCGTTTAACTTACCCTGATCACAAACCGAAAGCCGCCAAAATGACCACCGCCTATATCTATCTGGTTCTTGCCATCATTTCCGAGACCATCGGCACCGTTGCGCTGCAGGCCAGCCAGCAGTTCACCCGCCTTGGTCCGTCCGTAATTGTGGTGATCGGATATGCGCTGTCATTCTATCTGCTGGCCTATACGCTGAAATACATGCAGATCGGCATTGTCTATGCCATCTGGTCCGGCCTTGGCATCGTCTTTATCGCCGTGATCGCCTATCTGGTTTACGGCCAGAAACTTGACCTGCCCGCCGTGCTGGGTATTTCGATGATCCTTGCCGGAATCCTGATTATCCACCTTTTTTCCAACTCGGCAACACACTAAGGGCTTTCCTTTGGCGCAAAGGCAGGTTATGCGCGCCTCAAACATCCCGAAAAGGCTTATTCTTATGGACATGCGAAATATCGCTATCATCGCTCACGTTGACCACGGCAAAACCACGCTGGTGGATGAAATGCTGAAGCAGT
>CAZIDQ010000059.1:0-6960 GCA_964538015.1 uncultured Marinosulfonomonas sp.
CGGGCCAGCATATCGGGGTCGGCCACATCGGGTTCATCCAGCGTTTTGGCGTCGATATAGTCGATCACGGTCAGCCCGTCTTCGACATGCACAACCTTGGGCGACAATCCAGCGGCATGGGCAGCCTGACTGGCAGCAAGTTCGTTAAACCGCAGCAGTTGGTGTTCCGGCAAATCCTCGCCAAAACGGACCACAAAGCGGCCGGAGTTGTCGCTGACTGTAAAGTTCAGATTGGTGCGCCCGCCACCCAAAGGTTCAGTGCTGATATCCCCTTGCCAAATCGGCAGAGATTTGATGCGTTTTAGGGCGGTTGCATTATCCATTTGTGCTTTCCAATCCATATCTGATCCGCGCGGATTTGGCCGACGCGTTGATCACTCTGTCAGCAATTATCGCGATGAATGCAATGGCAAAACCGGCGACCAATCCGCGCCCTGTGTCGGCTTTGGTCAGGGCGATATAGACCTCTTGCCCCAGATCGCGTGTGCCGACCAATGCGGTGATCACCAGCATGGACAGTGCCAGCATAATCGTCTGGTTCAGCCCCAGCAGGATTTCCGGCAAGGCCAGTGGCAGGCGGATACGCGACAGCAACTGGCGCTTGGTGCAACCCGAGACCACGCCCGCCTCGATCAACTCTGGACTGACCGAGCGCACGCCGTGAGCGGCATAGCGCACGGCAGGCACCACGGCGTATAGGACGATGGCGACCATGGCGGTGAAATCACCGATGCGAAACAGCATCACCACGGGGATCAGATAGACAAAACTGGGCAGGGTTTGCAGCGTGTCGATGAGCACGCCAATCACGCTGCCCGCCCGCGCGTTTACCGCCGCCAGAACCCCCAAGGGGATGCCGATCATGCTGGCGATCACCACGGATGTGCCACACAGGTAAACCGTGATCATCGCCTTTTCCCACATGCCGGTTGTCGCGATGAATCCGGCCATCAGCAGGTTCATCAGCGCCAGTTTCCAGCCGCCAAAGGTCCAGCCGATGGCAGTGACCATGGCAATGGCCCAGACCCACGGGATGCCAAGGAAGAACCGTTTTACCGGCAGCAGGAACCCTTGCAGGAAGAACAGTTTGATCGCCTCGAACTGGTCATAGAAATTGATGTTCAGATATTTCACCCCGTTGTCCCAGAACTTGCCGGTGGTCAGGGTGGCGGCATCTGGATAGGTCTGCACGGCAGGCAGGATCAAGCCAACCCCGTATGAGACCAGCAGGATGACGGCTACGATCATGCTGCGCGGATGGCGCTTGATCCATGTGTCGCCTTTGGGCGGCGGGGTGAATGTGGTGGCGCGCCCGGCAAAGGCCTGTGACAGCCGGTCAATCGCCACCGCCAGAATGACGATCGCGATGCCGGCCTCGAACCCGCCACCGATGTTCAGGCGGCGCAAGGCGGATAGCACGTCAAAACCAAGCCCCCCTGCCCCGATCATACTGGCGATGATCACCATGTTCAGCGACAGCATGATCACCTGATTGACCCCCACCATCAGGCTGGCCCTTGCCGAGGGCACCAGCACCCGCCACGTCATCTGCCGCCGCGTGCAGCCGGACATCACGCCGAAATCCTTGATCTCGGGATCAACCGCGTGCAGCGCCATGGTGGTGATCCGCACCATTGGCGGCATGGCATAGATCACGGTGGCGACCAGCGCCGATACGGGACCAAAGCCGAACATGAACAGGATCGGCACCAGATAGGCGAAAATCGGGATGGTTTGCATCAGGTCCAGAATTGGCTTCAGGATGCGTTCAAACGACGGGTGACGATAGGCCGTGATGCCCAGAAACAGCCCGCCCGCAACCCCGATCGGCACCGCGATCACCACCGAGGCCAGCGTCACCATCGCGCTTTCCCATTGCCCGAACACCGCCAGATACAGGAACGCCGCGCCAACGATGGCGGCCAGCAGCCAGTCGCGCGCGTAATGACCCAGTGCCACCACCCCCGCCGTGACCGCGATCCAGCTGAACGGCGGCACCAGTTGCACCGCGCGGCGCCCGTGTCCTTCGACAAATCCTTCGGCCAGCAGGGCGCGGGCCAGGTTATAGGGCTGCTCGATCATCCAACTGATACCGCGGGTGAATTCGGTGAAGGTAAACAGGCCGAAGGTTGCCTCCTCGACCAGCCATTTCATCGCCGCCGATATGCTGTCCTTTAGCGGGATCACCCACGCATCGGGGTATTGCATGGCCCAGCCCAGACCTGCCGCTTCCAGCCAGCCTTGGCCGAAGGTGGCCAACAGCCACGTCAGGGCAAACAGCCCCAGCCAGATCATGGATTTGGGAGAGACCTGCGCCATATCAGGCCCCGTTCCCCACCAGCACGTCAATCACCCGCTGCGCATCAATCGCGCCAACGGATTGTCCGTTTTCATCAATCACTTTCAGGGGCGTACCCGCCGCAACCACCTGCGAGGCCACCTCATAAATCTTGGTGTTAACCGGAATACCATCACCCCCACCGTCAGCCCCCGCTTCCATCACCGCGCCCACACTCAGCACCTTGTCGCGCGGCACGTGGCGGGTGAATTCCTGCACGTAGTCATCTGCCGGATTCAGCACCAGTTCCTCGGGCGTGGCGATCTGGATAATGTGGCCGTCTTTCATAATCGCGATGCGGTCGGCAAGGCGGATTGCCTCGTCAAAATCATGGGTGATAAAGACGATGGTTTTCTTCAGCATCCCTTGCAGGCGCAGAAATTCATCCTGCATCTCGCGGCGGATCAGCGGGTCCAATGCGGAAAACGGCTCGTCCAGAAACCAGATTTCCGGCTCGACCGCCAAGGAGCGCGCAATCCCGACCCGTTGTTGCTGCCCACCGGATAATTCACGCGGGAAATAACCTTCGCGCCCCTTCAGGCCGACCAGCTCGATCACCTCCAGCGCGCGGGCTTCGGCTGCGGATTTGCGTTGCCCCTGAATACTCAGCGGAAAGGCGACGTTTTGCAAAACCGTCAGATGCGGCAACAGGGCAAAGTGTTGAAACACCATGCCCATTTTGTGGCGGCGCAACTCGATCAATTCGCGTTCGGACATCTTCAACATGTCCTGCCCGTCGATATCTATCTCGCCCATGGTGGGTTCGATCAGCCCCGACAGCAAGCGCACCAGCGTGGATTTGCCCGAGCCGGACAGCCCCATAATCACAAAAATCTCGCCCGCCTCGATTTCCAGATCAGCGTGTTTGACCGCCCCTATCACGCCAAGCTTCTTCAACTCGTCATCCGTCGGCGAAAAGTGCTGGCTGTCCAGCATCTGCGACGGGATCGTGCCGTATAGTTTCCACAGGTTTCTGCAGACAAGTTTTGCGGGGTGGGTCATTCATTTAGCCTGTATTCAAGGTGTTGCGGGGCCAGCCATAGCCGGCCCCGCAGATCGTTTATTGTGCGACCCAGCCCTGCCAGCGGGATTCATTGGCGTCCATCCATGCGTTCACCACATCCTCGACGGATTTGCCGTCCAGATCGACGTCGCCGACCATCGCGCTCATTTCCTCGTTGGTCAGGGTGTAGGCCTGCACGATCTTGTGCGCGCCGGGCCATTTGTCTTTCATGCCGGACCATGCGGCCTTCCAGATCGGGCCGCGTGGCTTGCCACAATCATAGGCCTTGTCGGGGTTCACACCAACGGACGGGTCCGAATAACACTCGGCCGAATAAGGGGGGAATTCCACGAATTCGCCCTCATATTTTGCCGGTGCCCAATGCGGAACATAGACCCACAGAATGACAGGCGCCTGCCGCTGATAAGCTGATTCCAGCTCGGCAAACAGCGCCGCATCGGTGCCCGCGTGGACCACTTCAAAGTCCAGCCCCAAGGCCTCGACCCGTTCGTCATCAAACCCGCCCCAAGTGACTGGCCCGCCAACATACCGTCCCTTTGGCGCGGTTTCCGGTGTGGCGAATTCACTGGCGCAAGCCTGCAATGCCTTCCAGTCGGGCAGACCGGGGCAGCGCTCTTTCATATACAGCGGGTACCACCATTCCTCGATCGCTTGCAGGCCGGTCTCGCCGACGTTTTCCACCTTGCCGGTGCCGACAGCTTCGTCCAGCGCCTCTTGGCCGGTGGTGGCCCAGATTTCCATCGCCAGCGTCAGATCACCGGTTTTCAGGCCCGCAAATTGCGCGATGTAATCGGCCTGCACATATTCGACGTTATAGCCCGCCTCTTCCAGCACAGCGCCCATGATCTGGGTGTTGATCAACTGGCCGGACCAGTCATGCAAAGTCAGTTTCAATGGATCGGCAGATTCGACCTCTGCCAGCGACGCCGTGGCGGCAAATGCACCAACAGCGGCCCCCATAAGGGTGCGTTTCAGTATATGCCTCATCGGGCACCTCCCAGGTTTTCAGTGACGGGATTCGCCCCGCCTTGGGCTCAAGGTGCGGCGATTCCCCGCATCCGTCAACATTTTTACCGAATATCTGTGGGATTCTTTTGGTTTTTCGTTGGCTTTTGAGGTTTTGCGCCGTAACTTGGCAAAATCGAAAACCTGAAACCCGAGGCCGAAATGCCCAATACAGCCACCCGTTCAAACCATCGAGAACAGGAAATTTTGAAAGAACTGCGCCTTGCGGGCGGGTCGTGCCGTGTGGGGTATCTGGCTGAACGGCTGGGGGTGTCGGACGAAACAGTCCGGCGCAATATCAAGGCGTTGCAGGAAAAATCCCAAGTGCGCAAAGTGCATGGTGGGGTGCTGTTGGCCGAAGACCTGACCCTGACCGAACAACCCTTTCAGGCGCGCATGGATGAAAACGCCGAGGCCAAGCGGCAAATCGCGGGAAAACTGGCGCAGATCATCGAGGACGGGGATTCGCTGTTTCTGGATATCGGCTCGACCTCGGCCTATGCGGCACGGGCGCTGAACAACCACCGCAACCTGTATGTCGTCACCAATTCGCTGACCGTGGCCAGCACCTTGGCCGCCCGCAACGGCAACCGCGTGTTTTTCGCCGGGGGTGAATTGCGCGGCCATGACGGCGGGGCATTCGGACAGGATGCCATCGGGTTTATCCGCCGTTTCAATGTGCAATACGCGGTGTTTTCGGCTGGCGCGATCAACTGCGAAGTGGGTGTAATGCTGCACGACATCAACGAGGCCGACCTGCTGGCCGAGGCCCTGCCCCGCGCCCAGACCCGTATCCTGCTGGCTGACAGTTCTAAATTCGGCATCCGCGCCCCGATTGCAATCAACGACGCGGCCAGCATCGACATTCTGATCACCGAAACCGCCCCGCCCGATGCCGTCATCGACATGCTGGGCGAAAATGAAACCTCGCTTGTGATAGCGGGCCATGAAAAAGAACACTGAATATGCAGCACTACCTGAACACCATTCTGGACATCACTGCCGCCGCCGAGGACATCCCCAAACGCTATTTCCGCCAGAAGCTGGACATCATCCACAAGGGCGACGACAGCCCGGTGACGGTGGCCGACCAGACCTGCGAGCGGATGATCCGCGATGCACTGGCGCAGCATTTCCCCGATCACTCTATTCTGGGCGAGGAATTCGGGCATGAGGACAAAGGCGGCGATCTGCTGTGGATCATTGACCCCATTGACGGCACCCGCAGTTTCATATCGGGGATGCCGCTATACAGTATGTTGATTGCGTTGTTGCAGGACGGGGTGCCAAAGCTGGGCGTGGTGCGGATGCCCGAACTGGGCGAGGTTTTCACCGGCACTGCGGATGGCGCGGCAGTGAATGGCGCGGCGATTTCCACATCAGACGTCACGGCGTTGAAAGACGCCTTTGTCTATATCAACGAGGGCAACAAAATCGCGCTGGATGCGCCGGACCTGTTCCGGCGCCTGTGCCAGTCGGGGCGTGAACAACGGCTTAGTTATGATGGCTATCCGCATATGTTGGTGGCGATGGGCCATGCGGACGCCTGCATTGATTACGACCTGCAGCCCTATGATTATCTGCCACTAGTGCCGGTGATTGAAGGCGCGGGGGGCGTAATCACAGACTGGTCCGGCGCGCCGTTAACCTTGCAATCGGACGGACGCGTTGTAGCGGCGGCGACCAAGGAGTTGCACCGCGAAATGTTGGACCTGTTAGGGGGGTAAATGGCGGATCATTCAGCAAAACACCTGATCATTGGCGGCGGGATCATAGGATGCTCGATCGCCTACCATTTGGCCAAACGCGGCGAAAAAGACGTTGTTTTGCTGGAAAAAGCCGCGCTGACCGAAGGCGCGACATGGCATGCGGCGGGGTTGGTGGGGCAATTGCGATCCTCGCGCAATACCACGCGGATGCTGCAACGCTCGGTCGCGATGTATGACGGGTTGCAGGCGGAAACGGGGCTGGCGAGCGACTGGAAAAAGGTGGGCAGTTTGCGGTTGGCCGCGTCCAAGGACCGGATGCTGGAGGCGCGCAGGTTGGCTACGATGGCGCGCAGTTTTGATCTGGAGATGAACATCATCACAGCGGACGAGGCCAAGGCGCTGTTCCCCTATATCGACACAACAGGACTGGAGGGCGCCGCGTTCATTCCGTCAGACGGCCATGTCGATCCGGCGGGCCTGTGCCAGTCAATCGCAGCCGGTGCACGGCTGCACGGGGCGACGTTGAAGCAGGGAATTAAGGTGCTGGATTTCACGGTTGTGAAGGGGCGCGTGACCGAGGTGATCACCACGGATGGCACATACGAGGCCGATACCGTCACCCTTGCCTCGGGCATGTGGAGCCGCGAGTTGGGTGCAAAACTGGGCCTGCATATTCCGGCCTGCGCGGTGGAACACCAGTATATCGTCACCGAACCGATCCCCGATTTCCCCGATAACCTGCCCACCCTGCGCGATCCCGACCGGCTGGTTTACTATAAACCCGATGCGGGCGGGCGGCTGGTGATTGGCGGTTACGAGGACGACACCCTGCCCTTTGGCGACCAAGGTATCCCCGGCGATTTCGTGCGCCAGTTGCTGCCCGA
>CAZIDQ010000059.1:7060-14073 GCA_964538015.1 uncultured Marinosulfonomonas sp.
TAAAGGAAAAGGGCGCTGTCTACGGCAGTAAAAACGGCTGGGAACGCCCGCTGTGGTTTGCCCCCGTTGGGGTGGAGCCTGTGGACCAACTGGATTTTCTGAATCCGGGCTGGAAGAAATATGCCGCAGAAGAACAGCGTGCGGTGCGCGAAGGTGTGGCCCTGTGTGACCAGAGCAGTTTCGCGAAATTCGAACTGGTCGGCACGGGGGCGCTGAAAGCGCTGCAACGGCTGGCGGTCTCTAACATGGACAAGCCGGTTGGCAGCGTGATCTATACCCAGCTATGTAACGAGCGCGGCGGGATCGAGGCCGATCTGACCATCACCCGACTGGCGGAAAACCATTTCTACATCGTCACCGGTGCCGGTTTTGGCGTGCATGACAGCGACTGGATCAGGCAGCACCTGCCCGCAGATGGATCAGCCACCTTGATCGAAGTCACCTCGGCCCGCGCGGTGATCAACATCATGGGACCAAAGGCGAGGGACGTGTTGGCTGCGGCGAGCGAAAGCGACGTATCAAACGGGGCCTTCCCCTTTGCCTCCGCCCGCGACATCATCGTCGGTGCCGCCCCCGTTCGGGCGATCCGCATCGGTTATGTTGGCGAGCTGGGGTGGGAGCTGCATATGCCCACGGAATACGCCCTGCATGTCTATGATCAACTGTGTGACCATGGCGCGGCACATGGCATCCGCGACATCGGCTATCGGGCGATTGACGGGCTGCGGATGGAGAAGGGATACCTTTACTGGAGCGCAGATATCACGCCGGATTACACGCCGATCGAAGCTGGCTTGGGCTTTCGCGTGCATCTGAAATCCAAGGGGGATTTCATCGGGCGCGAGGTGCTGGAAAAACAAAAACTGAACGGGGTGCAAAAGCAATTGTGCTGCTTTACCTCGGACGTTGAACTGCCGCTGTTCGGGGGAGAAACGATCCTGCATGATGGCAAGGTGGTATCGTTGGTTTCCAGCACTGCGTTCGGGGCGACGGTGGGCAAAAGCATAATGCTCGGGTATCTGCCCGTGGCCTTGTGCGACAAGACCGCATTTTCATTAGAGGTATTTGGCGAGCAACATGCAATCACCCGCGTGAGCTTGCCCCTGTATGACCCTGAGAATAATCGTTTAAAATCCTGAAAAGGAGGATGAAATGCCCGAAAACAAACAAGCGGTCCATGAGGCGCTGCAAAATCTGCCACGATTCAGGGGCGTGGGAATAGACAGCTATACGGCCACAAGGTTGGGTGGATTAACAAACTTGGTTTACCGCATTGAAACAAATCATGAAAAGCTGATTGTCCGCATCCCGGGTGAAGGCACCTCGAACTACATCGACCGCGCGACTGAATTGCACAACGCACGCGCAGCGCAGGCGGCGGGTGTGTCGCCGGAAATCCTGTGGGCGGACGGCGAAAGCGGGGTGATGATCAGCCGTTGTATCGAGGCCGAAACTATGACGGGTGCGGGATTCAATAGCCGCAAAGGATCGCCCGCGCGGGCAGGTGTGGCACTGGCCAGATTGCATAATTCGGGGCAGGAATTCCGCTTTCGGTTCGAGCTGTTTTCAATGATTGACGACTATTTGAAAATCCTTGCGGGCAAGGACACCAATTTGCCCGACGGCTACGGCGATGTTGTCAAAGCCGCCCAGCCCGTGAAACAGGTTCTGGCCGATAACCCCGCCCCGCTTGCCCCGTGCCATTGCGACCCGTTGTGCGAGAATTTTCTGGATGACGGGGACAAGATGTGGATCATCGACTGGGAATATTCCGGTATGAATGATCCGCTGTGGGATCTGGGGGATTTATCCGTCGAGGGTGGATTTGACGACGCGCAGGATATGGAAATGTTGCGGGCCTATTTCGGGGCCGCCCCCACAGCGGCACAAGTTGGCCGGCTGGTGATCTACAAGGCGATGTGCGATCTGTTGTGGACGTTGTGGGGGCTGATCCAGTACGCCGACGGCAATCCGGCAGAAGATTTCTGGGCCTATTCGGTCGAGCGGTTTGGACGCTGTAAATCTTTGATGCAAAGCGACGGGTTTGACGCGCATCTGCAAGCTGTTCGAGCGGGGTAGTATTATCGAGCGGAGTGCCTGCGGCACACATCATTTTGGCCCCTTCGGGGCGTTTCTCCGCTCCGCTCGGGGGATATTTCAGGAACAAAGATTTATGCGCCTGCTGCAGCAAATGGCTGCGGTGCGAGCCGAAGGGTTTTGGTCAATAGTTCTGCTGTGAGCGGCTTTTCAATACAGCTTACGCGCGGATCATGCCGGTTGGAATAGGGGTGGGTTTCCGGCATCCGGCCCGAAGCAACAATGACACGGCTTTGGGTGTTGGCAAGGCAATATTGCGCGATACTCCATCCAGTGTGGCCTTGATCCAGATGCAAGTCGGTTAGGACAACATCAAAGTCCGGGGCGGATTGCATGGCGATTTCAGCCTCGGCAAAACTGGCAGCCTGGGTCACCTCATAACCGATCTGTTGCATCAAAACGGTAGCGGCAGTCAGTTCGGATGGATCATCCTCGACCACCAGCGCCCTGCCCAATGCATGGGTTGGCACAGCCGTTTTCTGTGCCACCTCCAGCGGCAACATCAAGCGCACGCAAGTGCCTTCGCCGGGGGTGCTGTCAATCTGGATGTCACCGCCGGTTTGCTTGATAAAACCGTAAACCATCGACAGGCCCAGCCCCGTCCCCTGCCCGTCCTTGCGCGCGGTAAAGAACGGCTCCAGCGATCGGGACACCACGCTTTCCTCCATGCCGCACCCTGTATCCACCACTTCGATCATCGCCATTTCATCACTGGATTTAGCCACTTTGATGCGGATGTCCCCCTGCCCGTCAATTGCCTGACTTGCGTTCAGGCAAAGGTTCAGAATGGCGCTTTCCAGCTGGCCCGGGTCAACCCGCACAGGCAGCTTTTCATCCGACAGATCGGCCGTCAGGTTCACCCCGTCCTTTAGCCCGATGCCGACCAGATCGGTCAACCCGTCAACCAGTTCGTTCAACTCGACCACCTCGGGCATCAATCGCTGTTTACGGGCAAAGGCCAGCAGGCGCTGGGTTAACGATGTGCCTAGTTCCGCTGCGTTTTCGATGCGTTGTAACAGGGTTTTGCGGGCGGTTTTCTTGCTGCCCGTGTCCAGAAGATGGATGTTGGCGGTGATGGTCGATAGTACATTGCCAAAATCATGCGCGACCTCGCCGGTCACTTTGCCAAGGCTCTCGATATGCTGGATCTGGCGCAGGCGGTTGTCCATTTGCCGCCGCTCGGTCGCGTCGGAGAACAGCCAGATGCCACCACCATCCGGCAAGCGGCTGCAACGCACCTCGAGCGTCTGCCCAGCCGCATTTTGCAACTCGGTAAAGCCGCGAAACCCCGCTGTGACCCCGGCTGCCACGGCCTGATCGGAAAAATCGCTGTGTCGCATCACTTCGTCAATCAGCGGCTTGCCCTTTAACAAATCAGGATCAATCCGCAACACATCGGCAAAATTGGGGTTGGTGGCGGTCAGGTGCCCTGTGTCGCTGGTAATCGCGATGCCTTCGGAAATATTCGCGAACATCTTTTCAAACAGTGCATTTTTCTGGTGTAACTGGCGGTTAGAGCGGTCCAGCCGCAGGGCGTTGGCGCGAAAAACCCGAAAAGAGTGGTGCAACTTGCCGATTTCGTCATCCGCCACAGGTTTACGACGCAATTCGGTGCTGCGGTCACCGTCGGCCAATCGCAACATAGCATCGGAAATCGCTTTGATATTGCCGGTCACATAGCCCGACACAAAGATCGATGACAACAGCGCAATTGTGACGCTGGCAAGCCCAGCAATCAGGATCACCGCCTTGGCAAAATCTATCGAAATTGCGGTTTTGTGGCGTTCTTCGGATAGAAAGTCCTCGGCGTTGCGGGCGAACTGGGCGGCCAGATCACTGATAGCACTGGCGTTATAGCGGATACGAAATAACGCGTTCTGGCTTTCCAACCGGCGTGACAACTCGCGGCGCCGGACCTGAAGTAAACCCTGTTCACCCGAAGATATCTCAACCAGAGAACGATATGCATCCGTCTGGATATCCATCGCGTTGGACGCATTGAAATCGCGCCCCATCTTTTGGAAATTTCGCTGGCGTTCGCCCACACCGGGCAGGTTTTGCGCGTGCCCTGCCCCGACCAATTCATTCGCCATGCCTTGCAAGGCCAGCCAAATCCGACGCTCGGCGCTTTGACGGTCTTCGTCAGTGGACAGGCGATAATACGCGGCCTCGAGACGGGCAAGACGGGCGTTCAGGGATAGTGTGGCATCCAGTTCGACATTCAGCTTTTCGGCAGCAGCGACCAAATCGGTAATCGCGACTTTCATTTGCCGAACGATCGCGGCGATTTCCACCTCGTAGGTGTCGATGGGTGATTGCGCGCTGGCCTCGACCGAGGGCCATGCGGTCAGAACCGGTTCCAGTGTGGTCAGCAAAACGCGCCCTTCGCGTTCAATCAGATACGGGGATTTCAGGTTCAGCAGGAATGGCGCGGATGTGGCGATGTCGGACGATTGTTTCGACAGGTTTAACGCGCGGGCCACCTGGGTCAGGGTTTCGCTGTGCAACCGCTCCATCCGTGTGCCCGCCCGATCCAGCGCATACCATGCAATGCCGCCAACAAATATTGTCGAAGCCGCCAAAAGCGCCAGCGCTATCCACAGGCGCTGCCGGATATCGGGGTTGAAGAACCCGCGCATCAGGTACCGGAATTTCGCAGCGCCCCTTGCGGATCGCGCACGAAGATATAGCCAAGGCCACGGCGGGTTTGAAGATGGACGGGCTTTGAGGGCACGGCCTCGATTTTACGGCGCAGACGCAGGATAAGAACGTCGATGGTGCGGTCAACATATTGCGACAGATCACTGCCCAGTTGTTCCAGTAATTCTTCGCGCGGGATAATCTCGTCAGGTTTGCTCAGGAATACTTCCAACAGGCGGTATTCGCCGTTGGTCAGCGGAATTTCCACTCCGTTATGGTCAAACAATTCGCGCCGCGTGCGATCCAGCAGCTTGTCACCAAACCGGATCGTATCGTGATCGGCGGGAACCGACGGGCCACCATTTGGCTGCCCTTTGCCATAGCGGCGCAAAACGGCGCGAATACGGGCCAGTAATTCACGCGGGTTAAACGGTTTCATCAAATAGTCATCGGCGCCGGCCTCAAGGCCGACAATCTTATCCACCTCGTCCCCGACCCCTGTCAGCATTACAATGGGCAGATCCAGATGTTCGCGGATGTGTATGGCCAGCGTCAGGCCGGATTCACCATTCAGGCGTAAATCGATCAATGCCAGATCAACATCGGGATGATCCCCAAGCGCGAAAAAATCGCGACTGCCCTGCATTGGCAACGCTTCAAACCCGTTTTCCTGCAACAAGGATTCCAACGCCAGACGCACGTCCGGATCATCATCAATGATGGCTATTTTGGCCAGCTTGCCGATTGTATTTTCCCTATTCATAGTGAACCGTTTCTTCAATCCCCTGATCTTGTGCCCAGTGTTGCACAAAATGCCTCTGATAATCCTGTTTTATTTGCAAGCGGCGGGCTTGCGTAGAACAATAGCCGAATTTGTAATTCTGTTAACAATAATCCCCGCCAACTGTAGCATTGTTAATCGACGCGCCCACCGGACCGAATTTGGGCTGCTAGTCTTTGGGTGATCGCGGGGCGCATAGCAAACAGAATCGCCGCCGTTTTCGGATCAACATACCTGGGAGAATATTATGAAAAAAACGACCCTAATTAGTGCATTGGCCCTGACCGCCGCATTATCGGCCGGTGGCGCATATGCTGGCGAACTGAACGTAGTTTGCAGCAACGAGCAAGACTGGTGCGACCTGATGGCCGGAAATTTCGAGGACAAGACTGGCATTTCGGTTGCAATGGTACGCAAATCTACCGGCGAAACGCTGGCGCAGGTGCGGGCCGAAGCTGGCAACCCTAAAATTGACGTCTGGTGGGGCGGCACGGGGGACCCGCATCTGATCGCAGCCGCCGAAGGGCTGACACAGCCATCGGGCGTAGACACTTCTGATCTGCTGGGCTGGGCGCAAAACCTGGCTGAAATCTCGAAGGGGCGTACAATTGGCATCCATCTGGGTGTGCTGGGCGTTGCCTATAATGCGGATATTCTGAAAGAAAAGGGCATGAAGCCGCCAGCATGCTGGAAAGACCTGACAGACCCGCAATATAAGGGCGAAATTCAGGTAGCAAACCCGAATTCATCCGGCACAGCCTACACCGAACTGGCCACCATCGTGCAGATTTTCGGCGAAGATGACGCGTTTCGTCTGCTAAAAGAAATCGGTGAAAACGTGAACAGCTATACCAAATCCGGCTCGGCCCCCTCCAAGGCGGCTGCGCGGGGCGAAACCGGTATTTCCATCGGATTCGAGCACGACATGGTCAAACTGGCCCGCGCCGGTTTCCCGCTGGAAATTGTTTCCCCATGCGAAGGCACAGGGTACGAAGTTGGCGGCGTGTCGATCATCAAAGGTGCGCAAAACTTTGACGAAGCCAAGCAGTGGGTTGAATTCGTGCTAAGCGCCGAAGCCCAGTCCGCAGGACCACAGGTTGGCGTGTTCAACGTTCCGTCGAATTCGAACGCAACAATCCCGCCCGAAGCACCGGCCGTCGAGTCGATCAAACTGATTGACTATGATTTCGCCACCTACGGCGCGACCGACACCCGCGAGCGACTGCTGTCGCGTTGGGACAAAGAAGTGAAACCAGGCAACTAATTCGCCTGTATTGCGGGGCGCATATTTTCCCTGTGCGCCCCGTGACCATTCGATTTTGACAGTGCATTTCAGCCCTAAAGGAACAGCCCAATGACACGCACAGCCAGCCTTTGGCTATTGGTGGGAGCAATCGGTTACTGCCTGTTGCCGTGGTATATGGCCGATGGCGGCTTTTGGTCGTTCGGCTGGATCATGAGCATTACCTCGGGTGAAAATGCTTCGGCTTTGGCG
>CAZIDQ010000060.1:0-13849 GCA_964538015.1 uncultured Marinosulfonomonas sp.
ACAGCACAGCCAGCGGCGCGGTGACAGTTTCGCTGGCCACCGGCCACAGCAGTGGCGCGGATGGCGTCGATACGCTGGTTAGCATCGAGCGGATTACCGGCTCTGATTTTGCCGATACCTTGACCGGAAACGCGGGCAACAACCTGTTGAAAGGCGGCGGCGGTGCGGATGCACTGGATGGCGGCGGCGGCATCGATACCGCCGATTATGGCGGCGCCGGTGGTGCTGTCAGTGTGTATCTGAACTGGGGTATTGCCAAAGGGGCCGCTGGCAAGGACACATTGATAAACATCGAAAACCTGTTTGGGACCAGCCATAATGACCGTCTGATCGGTGATGCTGGCCAGAACACCCTAAAAGGTGGCGGTGGTAACGATGTACTAAAAACCAAAGGCGGCAATGACACCGTTTATGGCGGATCCGGCGACGACAAAATTGTCGGCGGAGCCGGTGACGAGGCCCTTTGGGGGAACAGCGGATCGGACATCATCATTGGGCTTGCCGGAACCGATATCCTGAATGGTGGTTCGGGTAATGATTATCTGTACGGCGGCAAAGGCAACGACATCGTTTCGGGTGGCGACAACGATGACCGTATCCGTGGCAACCGCGGGGACGACACGTTAAATGGCAATGATGGCACTGATTACCTTTATGGCGGTGGTGGTAAAGATACCATCAACGGCGGCAGCGGCACCGATTATCTATTGGGCGAAAATGGCGAGGACCACCTGTATGGCGGTGCCGGCAACGACAACCTGACCGGCGGCGGTGATGCAGACGTGTTTATCTATAAAAATGGTTCCGGCGAAGGCTACGACAAGGTCAAGGATTTCGAAAACGGTATTGACCAGATCGACCTGAGCGCATTCGGCTACGGTGCTTTTTCAGACATCACCAGCATTTCAACCGATATTGCTGCAGGTGTTCGGATTGACTTTGGCGGAGGCAATGTACTGTTGTTGGAAGGCATAACGCTAGCCGATTTCGACGCCAGTGATGTGATCCTGTAGAATACTTCTTGGTTGAAACAAATCCAAGTTTGTCGAGCCATTTTGCTATGTGGTTATCGATCCGAAACGGAGGTTCCTGATCTCAACAGTGGCCAGCGTCCAGTCAAGGTCAGGAATAGAGGCCCGCGATTGCCCTATTGGGTACTATTACTTGACGCGGCGCACACCCGACAATTACAGCGACCCAGGTAACTCGCCGGGCACAGCACAGTTGTTCCTTGTCCACCAAGTATCCGGCATAATCAGAATGCGCGGCAGCGGCAGGATCGAAAGAAACTTGATCCAATAGAACCGTTGAATAGTCAGGCCCGCTGCCCTTTTGGGGGTTTGTACTGCAAATCATGAAAGAGGCCGCGTAATTCTACAAGCGGACCCCATTAAAAATGGGGGGATTACCGCACGGCAGGCTTTGGTCAAAGATCGAACCCGCACTCTCAATCGTCGAAAAAACGCTTACCTTGTTAGTCCTAAAATATCAGGCAATAGCACGCATGCCCCGGTTGGACACGCAGCTTTTTCATATGGATGAAGCGATAAATACAATGTTGGAAAACCTGCAATAATCACCTTTACCGCGATCATGCGTAAATTTATTTTGTTGCCAAACTTGCTGATAAAACAGAAACGGATATGGACAATAATGGCGCTTGATTAAAACGGGGTCTATTCAACCTTCAGTTCAAAAAAGTTCGACATCCGAAACCGGATTTTCGTTTTGAACATTTTGCTGTTCTACTGGAAACTCCATTTGTCCGAGGAACTTTTGCCTGGCACGGCCGGTACATGGCCAAAATTGTATTTTTCTTGCTTGTTTTCCTCCAAGGCTTTGCCCAATGCATGGTATCCCTTCGGAATTTAGAAAATCATGCACAAACTGAGCATTCCGAATTCCTACATCAGAAAACCCCGATATCATCTGGGCTCCCCCAAAAAGCTTGGCCTTAAGCCGGGTTTTCATTCCTCCTTGCTTAAAAATTTCATTAATTAGCAATTCCATTTCGTTGATGCTGCGTCCTTGAGCACTCACCTCAACCAAAGCCCTATCCGGCAACAAAATGTGGTTCATTCCCCCGATACCGGCAACAGGGTCCCATAAACACGCAGAAACACAAGAGCCCAGAATTGTCGTAATCATTACATCTTCTGTATCACCTGTTGCATACTCTCCCTGCGTAATATGTTTGGATTTCAAGCATTTCAATTTCCGGTTCCCCCAACACTCACACATTCACTACAATTTAGAAGACTGAAATACACCGGGTCGGCATACAGACAGGATTTCAAAAATCTTCCCATTCGCTTTCCAAAACCTGCGGCATATCAAGAGCGACAGAAGTTGCGTTATTTATTGCAGCAACACCCGTAGCTTTCGTTAAGGTAACCTGTTGGTTTGATTCGGCAAACTCTTCACGGGTACTATTGAAATTTGCTGTGACAACAGTCTCGTCCTGCTCGCCGGTGCGAAATTGCGCCGTGGTTTGGGCAAGGGTTTCCGCTTCCCGTGTCAGGGAATGACTGGCGGCTGTGGTCTCTTCAAACATTGCTGCATTTTGTTGGGTAACCTGATCCAGTTGGTTTACCGCTGTGTTTATTTCAGCCAGCCCGGTTGACTGCTCGTTAGCGGACACTGCAATTTCCGACACATGAACAGAAATATTGGACACTGATTCAACGATTTGCCCCAAGGCCGCCCCCGCCTGACCTACAAGATCAACACCGCGCTTGACCTGCTGACCGCTGGCGGAAATCAGGTCGTTAATTTCCCGGGCAGCATCGGATGACCGCTGGGCCAACGCACGTACTTCGGAAGCAACAACAGCAAACCCGCGTCCCGCTTCGCCCGCGCGAGCAGCCTCGACACCCGCGTTTAATGCCAACAGGTTGGTTTGAAACGCAATGTCGTCAATGACATTGATAATCCGCGAAATCTGCCCCGAAGAGGACTGGATTTCCCCCATCGCATCAACCGCTTGCTGAACAACGACCCCGCTGGCCTCGGCGTTGGCCTTGGCGTCTGTAACAACCTGGTTTGCTTGACCGGCACCTTCGGCGGCAGAACGAACGCTTACAGTCAATTGATCCAAAGCCCCTGCCGTTTCCTCCAAAGTTGCGGCTTGGCGTTCTGTTCGACGCGAGAGATCATCCGCAGCATTGGAAATATCTGCGGCTTCACCCCGAATGGATTCGGCATTGTCTATCACCCGCAACATCGCCTTTCGCAAAGTCGCCACTGCGTCGTTAAAATCGGTTCGTAACTGCTCGTAATCGGGATTGAAGCGATTGGTGATTTCTGCTGTCAGGTCGCCTTCCGATAGCTGGCGCATACCAACGCGCAGCGCATCAACAACCTCGGATTGGGCCTGCTCCAACTCGTGGCGGATTGCTTCGGCCTCTTCCATTTGCAATTGCGCTTTGGTGACATCGTTGCCAACCAGCAAAACGCGGATCACTTCGCCGGATTTGTTCTGGACCGGGCTGAATGCCCCCTCTAGCGTTCCTTCGGTTCCGCCGCCAGCATCCAGAATGAATTTACCGACAACAGTTTTCCCGCCCACGACACGATCCCAGACATCTCCGTTTTCTTTCGCCATTTCAGGGTCAAAACTAACAAGCTGGCTCAGGCTCTTGTCAAACTGGTCATTTTCCGGCCCACCCGTGAGCATCAGGAAATTTTCGTTCGCAACCAGTAATGCACCATCGGGCGCAAACTCGGCTTTGGCCTGATTTTCCTCGATTGCCTTTAACACGGCCTCGTTCATACGGGTCTGGGTGACATCGTTCCACTCGACCACACATCCAAGCTGGGTACCGTCGGCATCGGTTACCGAGTTGATATCAAGAGAAAAACGGGCCGTTCCAACCGGAATTTCGGCGTGGAAAGGCAAGTTCTCCGGCTTGCTTAGCAACTCGCGAACACGGCCCGGCATTGCGTGAAAAATATCCATATTGTAGCCAACGACATTGCTTGCATCGAATGCCGGATTGACCTGCTGAAACTGACTTTCGTATTTCTGGAATAGCCCCGCCACCGAAGTGTTGATAAATTTGATGTTGAAGTCCTGATCGACAACCATCAACCCCGCAGAGGTGCTGTCAATCGCGGTCCCTTTGAACAGAATTTCATCGGCGCCGGTTTTTGCACGCTGTAATTCATTCCTGAAATCGTCCAGAACAGTCGCGATATTGCCAATCTCGTCACCACGGTTGGTGGCCGGAATGTCTATATCGTATTCTTCTTTGGCAACACGCTGCATCGCCTCGCCAACGCCGGCAAGTGGCGTGGCAATGCTGCGGGCCATTAAAATCGAGATGATGGCAGAAACAACCGCAAGAATCGCGCCTTGCAACAGCATTTTGTTGCGAACTGCCACCGCCGGTGAAAACAATTCCGCGCTGCTTTGTTCGGCAATCAATGCCCAAGTCATATCGTTGATCTGCAGCGGTGCGAACGCGGCCAGAACCGGCTCGCCGTTTATCCCGACACTTTCAACCAATCCCGTTTCACCGGCCAACGCCCGATCCACCAGATCGGGATCAACCTTGATGCGCGTCAAACCTTCGCCATCACCTGCCATGGAACTAATTCGGGGATAATAATCCGCCCCGACAGTCATGGTAAGACCGGTTTCACCCAAACCGTCATTACCGCGAAATGCGGCGCTTACGGATTCGGTGGTGATCTGAACCATATAGACGCCCATAACCGAATTATTCACCGACAGAATCGGCCCCGCGACAAATCCGGAATACATACCGTTGCTGGGCTCGTATGGGGCCAGGTCGACAAAGGCCGCCTGATCCGGTTGCAACTGCAAGGCAGCCCTGAACGCATCCCCGATTCCCGTGCTTTTCCACGGCCCCGACAGCACATTCGTGGCATAATCGGGTTCTTTCAGAACCGAGTAGACCACATTTCCCTCTGGATCGAGAATGAATATATCGGCATACCCATAGCGTTTCAGCAGAGTTTGGAAAAACGGGTGGTGGCGGCGGTGTTTGCGTGAATAGTCGGTTTGGACACTGGCAAAATCAATGGCCTGATCGCCTGCTTGCGCCGTTGCCGTTTGCGGTGAATAGTGCTCTTTCAGGAAGGCGGATTTATCGCCGGGCAAGGCCGTCCATGCCCCTACAAAATCGGTGATTGCGCGGCGTGTGGCCGGACTACCGGACTGGGTGATAACCTCTTTCGAGATTGTCTCGCTCCAGTTGGCGATGTTTGCGGCGCGGGTTTCAAGAACCAGTTGCAAGCGCGTGCGCGCCGTTTCGTCAAGCGTGGATTTTGCGTTATAAAAAGCCAAAACCCCCATGCCAATCAGCGCAATGGCACTGAGTGTCAGCATTATCAAAGGCAGTTTTACAGAAAGTTTGAGGTTATTCCAAAACGACATTATCCGGTTCTCCACAAAGACAGGAAGCGCATTTTCCGGATTTCAGACCTTTGAAAACCAGTCGCGCGCAACCATTCCCGTGCACTATCGAACGCAGGAGTGAAGATTCGTTAAACGCCCAAATATTTCTTTATCAATACCGCAGCATTGGTCTGATGAGCCCGCAAAAAGGGAATCCGGGCGCACCCGTATGCTTGTAAAAAATCCAAATTAAACCAGAGGCATAAGCTGTCTTGCCCGATTTACTGTTTTCCGAGCAGATCGCCAGCGCGAAGATTTCCGAGGTTGCCCATCAGCTGCCGCAGGAACGAAATACCCTTGATGTTGCTGTCGGTCACCCGACGTGACAAAGCCACAACACGGCCGTCATCCAGTGTAAAGCGTTCGACATTTTCAACCACGCCATCGTTGTCGAAGCTGATCGCGACCACCTGACGGTCGGTGATTTTTGGCGCCTTATAGGCAAAGTGGCGCCAGCGGCTCTGGGTATAATACCAGCCCCCCTCTTGCAGCACGCCAAAGGACGTCGGGCGGCCAATGCTGTCAGCCACGCTGTCGCGGGTATCAACACCCACGGTGATCAGGTCCAGATCATCATCGGGGGGGACATAACCGTGGTTTTGAAAAGTGGCCGAACAGGCCGCAAGCGTGATAAAAAGCACAGCAATAATGCCGGATTTCATTGTTTGAAATAGATTTGACATAAACAGCCTTTTTGCTCCGCCCCTTGCCTTCGTCCTGATCAACTCGTAATCGGACTGTATATCCGACTTATAGAAGGATTGCCTGTGGTTCAAGAATGGAAAACCCTACCAATGACGAACAATGCACAAAACAGGCTCCGGTTACGGGTTTCAACGCTGGATACCCGCAAACCGACCGAAATTGAACTGACCCCGACCGCCCCTACCCGCAAAGCGATTGCGGCGCAGCTGGAATTGCTGGAACTGCGCAAATTACGGTTTGTCGGGGATATCAGGGCCACGGGCGAATCCAACTGGACGCTGGAAGGCACATTGGGCGCAACCGTGGTGCAGCCCTGCGTGGTGACGCTGGAGCCTGTCACCACACGTATTGATGTGCCGGTCATGCGCGAATTTATCGACGGGCTGGAACAACCCGTTGAGGACGACGAGGAAATCGAGATTTTGCCGGGTGACAACAGCGAGCCGTTGGGCAGTCATATCAACGTGGAATCGGTGATGATCGAGGTGCTGTCCCTGGCCCTGCCGCTGTATCCGCGTGCTGACGGGGCTGAACTGGCAGATAGCAATTTTGCCGAAGACGGAATTCAGCCAATGAGTGACGAGGATACCAAACCTTTTGCGGGTCTTGCTTCCTTGCGTGACAAGCTGGGAAAAGACGAATAAACAAAGGGCAAGCGACGCTTTTACCACCCCCAAAGAAAAGGCTTGCGCCGCGCTAAAATCCAAGTATGTTCCCGGCCTCGCATAAAGATGCGTTGGACACTGTGCCAAACATCGCGTAAGAGACCCGAGAACTAACGAATAACAGGGGCATTGCCCCCCAAAACCCGAGGTTGTGACATGGCTGTCCCCAAGAGTAAAATTACGCGGTCACGCCGCGGTCAACGTCGTTCGCATGATGCGCTGGTTGCTGGCAACCCCGCTGAATGCCCGAACTGCGGTGAACTGAAGCGTCCCCACCACGTCTGTTCCGACTGTGGCCACTATGACGAACGCGAAGTTGTCGCGATGGCGGACGAAGCCGACTTCGACGACGAAGACGCGGCTTAAGCGGCGCGGCTTTGGCACCCAGAGTATGACATCGGACACAAATACCCCGAACGCTCCGGGTGCAGGTCGCACCATAATATCTATTGACGCCATGGGTGGCGATCTGGGGCCGGCAGCTGTTGTTGCCGGCATTTCCCTGTCTGCGCGCAGAAATCCGGATATCGGATTTATTGTCAGTGGTGACGAATCTATCTTAAAACCCCTGCTTGCCAAAAAACCCGATCTGGCCGCGCGTTGCGAGATTCGCCACGCTGAAGAAGTCGTCACCATGCACGACAAGCCCAGTCAGGTGATGCGCTATGGCAAAAAAACCTCGATGTGGGCCGCGGTGGATGCGGTGCGCTCGGGCGATGCTTCGGTCTGTGTATCCTGTGGCAACACCGGTGCCTTGATGGCGGTTTCAATGATCCGCCTGCGCAAACTGCCCAGCGTGAACCGCCCCGCGATTGCCTGCCTTTGGCCATCGCGCAACAAAAGCGGCTTTAACATCATGTTGGACGTGGGCGCCGATATCCGCGCCGACCAAGAGGATTTGCTGCAATACGCATTGATGGGCGCCTCTTACGCCCGCAACGGTATGAACATCGCCCGCCCCCGCGTCGGCCTGCTGAATGTCGGCACCGAGGAACACAAGGGCCGCGCCGAATTGAAGGTCGCGCATGAACTGATCTCCGAGGCCGCCACCGCTGCCGATTTCGAGTTTCTGGGATTTGTCGAAGGTGGCGATATTCCCTCGGACCGTGTGGATGTGATCGTGACGGACGGCTTTACCGGCAATGTCGCACTGAAAACCGGCGAAGGTACCGCCAGCCTGATCAGTGATTTCCTGCGCGAGGCCTTCAAGGCCACGCCGTTCGCCCGCATTGCGTCCCTGTTGGCGCTGTCGTCGATGAAACGTCTAAAACGCCGGATTGACCCGCGCCGCGTGAACGGCGGTCTGTTTTTGGGATTGAACGGCACGGTGATCAAATCGCACGGGTCTGCCGATGAAACCGGCATCGCTGCGGCGATCCAGCTGGCCGTCACCCTGTCGCAATCCGATTTCAATCATAAACTGGCCGCACGGGTTGCATCCGGTGCCGCCGCCAGACAAGATACCCAGACAGATCAGGGTGAATAAGGGATCCGAATGACAACTCGCGCCGTAGCCATTGGTGTTGGGCACTATCTGCCCGACCGCATCGTCCCGAACAGTGAATTTGAAAAAACGCTGGATACCACGGATGAATGGATCCGCACCCGTTCCGGCATTGAACGCCGTCACATCGCTGCCGAGGGCGAAACCACATCGCAAATGGCCATCAGGGCCGCCCGTGCCGCCCTTGCGGATGCCGGGCTGGAAGCCGATGATCTGGACGCGGTGGTTCTGGCCACCTCGACCCCTGATCACACCTTCCCGTCTGTCGCCACCATGGTACAGGCCGGTCTGGGCATGACGAAGGGCTTTGCCTTTGACGTGCAGGCCGTTTGCGCCGGTTTCGTCTTTGCGCTGGCCAATGCCAACGCCCTGATCCTTTCAGGTCAGGCCAGACGCGTATTGGTGATCGGTGCGGAAACCTTCAGCCGGATCATGGACTGGACCGACCGTTCCACTTGCGTTTTGTTCGGGGACGGCGCCGGTGCGCTGGTTCTCGAGGCGCAGGAGGGTAAAGGCACGCCAGATGATCGCGGCATCCTTGCCACCGACCTGAATTCGGACGGGCGCTATAAGGATATGCTGTATGTCGATGGTGGGGTTTCCACCACGCAAACATCCGGCTATTTGCGGATGCAGGGCAATGCGCTGTTTCGCCAAGCCGTTGAAAAACTGACCGAAACCGCCGAGGCCGCGCTGCACAAGGCAGGCCTTGAAGACAACGATGTTGACTGGATCGTGCCGCATCAGGCCAATATCCGCATCATCAAAGGCACCGCCAAAAAGATGGGCATCCCGATGGATCAGGTGGTTTTGACTGTGCAAGACCATGGCAACACCTCGGCTGCATCGATTCCCCTTGCATTGTCGGTCGGCAAGGCCCGCGGACAGATAAAACCGGGCGATTTACTGGTCACCGAGGCGATTGGCGGCGGTTTAGCATGGGGATCGGTGGTTATTCGCTGGTAAATGCGCGTTTAACGCCCGCTTGCAAGCCATTGATATTGACTCGGAAATTCCTCGCCCGCTATGGTTGCCTAAATCGCAATTAAGCGACGCATGTCTGCGACAGGGGGATGACGATGAGTGAAAAGACTTTGACACGGATGGATTTGAGTGAAGCGGTGTTTCGGGAAGTCGGCCTAAGCCGCAACGAATCCGCACAACTGGTTGAAAGTGTACTGAACCACATGTCCGATGCACTGGTACAAGGCGAGTCGGTCAAAATTTCGTCCTTTGGCACCTTTGGCGTGCGCGACAAGGCCGCCCGAATCGGCCGCAACCCCAAAACCGGCCAAGAGGTTCCTATCCACCCTCGCCGTGTTCTGACCTTCCGTCCCTCGCATCTGATGAAAGATCGGGTCGCGGCAGGCAACAAACGCTAAGGGGGCACAGGCGTGGCCAAATCCCCCGACGCTTTTCGCACAATCAGCGAAGTCGCGGAATGGCTGGACACTCCGGCCCATGTGCTGCGCTTTTGGGAAAGCCGCTTTACGCAGGTAAAACCCGTGAAACGCGCAGGCGGGCGGCGTTATTACCGCCCGAATGATATGCTGCTGCTGGGCGGCATCAAAAAACTACTGCATGACGACGGGATGACCATCAAAGGCGTGCAAAAAATGCTGCGCACCGACGGAATCAAGAAAGTCGCCGCATTGTCACAACCGATTGACGCTGGCGAAGTCGGGAAAGACACCGGCGATGTGATCGATATTCAGGCAACCGAGGTTGAAGACGCCGAAGTTGTGCAAGTATCCAAAGTTTCTCCGCCAATTGATGCGCATCCCCAAACATTTGCCCCGCCCCCTGACCAGCAAGCCAAGGACGTGGCCAAACCGACCGAACCCGATCTGTTCGCCACATCAAAACCTTCTGTGCCCGTGGACACACCGGCCCTTGAGGAAAGCGGCACCGCATCCCGAACACCGGATACTGTAGCGGCAGATGATAGTGATACCGCAGCTAAACCCGAAACCACCACGCCTGTATCAATCCCCTCCTCTGCGGATTCGGACAAAAAGGCCGCTATCACCCAGATTTATAGCCGCCTTTGCGCCCTGCACGACCGGATGAAAGACGCGATTGACCCTGCGCAGCAAGGCTAAGCCAAAGTTATGGTTTTTCACCCTTGCCCTTGGCTGCAAAAACACTATGTAGGGTGCCAGTTCGGGCTATGGCGCAGTCTGGTAGCGCGTCCGTCTGGGGGACGGAAGGTCGCAGGTTCAAGTCCTGCTAGCCCGACCAACATCACAACCGCCCGCACCCCAGTGGTGCCGGGCGGTTTGGTTTATTCAGGGGGGGCATGATGAAAGACACAGCCACAGGATTCGGCGTTCTGCCCGATCACGCCTTGCGCGATATGATTGCTGCGGGCGGTATCACCGCCAGCCCCGCCATCACCCCCGAACAAATCCAGCCCGCTTCGCTTGACCTGCGGCTTGGCAATGTGGCCTACCGCGTGCGTGCCTCGTTCCTGACGGGGGCCGGTGCAACGGTTCTTGAGCGTTTGCAGGAATTCGAGATGCACCGGATTGATCTGACCGATGGTGCTGTGCTGGAAAAAGGCGCGGTCTATCTGGTGCCCCTGATGGAATCGCTAAACCTGCCCGACGGGGTACAGGCCGTGGCCAACGCCAAATCATCGACCGGCCGTCTGGACCTGCTGACCCGCACCATCACCGATGGCGGCACCGAATTTGACCGCATCCCGCAAGGGTACACCGGCCCGCTTTATGCCGAAATCTGCCCACGGTCCTTTTCCGTGCTGGTGCGCCCCGGCATGCGCCTGAACCAGATCCGGTTTCGCGCCGGACAAGCGGTGCTAAGCGACGAAGAACTGCGGACCCGCCACAATGAACACGCGCTGGTCGATGGCGACGCCCATATTGATCAGGGCCTTGGCTTTTCCGTCGATCTGCGCCCCGCAACCGGCAACCTTGTCGGCTATCGCGCCAAACCGCATACCGGTGTGATCGACCTTGATAATATCGGCTTTTATGATCCTGCGGAATACTGGGAACCGATCCACACTGACAAGGGCCGCATCATCCTTGATCCCGGCGCCTTCTACATCCTTGTCAGCCGCGAGGCCGTCCACATCCCGCCCGATTGCGCCGCCGAAATGGCCCCCTATCTGGCGATGGTCGGAGAATTTCGCGTGCATTATGCCGGTTTCTTTGACCCCGGTTTCGGCCATGACGCCGCCGGTGGAAAAGGATCGCGCGGCGTGCTGGAAGTGCGCTGTCACGAGGCGCCTTTTGTGCTGGAACACGCGCAGATCGTTGGACGGCTGGTATATGAGCGCATGGCCAGCGTGCCGCAAAAACTATATGGGGCCGATCTGGCCTCGAATTATCAGGGGCAAGGACTGAAGCTGTCAAAGCACTTCAAGACGAAGTAGCCCCGCAGCAATGGAATTGCGGCAACTGGCATGCCGGACTGGGCCTGCCAAACCACAGTGGCGCAGGGTTAATAGGTCCCGACCCTAATTAACCTACATTGAGACTATCTTGGCGGCTCTAACAGTAAGTGCCCATCAAAACCGCCCGCCCCGCAACTCCAGTCAGTTACGACCTTTACCCTCTTGATTCACTTAGCGGCTACACCTAAGGTTGCGCCATTCATCCCTATGGGACTAATTATTATGAAACGCAAATTAATCGTCTGTTTTGACGGCACCGGCAATGAAATTGAAAAAAAAGAAAGCAATATTCTAAGGCTTTATAAATGCCTCGATCATACCACAGACCAAATGGTTTACTATGAACCCGGTGTAGGCACAGGAAACAGCCGCAAACTGTCTGGCGGTTTTCTGGGTGCTCCCCGTCGAATACTGGGCCTAATTGCCGGCATCGGGCTGGAAGCCAACGTGCTACATGCTTTTGAATTCCTGTGTAATAACTATCAAAAGGGCGATCAGCTCTACTTTTTTGGATACAGTCGCGGGGCATATACCGCGCGTGTTCTGGCGGGCTTTATCAATGATTTTGGATTGGTCGCACCGCACGAGACCCACCTTGTCGCGCCGGTTTTCAAAGCATGGCGCAAACTGTCCAAAGGCGACCCGCGCCGCAAACACGCCCCCTTGCGAGTGTTCGAGCAGTTCTTTCACGTTACCCACCCCCCAATCCGGTTTCTTGGCCTGTGGGATACGGTTTCATCCCTGATCCGAATCCGTTTGCGTTGGGGCACATTCATTGAATTTGGCACGCATTCCTCGGTTGATATAAATCCGTCCGTACAAGCGGTGCGCCACGCATTGGCCATTGACGAAACGCGACGCTACTTTCGGCACCAGTTCTGGAACGAAGGCGAATTCTATTTTGGGGCCCGCAAAGCGCCCAAAAAAACCACCAAGGGCAAAGAAATTCCGCTACAGGATGTGAAACAGGTCTGGTTCCCCGGTACCCATACCGATATCGCAGGAAGCCTGCCGGAAGCCGAAGCCGGATTGCCAAAACTGTCAATGCACTGGATGCGCGAGGAACTGGACGGGTTGGGCGACGATGCGCTGAAATTTCGTGACGCGTATTATGACCGGTATGTTCTGGGTATCCCCGACGATATCACGCAAGAAATGCAGTTGGAAATATCACCACCGTCTGCAATTGCCCCCATTCATTCGCAAATGAAAAAGGGATGGTTTGTGGTGGAAATATTCCCACGCCTGATCCGCCGCAGCCGTTGGCCCGACATAAAAGGATTGTTGGGGTATTACCTGCCATTGGGTCAGTCTCGTTTCATTCCACCGGGTTCCGACATTCACCCTTCAGCCCATGAACGTGCGGCAGCAACAGAATGCGACTACGCCCCGCCAAACCTGCCCAACTTATAATCCGCGCGAAACAAACAGGCCGGTTTTTTGCCAAAATCTGCGGACAACCCGCTTGACGAACCGCGCCACGCCGATTACCTGAAATGCTGTAAGCGGGTGTAGCTCAATGGTAGAGCAGCAGCTTCCCAAGCTGAATACGAGGGTTCGATTCCCTTCACCCGCTCCAACCTCTCACAATGAATTGCGGATATAATCCACCAGCATACGGGTCGAGCCATCTTTGCCCTCAACGCTTTCCTCGCCCTTCACCAAAGGGGTGAGCGCCACGGCCAGTTCCTTGCCCAGTTCGACCCCCCATTGGTCAAACGAGTTGATCCCCAGTATCACCCCTTCAACAAACACGCGGTGTTCATAGAGCGCGATAATCCGGCCCAGCATGTTCGGGGTCAGTTTGGGGTAGATCAGCGTGGTTGACGGGCGATTGCCGGCAAAGACACGGTGGCGGGCCTGACGTTCCAGTTCTTCGCCCGTCAGCCCCTTGGCGGCCATCATTTCACGGGCCACATCCAATGGGCGGCCCTTCATCAATGCCTCGGACTGGGCCAGACAATTGGCCAGTAGCAAATCATGCTGGTGCGCCAGATCGGGTTCAAACCCCTGTGCGGCAATCATGAATTCGCACGGCACCACATCCGTGCCCTGATGGATCAACTGATAAAACGCGTGTTGCCCGTTGGTGCCCGGTTCCCCCCAGACCACCGGCCCGCTCGCCTGCGTCAGGG
>CAZIDQ010000061.1:0-13561 GCA_964538015.1 uncultured Marinosulfonomonas sp.
CGAGAAAAGTCCCGCCTCAGAAATATGTGGACACTTTATATAGAGTCCAGCCCCCCGTGCATCCCCAAGAACTAGCGCTGTGTTGCTTCTAATACACATAAGAAGAACCGACCAAGGGTTTGATTCTTGCAATAAAAACAGGTTTGCGGCATTGTCCTGTGTAATTGGGCAAATATAGACCCGCAACCGAGCAGTGATCAGAGAGGCAGGTCACAATGAAAATGAATACCTTTATGAAGGCAGCCCTATTGGGTTTTGCCCTTACGGCAATAGCAGCCCCGACAACCGTCGGTGCTGAAACTCTGCGTGTTATGCGCGGAACGGCATCCAGTGCGCTGAACGTTCCGATGAACAGTGCTGTGGTTGTCGAAAGCGACGTTCCCTTTACTGAGTTGTCAATCGCAAATCCGGGGATCGCGGATATTTCGACCCTGTCTGAGCGCACTATATATGTATTGGGTAAGGCACCCGGCCGCACAACGCTTACCCTGTTGGGCGGCGACGGGCGGTTGATCACCAATGTCGACATACAAGTCACTCCGGATATGCGCGAGTTCAAGGAACGCCTGCGTCAAATCCTTCCGGGTGAACAGATCGAAGTGCGCACAGCCAATGACGGCATCGTTCTGTCGGGAACTGTTTCCAGCATCGCGCGTCTGGATCGCGCTCTTGATCTGGCCAAACGTTATGCGCCTGATCGCGTATCCAACCTGATGGTTGTGGGCGGCACCCAGCAAGTGATGCTGAAAGTACGCTTTGCAGAAATGAAGCGTACAGTCAGCAAACAACTTTCTGGTGGCCTGAGATTTTCCGGCGCCCGTGTTTTGGGTGGCGGCGGTTCTGGCGGGCTCGCAGTTGCCGGGAAGATTCCCGGTGGTGGTGATCTGAGACGGATTACAACAGCTTTTACACTGGGTCCCAAGGCTATTGGTGGTGCGATTTTTTCCACCTCCCGTTTTCAGGTTATGCTTGAAGCCCTTGAAACCAAAGGCGTTGTCCGTACTCTTGCGGAACCAAATCTGATCGCGCTGTCCGGGCAAGAGGCAACGTTTCTGGCGGGCGGCGAAATTCCGATCCCTACCCCTCAAGATAATGGCGCCATCGGCATTTCCTATAAACCCTTTGGTGTTCAGCTGAACTTTACGCCACGTGTGGTTGATGGGGATATCATCAACCTTTCCCTGAAGGCTTCGGTCAGTTCGATTGACCCGACAGTCGCTGCACCGGTTGGTGGCAATCTAACGGCGGTAGGCTTTCGCAAACGCGAGACATCCACAACGGTTGAAATGCGTGACGGTGAAAGCTTTGCGATTGCCGGATTGCTACAGGACGATTTTCGCGATTTGAACAATCAGGTTCCGTGGTTGGGCGACATTCCAATCCTTGGGGCACTGTTTCGCAGCACTGACTACCAACGTGCACAGTCCGAACTGGTAATTATCATTACGCCGCATCTTGTGACACCGACACGCGGTGAAGCCTTGGCGCTGCCAACGGATCGTGTTCGTATCCCGACTGAAAACGAGCTGTTCCTGAACGGCCGCGTTGCTGGACGTCGCCTAAGCGGTGCTGCCGGCGAAGTTGCCCGGCAGGATTTCACCGGCTCATACGGCTATGTGATGGAGTAGGACAATGAAAACCAATCTGAAACTGATCCTGACTGTAGCCAGCATCGCGGCATTGGCCGGTTGCTCGAAAGAAACCCTCATCACTGAATCGTTCTTTTCCGAAGCGGGCGCTGAACTGGATGAGGGTGGCTTTGGCAACCCGACAATGAACAACATGCTGGTTCAGACCGGGCAAAAATCCTATGCGGTTAACCTTACGAACCGGTTTGCATCGGAAGTTCCGGCAACTGTGAACTTTGCCTTTAACAAGGCGCAACTGGATGCGACCGCGCAGGCCGCGTTGCGTAAACAGGCCGGCTGGATCCGTCAATTCCCCGAAGTACGCTTCCGGGTATACGGGCACACCGATCTGGTTGGCTCGAACGCCTATAACAAGCGTTTAGGTCTGCGTCGCGCCCGTGCTGTGGTCAATTATCTGGTGCGCCAGGGCATTAGCCGAAGCCGGCTTGAAGCTGTGGCCTCATTCGGGGAAACCCGTCCGCTGGTTGTGACTGCCGGACAGGAACGCCGCAATCGCCGCACCGTAACCGAGGTATCAGGGTTTGTTAAAAGCCATCCTCTGGTTTTGAATGGCAAATATGCGCAGATCATCTATCGCGATTACGTGCGCAGCGCTAGAGAGCGCAACTCCGTTTCGGATGTTGAGGGATCTGACGTAGCCACTTCAAACTAAAGACGATTTGGTTGCACGCTCTAAGCCGCCCGATAAGCAATTGCTTGCGGGCGGCTTTTTATTTGCTGCCATTGGCAACGCCGAATATTCACAAACTCCAATCAAGTTGAAATAAAACATAGATAACCTGTAGAAAGAGTGAATTATCCGACTTGAAATGGCATTCGGGTTAGTAAAACAAAGACGCTCCACAATTTCAGTCAATCCGGTCCAATCCCCCGTAATTATTCCGTATGTCGAACAATTACGGTTTTTTAGCCCTAATGTTGCCAATATTGTAGATCAGTTTTACCCTAAATGGGAACAATCTGTGCGCAAACGAATCGCGTACATGGGCGTTGGCAGTAAAGACTCTGGGGATTGTAACTCTTTGGTATTCTTTAATATTTAGTCTACGCCCATTAACAAGAGGATAAGAGGCAATGGAGAACAGTGCGATGCTACAGCCAGAATCGGCACCAATCGTAGCCTGCACAGTTTCGCGTGATGTATCCAATTTCGATCTTTTGATCGAGGATATGGAAGCCGAACTGGGGGAAAACTGGGGCGATCTGACCTTTGAGGACGCCGATGTCTTTTTAAAGCAGGCTGACGCGGACACCTTGGAATTTATCGCTATTGCGGTTGATGACCAGGACGAAGAAGATTTGGACAGCATCGGCGAGTTGATTACAACGGCCAAAGCCAAAGGGATCAAAGTTATCCTGATCGCCGAAGAGGTCAGCCCGATTGCCTTGCACCAGCTGTTGCGTCTGGGTGCCAATGATTTTATCCCCTACCCGCTGCCCGATGGCGAATTGCACGATGCGATTGAACGCCTGCGCGCCCCTGAGCCGACCCCCGAAACACCGGTGCCGGATGGCATGAAAACCACGCTGAAAGCGACCGGAAACTATGATGGCGTCGTTTTGCCGGTGCATGGTCTTGCCGGTGGCACCGGGGCTTCAACCTTTGCTGTCAATCTGGCTTGGGAATTGGCAACAATCGACAAAACAAAATCCCCGCGTGTTTGTCTACTGGATTTCGACCTGCAATTTGGCTCGATTTCAACCTATCTGGACCTGCCGCGCCGCGAAACTGTTTATGAATTGCTGTCAGATACTGAATCGATGGATAGCGAAAGCTTTATGGCCGCGTTGTTGACGTTCAATGACAAGCTGCATGTCTTAACTGCCCCTTCGGATATGTTGCCGCTGGATTTGGTCGGATCCGAGGATATAAACCGTATCATCGACATGGCCCGCACCAATTTTGACTATGTGATCATCGATATGCCATCGACGCTGGTCAGCTGGACCGAGGCAGTGTTGAACAAGGCGCATGTCTACTTTGCGACGCTGGAACTGGATATGCGCAGCGCACAGAACGCATTGCGTTTGATCCGCGCCCTGAAGGCCGAGGATTTGCCGTATAAAAAGCTGCGGTATGTTTTGAACCGCGCCCCGAAATTCACCGATCTGAACGGGAAATCCCGTGTGAAACGTCTGGCAGAAAGTCTGGACATCGATATCGAGATCCAAATGCCCGATGGCGGCAAAGCCGTTGTTCAGGCCGGGGATCACGGTGTTCCACTGGCTGAAAGTGCCGGCAAAAGCCCACTTCGCAAAGAGTTCGCCAAACTTGCAAAATCGGTTCACGAGCTTAACCAGGCTGCCGAAACCGGCCAATAGATTAGAAAAGGGATTCCCCTATGTTCTCGCGCTATAAAAAGTCTGGGTCCAAAAAACCTGTTGATGACGGGGTCGCAAAGGCCGCCGAACCTGCCGCAAAACCGGCTGATATGTCCAAAAGCCTGCGAAAAGCGCCGATGGCACCCGCCAATGCCGTTGTTCCGGACAAAGAACTGAAACGCAAAGAGCGTTTGGCGGGAATCCGGTTGCAACTGCATCAGGAACTGCTGGACAATCTGAACCTGTCAGCGCTGGAAAACGCGTCCGAGTCCGATTTGCGAAACGAGATTACCGCCATCGCAAATGAAACGCTGGAAGAGATGAACGTTGTGCTAAATCGCGAAGAGCGCACGCATCTTTATCAGCAGCTTTTCGACGAAGTGACGGGCCTTGGCCCGATCGAGCCCCTTTTGAAAGACGACACCGTCAACGATATTCTGATCAACGGCCCCAACCAGATTTTCATTGAACGTGACGGCAAACTGGAAATCAGCGACATCACATTCAAGGATGAAAAGCACCTGCTGCGGATCATCGACAAAATCGTGTCCGCCGTGGGCCGGCGTGTTGATGAATCCAACCCTTATGTGGATGCTCGTCTTGCGGATGGTTCGCGTTTCAACGCGATGGTGCCGCCGATTGCCGTTGATGGCTCGCTGGTGTCCATTCGTAAGTTTAAAAAGGACAAGCTGGGCATTGACGATCTGGTCGCCTTTGGTGCCTTTTCCGAAGAAATGGCCGCCTATCTTCAGGCTGCTGTGGCCTGTCGTCTGAATATCGTCGTTTCGGGCGGTACTGGTTCCGGTAAAACCACTACCCTGAACGCGCTATCATCGTTCATCGACAACGCCGAACGCATCCTGACGATCGAGGATACGGCGGAACTTCAACTGCAACAAACCCACGTTGGCCGGATGGAGAGCCGCCCGCCAAACGTTGAAGGCAAAGGCGAGGTTTCCCCGCGCGACTGTCTGAAAAACGCCCTGCGGATGCGTCCTGACCGGATTATCGTGGGGGAAACACGTGGCGAAGAAGTTATCGACATGCTGCAAGCCATGAACACCGGCCACGATGGGTCAATGACCACAATCCACGCCAACTCGGCGCGCGATGGTGTTTCGCGGATGGAAAATATGATCGCGATGGCGGGCATCGAAATGCCGCTGAAAGCGGTGCGTAGCCAGATTTCCTCGGCTGTGAATCTGATCGTGCAGGCCAGTCGCCTTCAGGACGGTTCGCGCCGGATGACCTCGATCACCGAAGTTACCGGGATGGAGGGGGACGTTATTTCCATGCAGGAAGTGTTCAAATTCCAGCGCGTCGGCCTGACACCGGAAAACAAAATTCTGGGGCATTTCACTGCTACCGGTGTGCGTTCGCACTATTCCGAGCGTTTCCGTATGTGGGGTTATGATTTGCCTGCATCCCTGTTTGAACCTTTTGCGGCGGAGTAAGACACAATGTCCATTAACGCAGAATTCATCGTCTATGGCCTGATATTCATTGCCGTTCTGATGCTGGTCGAAGGGATTTACCTGACAGTGTTCGGCAAATCGATCAGCCTGAACTCCAAGGTGAACCGTCGCCTTGATATGCTGGAGAAAGGGGCCGGTCGCGAACAGGTTCTAGAGCAGTTGCGCAAGGAAATGGCGCAACACCTGAAATCCAACTCGATCCCGCTTTATTCCATTTTGGCAAGCCGTGCGCAAAAGGCCAACATTGCCTTTTCGCCGATGCAGTTGATCCTGCTGATGGTTGCGTTAGGGGTTATCGCCTTTATCGGCATGACTGTCGGAACAAGCACATCTTTGCCGGTTCGTGCTGCCCTTTCAGTTGTGATGGGGATTTCTTCGGTATTTATCTGGGTCAACAACAAGGCCAAGAAACGTATGGCCCTGCTGGAGGAGCAACTGCCGGACGCGGTTGAACTGATGGTGCGTAGTTTACGTGTGGGGCATCCATTTGCATCCGCTTTGGCGATTGTTGCCAAGGAAATTCCCGATCCGCTGGGCACTGAAATGGGCGTGATTGCCGACGAAAACACCTATGGGCGCGATGTCGGGGAGGCACTTAAGAGCATGGCGGAACGTCTGGATATGCAGGATCTGCGCTTTTTGGCGGTGGCCGTGACGATCCAGCAAACATCAGGCGGTAACCTTGCCGAAATTCTGCATGGTCTGTCCAAAGTGATACGTTCGCGTTTCAAACTGTTTCGCCGCGTAAAAGCGATTACCGCCGAGGCAAAATGGTCCGGTGCGTTTTTGTCCGGGTTCCCGTTTCTAGCGCTGATCGGCATCAATCTGGCCAAGCCTGATTATTACGACGCCGTGATGGAAACCGAGTATTTCGTTCCGGCCTGTCTGGTTGTCGGCGTTTTTCTGGTTGCAAACATTATCGTTATGAAAATGCTTGTGAATATTAAAGTATAAGGGGCAGGAACATGGGTTTTATTGATTTCATCAACACAACGCTAACCAATATTTTAGGGCCATTCGGGCCATTGCTTGCGGTTGGTATTCTGGGTCTTTTCATGATCCTTCTGACAGTTCCGATCCTTATGAACAAAAAAGAGGATCCGCTGGACAAGCTGCGTAAATCCAACGCCGCAAACAGTAAAAAGGGAAAAGAAAACCAACTGCGCCAATCGCAGGGCAGCGATAAATTGGAAAAGTATTCCAATTTTCTTGAACCGCAAAATGAAGAAGAATACTCGGCCATCCGCTTGAAGCTTCTGCAAGCCGGTTACCCCTCCAAGACAGCTGTTCGGACGTTCCATTTTATGCAGTTTATCCTTGGGGTTGGTTTTTTGGCAGCTGGTACAGCCTTTGCGCTGACAATTGGTGCAACCGAGGACCAGACGACAAACAAGATGATCCTGACAATTCTGATTCCGGGGATTGTTGGTTATTTCGCTCCGAAATACTGGATTACCCGTCGGCAACAAGCCCGTGAAGAAGAAATCATCAACGGCTTTCCGGACGCGCTTGATATGATGCTGGTTTGCGTTGAAGCCGGCCAATCGCTTGATCAGTCGATTATCCGCGTTGCAACCGAAATTCGGTCGGGTTTTCCGGCGTTAGCGGATGAATTCGAAATTGTTTCCCAGGAAATGAAGGCCGGTAAAGACCGCGTTAGCGTTTTGCGCGATATGTCCGAGCGCGTAGGTGTAACAGACGTTGCATCCTTTGTTACGGTTTTGATCCAGTCGGCGACCTTCGGGACATCTGTTGCAGATGCTTTGCGTGTCTTTTCTGCCGAAATGCGGGATAAACGCGTGATGCGCGCCGAAGAAAAGGCAAACAAGTTGCCAACCAAAATGACACTAGCCACAATGATGCTGACATTGCCGCCTCTGCTGATCATCCTGATTGGCCCGTCGGTTTATGGCATTTCGGTCATGCTGGCTGGAGCCACGTTCTAATGGAATTCTAATGGAATGATAAAAAATTGGGTGGGGTTTATTCTGGCGCTAGGCTTGCTGAGCGCCTGTGAAAATTCAGGCGGTTTTAGGCGTTCTGCAGATAACCCTTTTGCCCCGACGGGTCATCCAATGCGCGGCGAAAGCGTGGACGGTTTGATTGTCGGCCACAGGCTTATGGCTGCCGGCGAATACGAATTGGCGCTCAAGGCTTATTATCGTGCTGCAGGCAAACTGGGCATGAACGCAGACATCTACAGTGCCCTTGGGTCGGCCAATTTGAAACTGGGCCGCCTGGGGCAATCCGAAAAGCTACTGCGCCAAGCGGTAAAAGCCGATGCCAAATTCGCACCAGCCTGGAATAACCTTGGTGTTGTACTGATGGAACGGGGCAAAGCCGCCGAGGCGCGGCAGGTTTTTCGCACTGCTTATGCGCTGGATAGTGGCGAAAGTGACTCCATTCGTGACAATCTACGCTTGGCTATCGCAAAATCCGAAGATTCCGCGTATGTTGGTACCAATACAAACGAAGAATTCTCTTTGGTGCGACGGGGTAGTGGAGATTATCTTTTGCTTTCAACGCCATAGATAAGGTTCGAGCAGGAAAAAAGGACGCAAAAATGCGCCAAGCTAGTCTAATTACACTGTGTCTGACAGCAGCACTGGCGTTGTCGGCATGTCAAAAGCCGGGCGACGCCAAGGTTAATCGCGCTTTGAAAGACCTGAATGTCATCGACGAAAGCAACATGAGCAATATCATGCTTACTGTTGCGGATCCGAATGAATCCGTCTCATATTTTCGCAAAGCCAGCGCCGACAATCCTGACAGGATTGATCTGCGACGCGGGCTGGCCAAATCTCTGGTCCGTGCAAAGCACCCGCGAGAGGCCGTGGCCGTTTGGGCCAAAGTCGTCCAGCACCCCGAGAGCACAAACGAAGACCGCGTTAATCTGGCCGATGCGCTGATCCGCACAAACGACTGGAAAAAAGCCAAAACCGTTCTGGACAGCGTTCCCCCAACACATGAAACGTATAAACGCTACCGTTTGGAAGCAATGGTTGCCGACAGCAACAAGGATTGGAAAAAATCCGACAGTTTCTATGAAATTGCTGTGGGCCTGACCACCAATCCGGGCAATGTGCTGAATAACTGGGGTTATTCCAAACTGACCCGTGGCGATTACAAAGATGCCGAGCGTCTGTTCGGTGAATCGCTGACCTATAACCGCCACAGCTTTACCGCCAAAAACAATCTGGTGCTGGCCCGTGGTGCACAACGCAACTACACGCTGCCGGTCGTTCCGATGACGCAGGTCGAACGCGCGCAGTTGATGTATACACTTGCCCTATCGGCCATCAAGCAAGGCGACGTTTCGACCGGTAAGGGGCTTCTAAAAGAGGCCATCGACACCCATCCGCAGCACTTTGAAGAAGCGGCCCGCTCGTTGAAAGCGCTGGAAAATAATGTGACGAATTGATGGAACTGACAATAACTTCCGCATCCGCTTTGTGGTTCCTACCCTTTGTTGCAGTTATCTCGATCTGGGTCGCCTGGAGCGATATGAAATTTATGAAAATCCCCAACAGTGCGGTTATGGCAATGTTGGGGGTATTTCTGGTGGTAGGACTGATCGCGCTACCTCTAAACGAATACCCTTGGCGACTGTTGCAATTGGTTGTGGTTCTTGTAATCGGGTTCGTGATGAGTTCACTGCGGCTTGTTGGTGCAGGGGATGCGAAATTCGCGGCTGTAATGACGCCATTTATTGCATTAGGGGACGCTACTCTGGTGGCGTATCTTCTTGCTGCTGTCATATTGGCCGCCTTTGTAACCCACCGTAGCTTGAAACGGGTCAAAGCTTTTCGCGAGCTGACACCGAATTGGGAAAGTTGGGAAAGAAAGGATTTTCCGATGGGGCTCGCATTGGGCGGCACAATAATAATCTATTTGGTTCTAGGAACAATTTACGGTCTTTAGCAAACTGTTCCCCATCACCATCACACCTTACTATCAATCAATAGGCCATACTATATCCAGCAGGATATAAAGCGGTGTGCGCCGGATTTCAGTAAGCGCGATCCCGTCCCGCGCGTTGAATTCATTCAGGATTTGTTCGCGTATACGCGGTTCGGCCGGGCACAGGGGGACCAGCAGGTAATCGGCGCTTTCCACCCCCGGCAGCCCGCCGTAATACCACGGTGCTCCGTGCTCTAACGGTTCCAAATCGCCAAACATCCAATGGCTTGAAAACGAATCCGCGACGAACAATCGTTTGCCTTTGGTCAGCCCTGCCCGCTCAAGATCCTGCGTGATCGCGTCTATCCAGCCGGGCAAACCCTCTTTTATCTGGCAATCTGCCAAAGGCTCGCCCAGCAGTACTGCCGCGTCCGGCCGCATCGCCACGCCCCGCAAATGTTCCAGCCCCGTTCCTGCCCCGTCCAGCGGCACCCGCGCATCCACGCGGCGGCTGCGAATGGTCAGCACTTTCAGATCGCTATGCATCGCGTTGCGCGGCAACATCGGTTCATACCACGCCACATTGATCCCAAGTTGGCGATACGGGCTGGTTGCCATGTTGAACACCCCGGGCAGCGCCAGCGCCAGCGCCGCAATCGCTGTGATATTCATCGCCTTGCGTATGTCCCAGTCCCAGCGGTTCGTCGGGCCAGTGTCCGGCCGAAACATCAGTATCAGGACCGCCAGTAGCGGCAGCCACTGCGGATCGTTGCCAAAATTCTGATACGTCACATAGACAAAGGCCGGCACCAATAGTGCCAGCGCGGCGGTGGCGGACCTCTGGCCCGATTGCGCCAGCAGAACAACCGCCAAAACAGCAACAGCCGTTGCCCCGATATAGGCAGGGGCAAAGAGGATGCTGGCCAGCGGCAGCCCCGGTTGGGGGCGAATATTCGAGCGGGCAACCAACAACAAATCCCCGATATAGGCCTGCCAAAACCCCAGCCCCGCAACCAGCGTCACCAGAACAGCCACCGCCAGCCCCGCCAGCAGTGCAACCCCCAGCGCCCGCCAGGATCTTTGCATCACCAGCGCCACAACCACAGCCGGTGCAAAGGCGACAAAATAGGTGGCTTTGATCAGTACCAGCGCCGCCATTGCCAACCCGAGGATCACCCCGTCCGCCAACGGGCATTTCGCCCCAATCGCGGGCAAAACCGCTGTGGCAATGGCCACAAATGCAATCGCCCAGGCCCAGCGGTTGTAGTACATCGAAACCGACAGCGCAGGTTCGGCCCCACCAAAAACCAGTGCCGTGACCAGCACAATCACCAACGCCCCGAACAGATAGGCCAGCCAGCCTTGCAACCGGCTGATCCCGATCCACCACAGGGCCGGCAGCAAAACCGCCGCCACAGCGATTTGCGCAAACAACAGCGCATGTCCCATTCCCGCCCCCTGCCCGACGAAGAAAACGATCGGGGCAAAGGCCAGTGCGCCCAGCGGGGTCATGAAATCCAGATGCGGCCATTGCCCTGCGTCCATCCGCAAAACAATCTGCATCAAATGCAGGGTATCGGCCTCGTGACGCGCAATAAACACACCACCTTTCAGCAGGGCCATTGCGCCCATTACCAGCAGTACAGCCACCAGAAATCCCAATAGTTTCGCTGGACTTACTCTGTTCATTCCCGCCCCCGTTTGGTCGTCCCGTTTATGCAACTTTAGCCGCCGTATCGCACATAAGTAATAGTCTTGGGCGGTTTTTATTGTCCAATGCACAGATCAGCGGTAGAATCGCCACAAAATTAACATGCTGTTCCACTAAGCAGTCCGGCAAAAGCAGAACACAGGTAAGCGAATGAACATGGAAACCACCGGCGTCAAAGCCCCCCCCGCCCCGCGCCGCATGAGCGAAATGAACCTTCCGCAGGTGATGATGCGCGACATCCTGTTAAAAACCATATTCCGGCAAAACATTGAAATGGTTAGTGAATTGTCAAAATCCATCTGCCTGCCCGTACCGGTGACGCAGGAACTGATTGATCTGGCCCGCGAACAAAAGCTGATACAGGCGACCGGGACGTTGCACGCAGGGTCCGGCGGCGAAATGGGATATCAGTTGACCGATGCAGGCAAAGCCCGCGCGCTGGATGCCCTGTCGCAATCGGAATATTATGGCGCCATGCCCGTTCCGCTTGACGTTTATGCCGAACAGGTCAAGCGCCAATCAATCCGGAATATCCAGATTACCCGCGAGCAACTGGTCGGCGCGATGGGCCATTTGATCCTGCCCGATGATTTGCTGGATCACCTTGGCCCTGCCGTTGGTTCGGGCCGCTCGATCCTGATGTATGGCCCTCCGGGCAACGGCAAGTCATCAATCTCGAACGGTATTCGCGACGCGTTGGGAGACAAGATTTTCGTCCCGCGCGCCATTGAATATTCCGGTCAGGTGATCACGGTCTACGATCCGATCGTACACAACGCCGCCGAAGCGCAGGAAGACGACCCAAACAGTCTGCGCCGCACCAGCAACCGTTTTGATACGCGCTATGTCCGCTGCGAACGCCCCACAGTGATCACCGGTGGTGAATTGACGCTGGACATGCTGGATCTGGTTTATAACCCGACCGCGCGCACCTATCAGGCACCGCTACAGCTAAAGTCCACCGGTGGCGTTTTCATCGTGGATGACCTTGGCCGTCAGACCGAACCCCCGCAGGCCCTGATCAACCGCTGGATTGTTCCCCTCGAGGAAAACAAGGATATTCTGGCCTTCCAGTCCGGTGAAAAATTCACCGTGCCCTTTGACACGCTTGTTATTTTCTCGACCAACTTCCACCCGAACGAAATTTTTGACCGCGCCGCGCTGCGCCGGATTTTCTTTAAGATCAAGATCGACGGCCCGACCCAAGAGGATTTCCTGAAAATTTTCGCGATGGTCGCCCGCAAGAAAAAGATCGCGCTGGACGAGGCCACCTTGGTGCACCTGCTAAAGAAGAAGTACCCGACCATCGACAATGTCTATGCAAACTATCAGCCGATTTTCCTGATCGACCAGATGATCGCAATTTGCGAATTCGAAGGCATCCCGATCCAGATGCGCCCTGACCTTCTGGATCGCGCATGGGCCAATATGTTCGTCAAAGACGAAGAGATCATCCACTAATGTCCGATCGGGTAAGCATCGGGGAAAGCGGCGGCATCGCCACTGTCACCCTGACCCGCGCCGACAAGCGCAACGCGCTGGATCTGGAGATGATCAACGCCATCGTTGCGGCGGGGAACTCCCTGATGGACCGGCGCGACATCCGCGCCGTGGTTCTGTGCGGCGACGGGCCGGCCTTTTCAGCGGGTCTGGATACCGGCACCTTCCAGTTGCTGATGGCCGAGGTCGCCAAGGCGGGCGGCATCATGACCCGCACACATGGCACCTCCAACCTGTTCCAGCGCGCTGCAATGATCTGGGCCGATTTGCCGATGCCGGTTATTGCCGCGCTGCATGGCTATGCCTTTGGCGGCGCGTTCCAGATCATGCTGGGCGCCGACATCCGCGTGGCCGCCCCCGACACACAGTTTTCCATCATGGAAGGCAAATGGGGGCTGGTGCCGGATATGGGCGGCATGGCTCTGATGCGCCGTCTGGCCCGTGGCGATGTGATCCGGCGGCTGACCTATACCGCCGAAGTGTTTGACGCGCGGCATGCACAGGACTGGGGCTTTGTTACCGAACTGGCGGATGATCCGCTGGAACGGGCGCTGGCGTTGGCCACTGAAATCGCGGGGCGTAGTCCTGACGCTGTGCGCGAGGCCAAGGCAATGATCCGCGCCTGTGAATACGCGGACGAGGCCGAGGTACTATTGCTGGAATCCGCCGCCCAAGGGCGTCTGATCGGCAACCCGAACCAGGTCGAGGCCCTGATGGCGGGCTTTGAGAAACGCGCGCCCAAGTTCAAGGACTAAGAACAACGAAGCCCCGCACATGATGCGGGGCCTTTTCTTTTGTTGATAGGGGCCCCGCATCAGGTGCGGGGCAACCGGCCGTTACAGCGCTTTGCGTTTCATTTGATACAAGCATCGGCAGGACCGCCGAGGCAGCGATTGCCAGAGCAATGGCGTTCGGCGGTCATGCCGATTCAGATCAAACGCAAAGCGCTTTAAACCGTCAACCCTTCAGGTTCTTCCAACCCGTTCGCCCGCGAACAGGCCGTC
>CAZIDQ010000062.1:0-13292 GCA_964538015.1 uncultured Marinosulfonomonas sp.
TGATCGGCGGCAGCCCATTTGCGGTTGGGCTTCTTGTCTTTTTACTGGCCAAGAAATCTATGAAAAACGGCAAAAAAGCAGCAGGCGAAGGCCGCTAAATCTTCAGCGTTTCCTGACGTATATTACCCCTGCCAAAAGCCCCAGACAAAGCAACGCAAGTGCCATCCAGACAAGCCCTGCCTGCTCGACATAGACCATGCCCGTTTGCGGATCATAACAGCGCCCCAAGTCATTAAAGCAGTCACGCCACCGGAAATAGCGGTCATAATAGGCAAAGCCGAACAATGCGACCAAGCCCGTCAGGACCGCTATTAACAGGTTGGAAATCATGGTCGCGCCCATCGGGGCGGCCAGACCACCATTTATCGCCCCTTGAACAACGTGCCGAATATTCCGCGCACAATACGCCGTCCTGTGGTGCCCTTCAGCTCTTTCATCACCATCGTGCCGATGGCCTCGCCCCAGCTTGCATCCTTGCGGGTCTTGCGCGAGGTCGAGCGACCGACACGCGCACCGGAATAGCGCCGGCCGGCCTTGTATTCACGCAGCGCCATGTCGGCCTCTTCCTCGGCGTTTTCGGCTTCTTCTGCCGCTTTGGCCGCATCCTCGGCGCGTTTCTTCAGCATTTCATAGGCTGACTGGCGGTCCAGCTTTGCCTCGTATTTTCCGGCAATTGGCGATGCTGCAATCACCGCGCGCCGCTGGGCCGGTGTGATCGGCCCCAATTGCGACGATGGTGGGCGGATCAGGGTGCGTTCAACCACGCCGGGCACGCCCTTTTTCTGCAGGAACGATGTTACGGCTTCGCCCACGCCAACCTCGCGGATGGCCTGTGCGGTGTCGAACCGCGGATTGTCGCGATAGGTGTCGGCGGCCATGACCAACTGCCGGCGATCTCGCGCCGTAAAGGCCCGCAACGCATGTTGCACGCGGTTGCCCAACTGGCCCAGAATATCCTCGGGGATGTCACCGGGGTTTTGCGTTACAAAATACACCCCCACCCCTTTGGAGCGGATCAGGCGGGCGACCTGCTCGATCTTGTCGACCATCGGTTTTGGCGCCCCGTCAAACAGCAAATGTGCCTCATCAAAGAACAGCACCAGTTTGGGTTTATCGGGGTCGCCCACCTCGGGCAGTTCCTCGAACAATTCGCTTAACAGCCAGATCAGGAAGGTGGAATAAAGTTTCGGCGCCGCCATCAACGTATCCGAGGCCAGAATATTGATCCGCCCGCGACCGTCAGGGTCCACCATCATCATATCGGCCAGATTCAGCGCCGGTTCACCAAACAGGTTCACCCCGCCCTGATTTTCCAGCACCAGCAGGCGCCGCTGGATGGTCCCGACTGATGACGGTGACACATTGCCATAGCGCAGCGACAAATCCTTGCCATTTTGCCCGACCCAGACCAGCAATGATTGCAAATCCTTCAGATCCAGCAACGGCAGGCCTTGCTCGTCCGCCACGCGAAAGGCGATGTTCAAAACACCTTCCTGTGCTTCGGACAATTCCAGCAGGCGCGAAATCAGCAACGGACCCATTTCCGCCACCGTGGTACGAATGGGATGACCGGATTTGCCGAACAGATCCCAGAACGTCACGGGGAAGCTGTCATAGGCGTAATCATCAAAGCCGATCTTTTGGGCACGACCCATAAAGGCATCGTGCAGCTTGAACCCTTCAGAGCCCGCCACCGCCAGTCCGGCCAGATCCCCCTTTACGTCCGACATGAACACCGGCACACCGGCGGTCGACAGTTCCTCGGCCAGCACCTGCAAGGTGACGGTTTTCCCCGTCCCCGTCGCCCCGGCAATCAGCCCGTGACGATTTGAATATTTCAACAACATCTCTTGTGGCTCGGCATAGTTATCGCCGCCACCACCTACAAAAATCCGCTCTTCACTCACTGCGACTTCCCCCGCTTTGAACTGTTTTCAATTGCTCTTGCCAATGAAAATACAATGTTAATCATTTTGTGCCAGTGTAGTTTTACATCTTGGGCGATCGTCCTCTTTTCGTCCGGATGTATTTCCTCCCTGTTAGACTGGCCGCGCGTAATATGCGCGGCCTTTTTTTTCGAAAAAAACGTGATAGCCCCTTGAAAAACATAACCGTTGACCCATGCGTCAAAACGCCGTAGGTTGGCCCCAATAAAAGTCGGCCAGTCCGATGGGGAGCACAGCTATAGGAAAAGGGTCCGGTTCGCGGACCCTTTTTCTTTGGGCATTCCGCAAATGGGCAAAAAACAGCCCCCCCTTGCAATTTACACGCAAAACTGACCTGACACTCCTGCGCAGCCATGTTAAACGGCAAGGGACGTGACATAGACAATATGGAAAAGAACACATGCCAGATTTTCTGAAACTGATTACCGTAAGCGCGATTGTTGCCATGGGCAGCAGCGCCATTGCCCAAGACACAACAACACCCGAAGGCGATGCCGCGGCCCCGACAGAGCAGGCAACGCCCGCTGCCGAAACACCCGCCGACACTCAGGCCCCCGCAACCGAAGGCGATGCCACATCAGATCCCATTCCCCGTAACATGGGCGAAGAAGTGGTAGACGAAAACGCGCCCGGCACCACCTATCTATACAAAGAGTTCGGATCATGGGAACTGCGCTGTATGCGGGTAAAGGAAGGCGAAAAAGAGCCTTGCCAACTGTTCCAGCTGATGAAAACCAAAGAAGGTGCATCAATAGCCGAGATTAACATCATTGCCCTGCCCGAAGGCCAGCAAGCCGCAGCAGGTGCAACCATTGTCACCCCCATTGAAACCCTGCTGACCAAACAAGTGACGCTTGCCATCGATGGCGGTGCCAAGAAACGCTATCCTTTCACATGGTGTGGTCAGGCGGGGTGTTATTCCCGTGTTGGATTTTCCAATGGCGATATCGCCAGTTTCAAACGGGGTGTTTCAGCAACATTGTCGATCGTACCGGTCTTTGCGCCGGACCAAACGATCGATGTCACCATGTCGCTGTCGGGTTTCACGGCAGGTTACAAAACCTTGCAGGAACTTACTGCCAAGTAACGCTACTAAAGATGTAAATGAAAACGCCGCCCTTTATTGGGCGGCGTTTTTGTTTTTGGCGTGCCGTGTGGCATACGCTATTTCTGTTTGCCCAACGCCGCCTTTAGGTCAGCCACCTGTTTGGCAAGACGCGGCAACCGGCGCAGGGCCTTTTGCATCTCCATATGGGTTTCCATTTTTACGGCCGGCAATCCCAGCAAAATCCGGCCCGCCGGTGCGTTGGTGAATATCTTGGTTGCACCACCGGCCACCACGTCATCGCCGACAAATATATTGTCCGAAACCCCGCATTGCCCCGCCATCACCACACGGTTGCCGATGCGCGATGATCCGGCGATGCCAACTTGACCGCACAGCAGGCAATCCTCGCCCACCTGCACGTTGTGGCCGATGTGCACCTGATTATCCAGCTTGGTGCCGCGCCCGATGGTCGTTGCCCGAATGGTGCCCCGATCAATCGTCACATTGGCACCCGTTTCCACGTCATCGCCGATTTCAACCGTGCCCAGCGAATGGATGCGGGTCCAGCTTTGGGCGCTGGCCTGAACATCCTTGCCCAGCTTTTCGCGGGCCTGTTCCACGGTGGATTTTTCCGGTGTGACAAAGGAAAACCCGTCCGCGCCGATCACTCCGCCCGGCTGCGCAATAAAACGATCCCCGATCATCACCCGCGCGCCGATCTTCACACCTTGCAGCAATAGGGCATCATCGCCAATCCGCGCACCCTCGGCCACGCTGACATGGCTGGCAATCCGCGCGCGCGCACCAATCACCGCCCCGCGTCCGATCACCACGAACGGGCCAATCGCGGCCCCTTCGCCAATCACGGCTTCGGGGTGGATCACCGCCGTTGCGTGAATGCCTGCCTCGATGTCCGGCCCCCCGTCCAGCAGCGCCGTCAGCCCTGACATCGCATAACGCGGGCGAGGCACGAAAATTGCCGCCTTCAGCCCCAGCGCCCGCCAGTCCGCCCCATCCCACAGCACGGCGACCTGTGCCTGCCCCTGTGCTAACCCGTCCGCGTATTTTGGGTCCATCGCCAGCGCCAGGTCCCCTGCCCCTGCCGTTGCCGGTTCGGAAGCGCCATTGATCACAACGTCAACAGCGCCGACGGCTTTCGCCCCCAGCGCTGTTGCAATTTCTGAAACTGTATAGCCCATCTGCGGCCCCCAACGGTTATGTCGGGATCAGATTTAACCGCGAACCGCGCGCAGCACCACCCCGGCTTTGCTAAGGGCGTTGAAAATCTTGGCGTCCCGCCCGTAAATATCACGGCGATATTCCATGCCACCCTTTGGCTTGGTGATTGCGGTGCGGTAAATCAGATGCACCGGTACAGGTGATTTCAGATCCACTTTGGTTTCGCGCCCGGTTTTCAGGACCGACTGGAAGTATTCCTGCGGGTTGGCCATTTGCTTAGCCAGCAACGCATAGGCAAAATCGAACGGCTGTTGCAACCGGATACACCCGTGACTGAACGCCCGCACATTGCGGTTGAACAGGTTTTTTGACGGGGTGTCATGCAGGTAGATGTTATATTTGTTCGGGAACATGAATTTAACCAGCCCCAGCGCATTGCCCCGGCTGGGCGGCTGTTTCAGGTTAAACGGAAATGTCCGGTCATTATACTGCGAAAAATCGACAGCACCGCGGTTCACCGTGCGCCCGCGCGAATCCACCAGACGCAAATGGCCCACCGCATTCGGGTTACGCTTTAGCAGCGGCAGATATTCCTTGATCGCAATCGAGCGTGGCACATTCCAAGTCGGGTTAACGATCATGAACTCCATCACATCCGAAAATTCCGGTGTGCGACGATCCCCTTCATTTTTACCCACTACCGAGCGGGTGACGAATGTCACTTTGTTATTGTCGATGATTTTCGCGGTGAAATCAGTCAGATTAACCAACACATGACGCTTGCCACGGGGTTGATTGAACCAGCGTTCCCGCTCCAGTGCGACAACGATTGAGCGCAGGCGGTATTCGGCCGGTTTGTTGATCTCGGCCATTGTGCTTTTGCCAACCACACCATCCGTGGGCAGCCCGTGATCCCGCTGGAACAACTGCACCGCTTTTTGCATCTTGGCATCATAAGCCTGCGCCGAAGAGCGCCGCAGATATCCCATTGCAATCAAACGCTTGCGCAGGGCAACCACGCTGCCACCACTTGCGCCCGGTTTAAGGGATGCCGCAGCAACCTTGGGCCCGTATCCACCCCGCCCCAGCTGTTTCTCCAGCTTCAGCTTTTCTTTCATCAAGCGCAGATATTCGGGGGTTTTGGGCGGCAGTTTTTTCAGGAATCCTGAAGGCGAGCTTTTGGTAAAAGCCCGCAAAGTCTGCAACCGGTCATAATGCAAAACCTTTCGCACCATACCGCTGTCAATTTTGCGCGGATTTACAACGCCGGAACGGATGTCACTGGTGTATTGCAAAAACAGGCGGCTCATTTCGACTTCCATGCGTCCGCGATCACGGCCGGTTCTGGCCGCTTTCAAACGGGCGCGCAGGTCTTTGACGTCATAACGTTTGACCGGCAGCCCGTGATCACCCGCTTTGGCCAGCGCAGATAAAAGCGCCTTGCGACGCTGGCTGTCTTTGCCGATGCGACCTGTCCAGATCGATTTATAGTTGCGGGATTTGTAGAATTCGGCCAAAGCCGCATCACTTGACGCCGCTTCTGCAACGGCCTGTTTATATGCGGTGACTTGCGCGTTTGCAGGCCCGCCGGAAAATGCCAACGCAAATAATACGGCCAAGGCCGCAACAAATCTGTACCCGAAACGCATTTGAGAAAGCGCGTAATTCATTCAAAACCCCTAAACAGTTTTAACCCGTGGATCACAATGGCGCAGACAATCGTTAATTTTCAACGCCAAGTCCACTCACAATCGTATCATTTGTCCACAAATTGTCGTGGCAAAGCAATAATTCCCCGCAAGATTCAGCGTTTCTACAACACCTCGTGCATTTCAGCAAAATTTTGCCGATTTTACTGGTTTTCAATATTAATGCGCAATCCTGACTTGGTGAATGATTCGAGATGTGCCATAAGGGGCCAACATCTGGGGATGTATAGGCAAAAAATCGCTTCAAAAGCGAAACAGTAGCTGTGGGACAGGCGACAATATAATGACGAAAAAGATGACTTCGGGCGCGAACAATTCCATCATGACACGGCGCGGTGTTTTGCGGGCTTTTGCCGCAACCACCCTTGTAGCCGCACCAACCTATGCCAATGCGGCCGGGTTCCTGCGCGGTGCCGGTGATATCCGACGCTTGCGTATGTATTCGGGACGCACTGGCGAACATCTGGATACGATCTACTGGATCGAAGGCAAATACATCAAAGACGCGGTTAAAGAAATCAACTACTTCATGCGTGATTGGCGGGAAGACGCTGTCAAAAGCATGGATCTGCGCAATTTCGATATCATCACGGCGGCGCATACACTTCTGGACACGACCGAACCCTATCTGTTGCTGTCTGGGTACCGCACGCCCAAGACCAACGCGATGCTGCGTTCACGTTCACGCGGGGTTGCCAAAAGTTCGCTGCACATGAAGGGTCAGGCCAACGATCTGCGTCTTAAATCGCGCTCGGTTAACCAGATTTACAATGCCGGCCGCTCCTGTGGTGCTGGTGGCGTTGGCAAATATTCGCGCTCGAACTTTGTACATATGGATTGCGGCGCGGTTCGCACTTGGGGCAGCTAACAGCCCCCGCATTTCACCGTTAAGTATAAAAGCGCAGCCTAACCGCTGCGCTTTGTTGCATTTGCCCGCTGATCCTCACGCCCCATAGAAATCAGCGCGGGATTGTCTGATTGTCGGGTTTGAAAAGTTGTTTTGCTGCCCATCCCTTCCCAATCAATCGCGATCAGGGATTGTGCAATCGCCCCGCCCAGTGTTGCCCCCGGCCCCGTAACGATGAACACATCCGGTGCAAATTCGCGCGCGGCCACTTGAATGGCGTGGGAAAAGTCATAAGTTTCCGTGACTTGCGCCCCAAGGGTATAATCGCGCAGCTCCATTGCATCCGTGGCACGAGGCCACCAGATCGCGCCGCGCCCGTCGATCAGCGGGATTTTCGGGGTGCCGAACAGGTCCACTCCCAAACGCGTGCGCCCTTCGGCGGCAACCGGTTCTTGCAATGCGGTATGAAACGCGGCGTGGTTGGGCAAGCGCAACGGATAGCGGTCATAGGCGGGCACGGCGGCCTCGAACGCCTTCAGCCCCGCGTCATTTCCGGCCACCACCAGCATTCCGCCCAGATGGATCGAAACCGCCAGCGTGGCCCCGCCCCGTCCGTCAATATCCGACACAAGTGCTTGCAATTCATCGCGCTTGCCGGGGATTTCCTGCCAGTTGTCATCGACAAACGGGTATAATGTCTGCCCGCCAATCAACCGCTCCTGCATCAACGTGCCCATGGTGTTGACCACCTCAAACCCCGCCATCGGGTCCAGCGCCCCGCCCGCCGCCAGCGCGATATACCAGCCCATCGAATTGCCGGTGACGGCAACGATCTGGTAATCCTCGGAAATCGCCTGTGCATCCAGCAGGGACGCGGCATAAATCAAAGGCGAGGCATTATCCCCGCGCGTATGCACCCGCGCCGAAAACTTCTCGGCACTGTCCAGCGCCGAAACCGTTTCCTGCCCCTGTTCTGCACGGTAGGCATCAAATTCAGCCAGCAAGGCAGGTGTCCCGTGGTGCCGCGCGATATAGCCCAGTTCCGACGCATTATAGGTGCCGCGCCCGGGGCAGATCAGAACCGCTGTTTTCCTCATTTCGTGCCCTCCAGCAATTCAAGCGCCGCTTGCGCGATCCCGTCCGCCGTGGGCAATGTCGCGCCATAGGCCGGCCCCGTGGCGATAAAGCAATCCGTCGCTGTAACCCGCGCGATATTTTCGCGGCCCGCCTCGGCAAACATCGCCATCAAACCTTCGGATTGACTGCCGGTTTCGCGGCACTCGTCTACGATCAACACCGATCCGCAAGCCATTGTTTGTTTTAACAATTCCTCTTTCGGCAACGGGGCCAACCAGCGCATATCAATCACCCGCAGCTTCACCCCTTTGCCCTTCAGAACCTTCGCCGCCTGTTGCGACAGGTAAAACCCGTTGCCATAGGTCACAATCGCCAGTTCCGTGCCCCGCCCCGAGACACCGACCTGCCCCAGCGGGATGCGTTTGTCTGGCGACGGGTACATCTGCATCCAGCCCTTGTCGCCCTCGCCATGCAAATCCCGCATCGGATAGAGCGCGATAGGTTCCAGAAAAACCACCACCCGCTGTTCCTCGCGCGCCAACCGCACGGATTCGCGCAACATCATCGCCGCATCCGCCCCGTTGGACGGACAAGCAATGATCACGCCGGGAATATCGCGCAGCACGGCCAGCGAATTGTCATTGTGAAAATGCCCGCCAAAACCGCGCTGATAGCCAAGGCCCGCAATCCGCAGCACCATCGGGTTTGTGTATTGCCCGTTCGAGAAAAACGGCAACGTGGCGGCTTCGCCCCTGATCTGGTCCTCGGCATTGTGCAGGTAGGCTAGAAACTGGATTTCCGGCATCGGAATGAAACCGTTGTGTGCCATGCCAATGGCCAGCCCAAGGATGGATTGTTCGTCCAGCAGCGTATCAATCACCCGATCCGCGCCAAAGCGGTTCTTCAGCTTTTGGGTTACCCCATAAACGCCACCTTTGCGCCCTACATCCTCGCCCATCACCGCGATTTCGCCATGTTCCAGCATCAGGTCGGTCAGCGCCCAGTTGATCAACCGGTTCATCGCCTGCGGCTCGTCCATCGCCCGCATATCGCTGCCAAACACCTTCGCGCGATCCTTTGGCGTTGGACCGTTCGTCGGGGCGCATTCGCGTTTGGGCGGGATCAGCGAGGCCACCACGTCGGATGCCATTTTCAGATGCGGCCGCGTGACGGCTTGGGCAGCGACACGTGTGCATCGGGCTTCGGTTTCGTGATAAATATCAAGGGCTTCGTCGCGGGAACAGGCACCAGACTCCTGCAAAATCCGCACACTGTGCAGTAGTGGATCATTTGCCTCATCCGCCGCAATCGCCTGTTTGGCGCGGTAAGTTGCCTCGACATCTGATCCCGCATGGCCATAGAGCCGCACAGTTTTCACATGCAAAAACGCCGGTTTGCGGTGGCGACGCACATAATCGGCAGCCTGCGTCGCAACGCGGTGCGTTTCGGCCATATCCAGCCCGTCGCAATGGAAATAGCGCATCCCCGGCCGGTGCATGAAATTCGCCGCCACCCAGCCCTGCGGCGTGGGGGTGGAAATGCCGATGCCGTTGTCCTCGCAGACGAAAAGCATCGGCATGGGTACCGATTGAAAACTGGTCCAGCAGGCCGTGTTGAACGCCCCCTGCGCGGTGGAATGGTTCGAGGACGCATCACCAAACGACGCCATCACAATCGCGTCTTCGGGCAATTCACGGTGTTCGGGCGCATGGCGGCGGGCAAGGCCGATGGAATAGGCAGCACCAACAGCCTTGGGCAGGTGGCTGGCGATGGTCGAGGTTTGCGGCGGGATGAAAAGCGCCTTTGATCCCAGTACCTTGTGCCGTCCGCCGGAGGTTGGATCATCACAAGAGGCCGCAAAGCTCAGCAGCATATCCCAGGCAATATTCTGCCCCGGCACCTGCTGGCTACGCTGTATCTGGAACGCCGCATCACGGTAATGCAGGAACGCCATGTCGGTGGGGCGCAGGGCCTCGGCCACCGCCGCCATGCCCTCGTGCCCGCTGGAGCCGATGGTGTAAAACCCCTGCCCCGCCTTTTGCATCATACGGCTGGTGCGATCCAACTGCCGCGACAGCACCTGACTGCGATAAAGTTCGACCAATTTGGTGTTTGGCAGCTCGGTGACAACCGGCGCCCCCTGCGGCAGATCATCTGCCGCCACCCGATCCAGAAAATTCTGATGAACAATTGCTGCGCGATCCATATCGTCCCCGTTTTGCCGGAATCACCCCTGTTTCGCCCACTCTGGCCTGTTTTCCCTCATAACACCACTTGCCATTCTACCGGAAACCCCTGCATAATCGACATTATGACGGAAAGATCATCAAAATGGCTAAAGGACGATCTGGATCGACGGATCGTGCGGGAACTGCAGCGCAACGCGCGGGAATCCACCACCAATATCGCCGCCCGCCTGAATGTGGCGCGTTCCACCATACATGAGCGGATCATGCGGATGGAAAAGGACGGTGTGATTGCCGGTTATTCCGTGGTGTTAAGTAAAAACCCTTCTGAGGAAAGCATACAAGTCCTTGTTTTAATGGAAGTTAAGCAGCAAGAAACCCGTAAAATCCTGCGCCGCCTTGGCCAATATGCCGAAATCCGCCTGTGCCTGTCGATCAACGGCGAGTTTGATCTGTTCCTTAGCATCGAGGCCCCGCGGATCGAGGATCTGGATGTGGTAGTCGATGAAATCGGCGAAATACCGGGGGTGGTGCGCACCAAGACGTTTGTGGTGTTTGGCCGCCGCTTTGATCGCGGATATAATGAAACTGCGCAACGGATCGCAGCGCAGTTCATGGATGTGAACACGCAAACCGACGGATAATCCGCCTATTTGTCGGCATCCTGCCCTTCCCCCGCCAATTTTACATCTGCCTTCCCCCACCTTCCCCCTGCACCTTGATTTCAAACAGGCAAAACAGGAGATATGCCCATGTGGAAAGTTTGCATCATCGGGGGCGGCAAGATCGGCCAAACCATCGCCGCATTTTTAGCGGAATCGCCAAATTACAGCGTGACGGTCGCCGACCGTGACCTTGAGGCGCTGAAAGCCATCGACATGCCCGATGTGGCCATCACCCAGATGGACGCAGGCGACGCGGATGCCGTTGCGGCGGCGCTGGACGGGTTCGACGCGGTGATTTCAGCCGCCCCGTTTTTCCTGACTCCCACCATTGCGGCGGGTGCAAAACGCGCCGGTGCGCATTATTTTGATCTGACCGAGGACGTGGCCTCGACCAACGTGGTGCGCGAACTGGCCGAGGGTGCTAACACCGTGTTCATGCCACAATGCGGCCTTGCTCCCGGTTTCGTGGGCATCGCGGGCGCGCATCTGGCGGCAGATTTCGATGAAATCGACACGTTGTCGCTGCGAGTCGGGGCGCTACCGCTCTACCCGACCAACGCGCTGAAATATAATCTGACGTGGTCGACCGACGGGTTGATCAACGAATATTGCAACCCTTGCGATGCGTTGGTCGATGGCGAACTGGTAAAAACCGCGCCGCTGGAAGATCTGGAAATCCTGTCGGTGGACGGTGTGGATTACGAGTGTTTCAACACCTCGGGCGGTTTAGGCACTTTGGCCGAAAAACTGCAGGGCAAAGCGCGCAGCGTATCCTATCGCACCATCCGCTATCCGGGTCACCGCGACATCATCAAACTGATGCTGCATGATCTGGGCCTGATCCGCAAACGCGACGTGATGAAGGACATTTTTGAATCCGCTCTGCCCCGCACCGATCAGGACGTTGTGCTGGTTTATTGCACCGCCACAGGACGGATCAACGGCGAATTGCGCGAACGCTCGCTGATCAACAAAACCGTGGCCCGCAAGGTGAACGGCACCCATTGGGGCGCGATCCAGATCACCACAGCGGCCGGCGTAACCGGCGTGGTTGACATGGTGCGCCGCGGGATGCTGGCGCAGTCGGGCTTTATTGCACAGGAAGAAGTGAAATTGCCCGATTTCCTAAGCACCGAATTCGGCCAGCTATACACCCCCGGCGACATGACAGCATTGGAGAGCGCGGCATGAACAAGCACATGAACACAGCCGAAACTATTCTGACCCGTTTGGGTCTAACTGCCGATGTTTTGCAGGGCGGCAACCTGACAGTAACGTCACCGGTGGATGGCGCGGAACTGGCCCATCTGACCGAAACCACCGATATGGACGCAGTGATTGCCCACGCCAAAGTGGCGTTTAAACAGTGGCGCAATGTACCCGCCCCGCGCCGTGGCGAACTGGTGCGCCTTCTGGGCGAGGAATTGCGCGCAGCCAAGGATGATCTGGGCGCGCTGGTGTCGCTGGAGGCCGGCAAAATCCTGTCCGAAGGTCAGGGCGAAGTGCAGGAAATGATCGACATTTGCGATTTTGCTGTGGGGCAGTCGCGGATGCTGTATGGCTTGACCATCGCATCCGAGCGCCCCGGCCACCGAATGATGGAAACATGGCATCCCGTTGGCCCAGTCGGCGTGATCAGCGCCTTCAACTTCCCCGTGGCGGTCTGGTGCTGGAACACGGCACTGGCGCTGGTGTGCGGTGATCCGGTGATCTGGAAGCCGTCCGAAAAGGCGCCCCTGTCGGCGCTGGCCTGCCAGGTAATATTCGAGCGTGCGGTCAAACGGTTTGGCGAAGATGCCCCCGAAAACCTGTCCCAAGTGGTGATCGGCGGGGCGGATATAGGCGCGGCAATGGTGGCGTCCAAAGACGTTCCTGTAATCTCGGCCACGGGTTCCACCCGCATGGGCCGCGCTGTCGGGCCGGTGGTGGCCGAACGGTTCGGGCGCAGCATCCTTGAACTGGGCGGCAATAACGCGATGATCGTTGCACCCTCGGCCGATCTGGACATGGCGGTGCGGGGGATCGTATTTTCCGCAGTCGGCACGGCGGGGCAACGCTGCACCTCGCTGCGCCGCCTGATCGTGCATGAAAGCATCCGCACCGAACTGGTGGCCAAGCTGGTCAAGGCTTACGCCAGCCTACCGGTCGGCTCGCCGCTGGATCCGGCCACGCTGGTCGGCCCGTTGGTGGATTATGATGCACTGGAAAACATGCAAGCTGCGCTGGCTGCGGCCCGCACCCAAGGCGGTGTGGTGCACGGGGGCGAACCTGTCACTGAAGGCGTGCCAGCCGGTGGCGCTTATGTGCGTCCCGCCATCGTCGATATGCCAGAGCAAAGCGCCATCGTTCAGACCGAAACCTTTGCGCCGATCCTGTATGTGATGGGGTATAGCGATCTGGATCAGGCGATTGAAATGCAGAATGCGGTGCCCCAAGGGCTGTCGTCCTGCATCTTCACCCTGAACATGCGCGAGGCGGAGCGCTTTGTCTCCGATACCGGTTCGGACTGCGGCATTGCCAACGTCAATATCGGCCCCTCGGGTGCTGAAATCGGTGGGGCGTTTGGCGGTGAAAAGGAAACCGGCGGCGGGCGTGAAAGCGGCTCGGACGCATGGAAAGCCTATATGCGCCGGCA
>CAZIDQ010000063.1:0-4413 GCA_964538015.1 uncultured Marinosulfonomonas sp.
TGGCGGCCCCTTTGCGCAGGATCGCGTCGATTTCATCCGGTGCCTGCATCAGCCGTGCCATTTCGGCGGATATGGGCGACAGTTTGGTCACCGCCAGTTCCGACAGCATCGGTTTGAATTCCGAAAACTGTTTGCCACCAACTTCGGCCAATACCTGATCGACCGACATTTCCGACAGTGCCGCATAGATACTGACAAGGTTCTTCGCCTCGGGACGCCCAATCAGCCCTTCGGCCTCGCTTGGCAACCCGTCAGGATCGGTCTTGGCCTTGCGGATCTTTTTGGCGATGGTGTCGGCGTTATCGGTCATGTTGATCCGGCTCATGTCGCTGGGATCGGATTTCGACATCTTTTTGGTGCCATCGCGCAAGGACATTACCCGCGTGGCCGCCCCTTCGATCACCGGTTCGGTGATGGGGAAGAAATCAACGCCGTAATCATGGTTGAACTTGGCGGCGATGTCGCGGGTCAGCTCGACATGCTGTTTCTGGTCCTCGCCCACCGGCACATGGGTGGCGTGGTAAAGCAGAATGTCAGCAGCCATCAGCGTGGGATAGCTGAACAGCCCGACCGAAACCTTTTCGCGGTTCTTGCCGGCCTTGTCCTTGAATTGTGTCATCCGGTTCAGCCAGCCCATGCGGGCGACGCAGTTGAACACCCAGCCCAGTTCGGCATGGGCGGACACCTGGCTTTGATTGAACAGGATGGATTTTTCCGGGTCCAGACCGGCGGCGATGTAACCGGCGCACAGTTCGCGCGTGGCGTGGCGGAGTTTGGCAGGGTCCTGCCATGTGGTGATGGCGTGCAGGTCGACCATGCAATAGATGGATTCAACGCCATCATCCTGCATTTCGACAAAGCGCTTGATCGCGCCCAGATAATTGCCAAGGGTCAGGCCGCCCGAGGGCTGGATGCCTGAAAAGACGCGGGGTGTGTGGACCACCTCTGTCATAATATGTACTCCGTCTGGATTATGTTGTGCGTTTCGCTTACCCATAGGGGCAAGGGCCGTCAACCAAAGGAGCCTAAAGGTATGAGCAGTAATCCCAATGTGTCACCCGTTAACCCGTTGCCGCCGGTGATTGTGATCTTGGCACTGGCGATGTTTGTGGTGGAACTGGCGTTCAATCTGGGTGCGCGCGGGTTGATTGGCGGGCCGCAAGCGGTCGGTTGGCGGATTGCGGTGATGCAGGAATATGCGCCATCGGGGCTGTTGTTGGACCGGATGATCGAGTCAGGGCGCTATCCGACTGAAGCGCTGCTGCGGTTTGTGACCTATCCATTTATCCATATCAGCTTCACCCATATGGCTTTTGCCGTGGTGATCCTGCTGGCGATGGGGAAATTTGTGGGCGAAGTGTTTCGCTGGTGGGCATTGCTGTTGGTGTTCTTTGCGGCGTCCATTATCGGGGCCGTGATTTATGGCCTGTTTGTGGATAGCCGCATGGCACTGGTCGGGGCGTATCCCGGCGATTACGGGTTGATCGGCGCATTTACGTTTTTGCTGTGGGTCGATCTGGCGGCGAAGGGGGCGAATAAATACCGTGCTTTTACGCTGATCGGGTTTTTGCTGTTTATCCAGTTTGTCTTTGGTGTATTTCTGGGCGGCGGGCGGGACTGGATTGCCGATGTAGCGGGGTTTGTCACCGGCTTTGGTTTGTCCTTTGTGGTTAGTCCTGGTGGATTTTCGCGGGCTTTGGTGCAGATGCGGCGGCGGGGATAAAAAATTCTATGCCTGCGGCGCGGATATTTGGGCCATTTGGAAGAGGTCAGCGGCGCAAGGAGCGGCGGAATTCAGACAGTTTGAACGCGCCGATTATTTGACCAATCCCGAAATAGCTGACGATGCCGATGGTGATCAGCAGGGTCAGCGCCAGATAACGCCACGCACCTGCGGCGAACATCGGGTTCAGCACTAGTTGCGCGCCAAGCAGGACAACCCCCATCAAGGCAGAGGCGGCTATAATCCCGACAATGCGTTTGCGAAACCGTTTGTCAAAGCGCGCCGCATCCCCCATTTTGCGCGACCCCGACCACAGCAGGAACACCATGCCCCAACTGGCGAATGTTGCGCCAATGGCGGCAGCAAGGTAGCCGATGATTGGCGCAAGCCCGATGGCAAGGCCCGCATTGATCACCATCGCAACCAGCGCATAGTAGAACGGGGTTTTGGTATTGGCGCGGGCAAAGAACAGCGGTTGATACACTTTTTGTAGCACAAAGGCAGGCAGGCCAAGGCCGTAGATTTGCACAGCCGCAGCGGTGGCGGCGGTATCGTCGGGGCCGAATTTTCCGCGCTGGAACAACACTTCGACCAGCGGCAGCGGGATCACGATCAGGGCCACGGCGGCGGGGATGGTCAGGGCAAGCGAGATTTCACCGGCGCGGCTGAAGGCCTCTTGTCCGCCAGCGGTGTCGCCTGCCTGCAAGCGGCGCGACAGTTCGGGCAGCAGCACGATGCCGATGGCGATGCCCACCACGCCAAGCGGCAGTTGATACAAGCGATCGGCGTTATAGAGCCACGCAACGGCGGCGTCGAACTGGCTGGCGACTTGGCGTCCGACCAGCAGGTTGACCTGCACAACGCCACCGGCCAAGGCGGCAGGGGCTGCGATGGTGGCGAGGCGTTTCAGATCAGGGGTCAGCTTTGGCCATGCGGGGTAGAGCGCAAACCCTGCGCGTTTGGCCGCGACCCAGACCAGCGCCAGTTGCGCGATACCGGCAACGGGGACCATCCATGCCAGTGTCAGGCCAACGTCAAATCCGGCCATATTGCCCACCACCAGTGCGGTGATAAAGACGATGTTCAACAGAACCGGTGCTGCGGCGGCTGCGGTAAACCGGTGGGTGGCATTCAGCACGCCGGACAGAAGTGCCGCAAGCGAGATAAACAGGATATAGGGGAATGCAATGCGCCCGTAGGTGACGGACAGATCGAACCGTTCATCCCCGACAAACCCGCTGGCCATGGCCCAGACCAGCCACGGCATCAGCAGCATCGCAATCACGGTCAGGATGATCAGGATGCTGGCAAGGCCGGAAAAGGCATCGCGGGCGAATTCAAGCGGCTCGTCATCTGCCTCAAGTTTCTTGGAAAACATCGGCACAAAGGCCATGTTGAACGCGCCTTCGGCAAAGAAGCGGCGAAACATATTGGGCAGGGAAAACGCCACGATGAACGCCTGCGCCGCAGGACCGGTTCCCAGAAAGGCCGCGATCATCACGTCGCGTGCAAACCCCAACAGGCGGCTTAGCAATGTCCAGCCGCCAACGGTCAGAAAGCCGCCCAGCATGCGTTTGCGTCCACTCATCCGGCCTGTGCCCTTTCAAAGCCCTCTTCAATCGCCTTGCGCAGGCGGGTTGCAAGGGCCTTTTGTCTGCTTTCCTCGTGATACTTAAGGCCAAACATGTCTTTGACATAAAATGTATCGACCACCTGTTCCCCGTATGTCGCAATCACGGCGCTGGCGATATAGACGTTGGCGTGGGCCATGGTGCGGGTCAGATCGAACAGCAGGGCGGGGCGGTCGCGGGTGTCGACCTCGATGATGGTGTAAATCTCGCTGCCCTCGTTATCAAAGGTGATGGTCGTTGGCACCTTGAAGGCGCGTTCGCGTTTCTTGATCTTGTCGCGTGATTGCAGGGCGTCGCGCGCGATCACCTCGCCTTTCAGGGTTTTTTCGATCATCACGCGCAACCGGTTCAGGCGCGAGCCCTCGTAAGGCGAGCCATCGCCATCCTGTATCCAGAAAACGGCGGTCGCATAGCCGTCTTTGGTGGTGTAGGTGCGCGCGTCCACCACATTGGCCCCGACCAGTGCCAAGGCGCCGGCTAATCGTGAGAAAATGCCGGGGTGGTCGGCCAGAACAAAACAGGCCTGGGTCGCGTCACGGTCCTCGTCGGGTTTCAGGTCGATACGGATTTCGTCTTCGGTCAGGTTGCGTAACTGTCTGGCGAAAATTACATGGGCGCTGGTTTGCAGGCCCTGCCAGTAAGGGGGGTAATGGCGGGCGGTTTCGACCTTCAGATCCTTCTTGTCCCAATCCACCAGCGCCTGACGCAGCGCCTTTTTGGCGGCGTTTTCGCGGGCGGTGCGATTTACCGCTTCCATGCCGGTTTCCAGCGCGGTTTCGGTGTCGGAATACAGCCGCCGGATCAACATGGCCTTCCAGTTGTTCCATGTGTCCGGCCCGACCCCGCGAATGTCACAGACCGTCAGCACCGTCAGCAGATCCAGCCGTTCCTTGTTCTTGACCGCCTTGGCGAAACCGCGAATGGTGCGTGGATCGGAAATGTCGCGTTTCTGCGCCACGTCCGACATCAGCAGATGGTTGCGCACCAGCCATTCGACGTTTTTGCATTCGTCCGGTTTCAGCCCCAGACGCGGGGCGACCTTGCGGGCGATTTTCGCGC
>CAZIDQ010000063.1:4513-8853 GCA_964538015.1 uncultured Marinosulfonomonas sp.
CATTCGTCCGGTTTCAGCCCCAGACGCGGGGCGACCTTGCGGGCGATTTTCGCGCCAAGGATCGAGTGGTCCTCGTCCCGCCCCTTGCCTATGTCGTGCAGCAATAGCGCCACATACAGCACCTTGCGATTGATCCCGCCCTTCAGGATGCCCGAGGCGATGGGCAGTTCTTCTTGCAACTCCTCGCGCTCGATCTGGGCAAGGTTGGAAATGCACTGGATGGTGTGTTCGTCCACGGTATAGTCGTGATACATATTGAACTGCATCATGGCCACGATCGGCTCGAATTCGGGGATAAATACGGCCAGCACACCCAACTCGTTCATCCGCCGCAAGGCGCGTTCGGGGTTGCCGTGTTTCAGCAACAGATCAAGGAAAATGCGGGTTGCTTCCTTGTCGGCGCGCATTTCGTCATCGATCAGGTCCAGATGCGACGACACCAGCCGCATTGCATCGGGGTGGATCAGAACGCCGGTGCGCAGGGCTTCTTCGAACAGGCGCAGGATGTTCATTTTGTCCTGCAGGAACAGTTTTTCATCCGCAACATTCAGGCGGTTCTGAACGATTTCATATCCCGGTTTGGCTTTCTTTCGGCGACGAAAGAACCGCAGCAGGCGGGGTTCCTGTTTGGCGTGGCTGGCCTCGAGTGCGGTCAGCAGGATGCGGGTCAGATCGCCCACATGGGTGGCGTGGCGGAAATAATCCTGCATGAAATATTCCACCTCGCGGCGGCCGTCGTGGGTTTTGTAACCCATGCGTTCGGCTACTTCGACCTGCAGATCGAATGTTAGCTGTTCCATCGCGCGCCCGGCGATCAGATGCATATGACAGCGGGTGGCCCAAAGGAATTGTTCGGCCTTGGCAAAGCTGTCGTATTCGTCTTGCGTGAACAGGCCAAGGGCGACCAGTTCGGCCACGTCATCGACGCGGTGGATGTATTTGGCGATCCAGAACAATGATTGCAGATCGCGCAAGCCGCCTTTGCCCTCTTTCACGTTTGGTTCGACCATATAGCGCTGGCCGCCCTGTTTGCGGTGGCGGGTGCTGCGTTCTTCCAGCTTGGCCTCGATGAATTCAGGGCCGGTGCCGTTGAAAAGATCGTGCCACAGGGTTTCTTTCAATTCATCGGCCAGCGGGGCATCACCCGCCAGATAGCGTTCTTCCAGCAGGGCGGTGCGGATGGTAAAATCCTCGGCTCCCAGACGGATGCAATCCTTGATGGTGCGGCTGGAGTGGCCAACCTTCAGGCGCAAATCCCACAGGATATACAGCATGGATTCGATCACGCTTTCGGCCCATGCGGTCATTTTGTAGGGGGTCAGAAACAACAGGTCGATGTCGGAATGCGGGGCCATTTCAGCGCGGCCCGATCCGCCCACAGCCAGTACGCACAGGCGTTCGGCATCAGTGGGGTTGGCTATTTTATGCAAACGGCGGGTGGCGACCTGAAAGGCGGTTTCGACCAGACAATCGGCCAGATAGGCATAGGCACGGGTGGTGCGATGGGCAGCGAAGGGGGCGGCCCTAAAGGCGGCCTCGATTGCTGCATTGCCGCGCTTGCGGGCCTCTAGCAGATAACCCACCGTGGCGCTGCGAATTTCGCGGTCGTCCTTGGCATCATAGAATGCAACTTCAAGCGCGTCCCACGCAGCGGCTTTGTCGAAAATGTCATTCGCCGGACAGATCAGGCTGTCCGGCGAAAACAAAGGCGTATGGGCGTTCATCGGCCCCGTCTAGAATCCGGCGCCGCCAAAGCTGCTGGGCGCAGCGTCAACGATAACGACCTGATTGTTCTGGATTTGCGCAATGGCCAGACCCCGTTCGTTGGTGCCGTCGTTACGCAGGCGGAAGATGCCATTGGCGCCAACAAAGCCAGCCCCCTGTGTCAGGGCGGCGGCAGTCAGGGCGTTGGATTTCCCTGTTTTGACCAAGGCGCCAATGGCCGCGATACCGTCATAGGCCGACGCCGCGACCGGTAGCGGACTACCTCCGAAGGCTGCCGAATAGCGCGCCCTGAATTTGGCGGTCATGCCGGGATGTGGCATCGCAAACCAGCTGCCTTGCACGCTAGGCAGGGCCAATGTGGCGGTGGGGATATCCCAACGGGTCAGGCCAATGAATTTGATCACGTTGTTATTGACGCCGTTCTCGGGCAGCATTTGGGTTAACAGTGGCAAGGCCGCATCTGTGCTGGCAGTAAAGAAAACAGCCTGCGCCCCGCCGCCTTTGATGGTTCGTGCGATTTGCGGGACAGCATTGATTATTCCGTTCTGTGAAAACTCGTACGAGGCAACACCGGCAGGTGTGGCGCCCGTGCGGGCAATCGCGTTGGAAATTGCGGCCCGCCCGACTTCGCCTGCCTGGGTCTGGGCATGAACGATGGCAATTCTGTTGCGCCCCTGACGTTTGGCATAGCCAACCAGACGGTTTGCGGTATTTTCAAAGGTCGGGCCAAGGATAAACACGTTGCCACCGGCGATTTGTGCATTGTTTGAAAAGGCCAGCACGTTCACATTTTTACCGGCTACAGCAACACCGGCCGCGTTGGCGGCTTCGGCGTAAAGCGGGCCAACGATGATCTTGGCCCCTTCGTTAACGGCCCGCACAGCAACGCTGGCCGCCTGCGAGGGATTGCCTGCGGTGTTGTAAACACGCAAGTCGATGTTGACACCCTGAAGGTCGGCAATTGCCAGACGGGCGGCGTTTTCAAGGTTCTTCGCCAGAAGGTTGTCACTTGCGTTTTGCGATCCGCCCGGTACCAGCAGGGCCACGGGAACGGGGGCTTTGGTGTTGATATTCGGGCCACCACCGCCGCCGCTCAGGCTAACGGGCTGACAGGCAGCAAGCCAAAGAATGGACAGTGCGGCCACAATACGGCCTGCAAACTTCCGGGAATTACTCAATAACAAAAACATAGGTTGATCCTCGCTCCCTTGCGCGTAATGATTCAGGGGGCAAGACTAAGCGCTTGCCAGCAAATAGTAAACGCTGTGAAAGGTGGGAATCCTGTGAATTTCGAAAAGAAGCAACTCTCTGCCGGTTTGTATTTCGTCGCGACCCCGATCGGGACGGCGCGCGATATCACGCTGCGGGGGCTGGATATACTGGCCTCGGCGGACGTGATTGCAGCCGAAGACACCCGCACGGCGAAACGTCTGATGGAAATCCACGGGATCCCGTTGGGGGACAGGCCGGTGATTGCCTATCACGATCACAGCGGCGACAATGTACGCGCACGTCTGATGCGGTATATTGCCGATGGCAAATCGGTCGCCTATGCCTCTGAGGCGGGGACGCCACTGGTGGCGGACCCGGGGTTTGCATTGGGGCGCGCGGCGATTGAGGCGGGGGAAACCGTGATTAGTGCACCCGGCCCTTCAGCGGTGATTGCGGCGTTAACCGTCGGGGGATTGCCGACTGACCGGTTTTTCTTTGCAGGTTTTCCACCGAATGCCAAAGGGGCGCGGCGTAAATTTATCGAAGAATATGCAGATGTGCCTGGGACGCTGGTATTTTATGAATCCCCGAAACGGATTCAGGGAATGTTAGGGGATTTGGTGCAGGTATTGGGCGGGGAACGGCAGGCGGCGGTCTGTCGGGAACTGACCAAACGGTTTGAAGAGGTGTCGCGCGGCACATTGGCAGAATTGGCCGATGCCTTTGCAGAGCGTTCGGTGAAAGGTGAAATTGTGGTTCTGGTTGATCGGGCGCGTGGCGTTCAGGTGTCGGACCAGTCGATGGAGGATGCTTTGCGCGATGCGTTGAAAACCATGCGTCTGAAAGATGCGGCAACGGCTGTATCCGAGGCATTAGGTTTGCCACGGCGCAAGGTGTATCAAGCGGCGCTTGAGATGGGAAAGAACGAGTGAGCGGATTGACTTCTTATCATGCGGGACTGGCCGCCGAAGGGGCGGTGGAAAAGCATTATGCACGCAATGGACATGCGATTGCCGAACGCCGCTGGCGCGGGTCGGGCGGGGAAATTGATCTGATTGTGCGGGATGGGGACGGGTTGATTTTTATCGAGGTTAAGAAAAGCCGCGATTTTGCGCGTGCGGCCGAACGGGTATCGCCCCGCCAGATGCAGCGAATTTATGCAACAGCATCCGAATTTCTGGCAGGGGAACCCAACGGACAAGATACGAATGTGCGCTTTGACGTGGCGTTGATGGATTCATCAGGACAAATTCGGGTGATTGAAAACGCTTTCGGGCATTGTTAGCGGCAAGCCCATTGAACCCTGTGCTGCCTTGGGCCATGTAGAAGGGGCAGACAAAGGGGACCGATATGCCGTTAAAAGTAGCGATCCAGATGGATCCGATTGCGCCGATTGATATTGA
>CAZIDQ010000063.1:8953-13244 GCA_964538015.1 uncultured Marinosulfonomonas sp.
ACCACCACGCATCTGCTGGATATGATCCACCCCGAAACGCTGGTGGTGAATGATCCGTTCTGGGTGCGAAATTATCCCGAAAAGCTGCTGGTGCTGGCATTTCCCGATCTGACCCCGCCCACCATGATCGCCCGTGATCTGGAGACGATCAAGGAATTCAAGCACAAGCACGGCGATATTATTCTGAAACCGCTATACGGCAACGGCGGGGCCGGTGTGTTCCGGCTGGATGTGAATGACCGCAACCTGACCTCGCTGCACGAATTGTTCATGGGCATCAACCGCGAGCCGCTGATCGCGCAGAAATTCCTGCCCGATGTGTCCAATGGCGACAAACGGATCATTCTGGTGGATGGCGAGGCCGTGGGCGCGATCAACCGCGTTCCGGCCAAGGGCGAAACCCGGTCCAACATGCATGTCGGCGGGCGACCCGAAAAGATTGGCCTGACCGTGCGCGATCAGGAGATTTGCGATGCCATCGGTCCATTGCTGCGTGAAAAGGGGCAGATATTTGTCGGTATTGATGTGATCGGCGATTACCTGACCGAGATCAACGTGACCTCGCCCACCGGCATTCAGGAGCTGGAGCGGTTTGATGGCACCAATATCGCCGAGAAAATATGGCAGGCGATCGAACGTAGAAAGGCGTAATTTGTGACAATTCGTAAATGGTTGATCAATGTTGGATCAAGACTGGTTGCCAAGCGGCATCTGGCGCGCGTGCAGGAAATCCCTGATGCAAGGCGCAGTTTTCACCGCATGGCACGGCTGGGGTTCCACACCCCGCCGCTGAGCCTGTTTCTGGAAGATACACTGGCGGACCGGCCTGCGTTGTGGGTGTCCTCGGGTGTGAAATCACGCGAGAAGGTGATCTATTACATCCACGGTGGCGGCTATATTGTCGGTAGCCCCGAAACCCATAGAAACATGCTGGCGGCCCTGTCGCGCCTATGTGGTATTCAGGCCTGTCTGATTGATTATCGCCTAGCGCCGGAACACGCATTTCCGGCGGCGGTTGACGATATTTTGGCGGGGTATCTGGCGCTGCTGGAGCGTGGCTATGCGCCGAAAAACATCATCATTGGCGGCGATAGTGCCGGTGGCGGGGCTGTGCTGGTGCTGTTGTCGGAACTGTGTAAACGCGGGATTGCGCCGCGCGGTGCGTTTGCCCTGTCGCCGTGGACAGATTTGACATTAGGCGGGGAATCCTTGCGCACAAATGCAAAAACCGAGGCCATGCTGCCGGTCGAGCGGATAGACGAATTGCGTGACATGTATCTGCAAGGGGCTGATCCGGCTGATCCCCGTGCGTCGCCCTTGTTTGCGGATTTTCCTGACTGCCCGCCGGTGCTGTTGCAGGCGTCAGATAGCGAAATTTTGCGGGATGATACTTGCCGAATGGCAGCGGTGCTTGAGGCGCAGGGGGGGGAGGTGGAAACCTATATCTGGTCCGGCCTGCCTCATGTCTGGCAAATATTCCATGGTTGGCTACCCGATGCGGATCTGGCCCTGTTGCAAGTTTCGCAGTTTATCAAGGCGCGGTTCAAACCTCTTTAGTGGCGCTAAGGCGAAAGCTGACGGCCTCGGCTACATGTGGTTTACGCACATTTGTCTCGCCTTCCAGATCGGCGATGGTGCGGGCCACGCGCAACACGCGGTGATAACCCCGTGCGGACAGGCCGAACCGTTCGGCAACCTTTAGCAATAGCGCGCGGCCTTCGTCATCGGGGGTGGCGATTTCTTCCAGCACTGCGCCTTCGGCATCGGCATTTACGCGCATGTCGGGCTGATCGGCGAAACGGGCCTCTTGCAAGGCTCGGGCACCTTCAATGCGGGCGGCCATGTCGGCGGAACTGTCGCCGGTTTCGGGCAGGTCCAGATCGGAAAAGGCCACGGGTGGCACGTCGATTCGCAGATCGAAACGATCCATCAGCGGGCCGGAAATGCGGCCCAGATATTCCTCGCCACAGACCGGCACGCGGGCGCAGGCGCGGGTCGGGTCGGTCAGGTAGCCGCATTTGCAGGGGTTGGCGGCGGCGACCAGCATGAAACGGCAGGGATACCGGATGTGGGCGTTGGCGCGGGCCACCACCACTTCGCCGGTTTCAATCGGCTGGCGCAGGGTTTCCAGCACGGCGCGGTTGTATTCGGGGAATTCGTCCATGAACAACACCCCGTTGTGCGCCAGTGAAATTTCCCCCGGCTTTGCCCCGCGCCCGCCACCGACAATGGCCGCCATAGACGCGGTGTGGTGTGGTTCGCGAAAGGGGCGTTCGCGGGAAATGCCGCCCTCGTCCAGCAGGCCGGACAGGGAATGGATCATCGAGGTTTCAAGCGCCTCGGCGGCGCTAAGGGGGGGCAGGATGCTGGGCAGGCGCGCGGCGAGCATGGACTTGCCCGAGCCGGGCGAGCCGGTCATCAGAACGTGGTGACGTCCTGCCGCGGCGATTTCCAACGCCCGTTTGGCGCGTTCCTGTCCTTTGACATCGCGCATATCGCGGCTGTGGGTTTCGCGCTGCACTTCGCCTGCAACGGCGGGGGTTAGCGGCGATTGTCCGGTGTAGTGGCGCACCACGTCGGCCAGCGAATTGGCTGCCAGCACCTGCGTTGCGCCGACCCATGCGGCCTCGGCGCCGCAGGCCTTGGGGCATAAAAGCGCGCGGTCATGTTCGGCGGCGGCCATCGCGGCGGGCAGGGCGCCGATCACCTGAATTAGTGAGCCATCAAGTGATAATTCCCCAAGGGCCACGGTGTTTTCCACGTCCTCGGAGGGGATGATTTCCAACGCGGCCAACAGGGCCAATGCGATTGGCAGGTCGAAATGCGACCCCACCTTCAGCACATCGGCTGGTGACAGGTTTATGGTGATCCGTTTGGAGGGAAGCGCGATCGACATAGCTGTCATTGCCGCGCGCACCCGTTCGCGGGCCTCGGAAACGGCCTTGTCCGGCAGGCCGACGATGGCAAAGGATGGCAGGCCCGCGGTGATGGCGCATTGCACCTCGACCATGCGGGCCTCGATCCCTTCAAACGCCACCGTATAGGCGCGTGATACCATTTAACCGCTCCCGCTATTAACCATTGGGTCATGGTTAACGCGGGAATGGTTTACAAAGGGTAAACGATGCCGAAATCAGGTTAAGGATTGCGGCCAGTCGCGGGTGGGCAGATCCAGCGCATAAGGGACGGGATCGTAGGAGACCTTTAGCCCTTCGACACGCCATTTCTGGAATGCGGGGTCTTGCAGATGGGCCATGACGTAGGCGGCGGAAGTCTGATCCACCGGCAAGGAAAAGCCTGCGATGCGGGCCGCAACCGGCGCATAGAATGCATCGGCGACCGTGTAGTTGCCAAACAGCCACGGGCCATTCGCGCCGTGACGGCTGCGGGCCAATGACCAGATTTCCTGCAGGCGGTTCAGGTCGGCTTGCACCGCGTCGGATACAGCAAAGCCGTCATATTGGTGCAGCAGTTGCATTGGGCATTCGTTGCGCAGCGCCATAAAGCCCGAGTGCATTTCCGCCACTAGCCAACGCGCCAAGGCACGGGCGGCAGGGTCGGTTGGCCAGAGGCCGGCATCGGGGTGACGCTCGGCCAGGGTTTCGGCCATTGCCAAGGTATCGCCAACGGCAATGCCATCGGGCGTGCGCATCGCGGGGACATAGCGGGCAGGGGCCAGTTCGGCCAGATCCTGCTTCAGGGTGCCGGAATACAGACCGGCCATATGGGTGCGGCAGGGGATGCTGAATTTCTCGAACATCAGCCAGCCACGCAGCGACCAGCTGGAAAATGTGCGGTCGCCGATGTAAAGATCATAGGTCATTGCGACAGGTTAGCGTGGTGTGGCGGCTTTGCCTAATTTAGATTTGTGACGGGGGCATCACGAAATTTGATGGCACGGATTTGCCAGAGCGCGCGTGGGTGGTGTAAAGAACGGCATGGATTTCGAATTTATGAAACGGGTTTTGATCGGGGCTTTGCTGGTTTTGGCAAGCGTTGACGGGTCGGTGGCGCAGAGTAATCTGCAAGTCTATGCGCCGGTTTATGGCCGCTGGTGCGGGCCAAACCATCCGGTGAATATGTCACGCGCGGGGCCGCCGGTGGATATGCTGGACGCGGCCTGCATGCGGCATGATTATTGCGTTGCGGCGCGGGGGGAATACAACTGCGGCTGTGATGTGTCCTTTCTGAACGAGCTGCGTGGCACGCGTTGGCCGAACCCTTTGATGCAGCGAAATGCGCGGGCGATTTATGATGCGATTGCGCTGGTGCCTTGTGACAGTCCGGACGG
>CAZIDQ010000064.1:0-12951 GCA_964538015.1 uncultured Marinosulfonomonas sp.
CCCGTCTATCTGGCCGCCTGGAGCCCGCCAATTGCGGCTACCCTCTTGGCCTTGGCGCTGATCCTGCATATGGAGGATGGATGATGATACGCGCATTTATCCTGTTTCTGCTTACGGCCCTTACATTGGGGGCAATGCCTGTTGCGGCACAAACTCCGCCTTCGGGGGCGGCAACGCTGGTGGCCGACAAGGTCTGGATTGACGGGCAAAACACCCTGACCGCCGAAGGGCATGTAGAAATCCTGTATGATGCCACCCGCATCAAAGCCAGCCGCATCATTTATTCCGGCACTGACGGCAGTCTGCAAATTGACGGCCCGATCACCCTGATCGATGGCGATGATATTCTGGTGCTGGCCACCAGCGCCCAGATGGACGGCGATCTGCGCAACGGTATTTTGCGCGGGGCGCGGATGGTACTAAGCCAGCAATTGCAACTGGCAGCAGCTGAAATCCACCGCGTCGACGGGCGCTATACGCAGCTCTATAAAACAGTGGCCTCCAGTTGTCAGGTTTGCGCCGACAATCCCGTGCCGCTGTGGCAGATCAGGGCGCGGCGGATCATCCACGACCAACAGGAACGTCAACTATACTTCGATGGTGCTGTGCTGCAAGTGGCCGGTGTTCCTGTGTTTTACATGCCCCGCCTGCGCCTGCCGGACCCGACCCTGAAACGCGCAACCGGTTTTTTGGTTCCGTCATTCAAAAGCACATCCAAACTGGGCTGGGGGCTGAAAATACCCTATTTTATCACTCTGGGAGATCATGCCGATATCACCCTGACACCATACCTTAGCGCGTCCACCACAACGATGGAACTGCGGTTTCGTCGTGCCTTTCGTACCGGCGATATTTCCTTTGAAAGCGCCTATTCCAGCGATGATATCCTGCCGGGACAGGAACGCGGCTATTTTTTTGGCAAAGGCCGCTTTGATCTACCTCGCGATTTTGTACTGAAATTTTATCTCGAAACTGCATCGGATCGAAATTATCTGCTGGATTATGGCTATTCCAGCAAGGACCGGTTGGAAAGCGGTATCGAGATCAGCCGTGCGCGGCGGGACGAATTGATTGCCGCCGAAGTGATCCATTACCATTCGCTGCGCGCCAGTGAAGATAACGATATTTTGCCAACCGTGGTTGGCAATCTGACATATCACCGGCGCATCCACCCTGCCCTGTTGGGCGGCGAACTGGGCTTGCGGTTTGATAGTCACAGCCATTATCGCACTTCGTCCCTGATTGGCGACAATGGCCGCGACTTGTCGCGAGCCAGCCTGCGACTGGACTGGAAACGCGACTGGACCCTGCGCAACGGCATGGTGGCCAGTGTGCTGGGCGAGGCGAACGCGGATTTCTACAATATCGACCAAGGGCTTCCGGGCGAATTGAACGGGACCCATTTCACACCGGCCGCCGCCGTGGAACTGCGCTGGCCTTTTGTCAAAACCACCGCCACCGGCGTTTTCCATGTGGTGGAACCCGTCGTGCAACTGGTCTGGACCGACACAAACACCGCCAACATCCCCGACGAAGACAGCCGTCTGGTCGAGTTTGACGAAGGCAACCTGTTTTCCCTGTCCCGCTTCCCCGGTGCGGATCGCTATGAGCGCGGACTGCGGGCAAATGTCGGTGTCACCTGGACCCGCTATGCGCCAACCGGCTGGTCACTGGGCCTGACCGTTGGTCGCATTTTTCGCGAAGAAAACCTGCACCAGTTTCAGGCCAGCACAGGTCTGGCGGGGCAGAACTCGGAATGGTTGGCGGCGTTTCAGTTAAAACTGCCCACCAACCTGACCGTGACCAACCGCGCGATCTTTGACAACAAATTCGACTTTGCCAAAAACGAAACCCGCCTGACATGGCAAACCGCAAAACTGGGCATCGGCACCAGTTATATCTGGATGAAAGCCGAACCCTACGAAAACCGCCCGCGCGACACCTCGGAATGGACCTTTGATGCCGCCTATAAGATCGCGCCGGACTGGACTGGCAAGGTGGACTGGCGCTATGATTTCATTGCTGGCGAAGCCGCCTATGCCGGTGTCGGGCTGGAATACCGCAGCGAATGTGTGAGGGTTAATCTTTCCCTCTCGCGTCGGTTCACCTCATCGGGTAGTCTGACCCCGACAACCGACTTCGGGTTGACGGTTTCGCTGACCGGTTTTGGTGCCAAAAACAGTGGACGATCATCAGCCCGGCGTTGCCGGACGTATAATTAGGAAGCACGACGGATATGACGATGATGCGCATATTAACTCTTTGCCTGACATTCACGGGCCTTGTTCTGACCGGCTTTGCTGCCCCTGTTTCAGCGCAAAACCTGTTTTCCCCGGCAGTAAAAGTGAACGAACAGGCCGTCACCCATTACGAGGTGCAACAACGGGCACGTTTCATGACCCTGCTGCGTGCACCGGGAAATGCACAGGAACAGGCGTTAAAGGCACTGATTGACGAACGGCTACAATCGGCCGCCGCCTCTGCTGCCGGTATCAAGCCCAGCGAAGAGGAAGTTCAGGCAGGGATGGAAGAATTCGCCGCCCGCGCCAACCTGACAGCCGAACAGTTCATCAAAGCGCTGGCCGGTGGCGGGGTTGCTGGCGAAACCTTCCGTGATTTTGTGAAATCCGGTCTGGCATGGCGCAATCTGGTACGGGCCCGTTTCGCCCCTCGTGTTCAGGTTACCGAAGACGAGATCGATCGCGCTATCGCCCAGTCCACCGGCAAAGGCGGATTGCGCGTATTGCTAAGCGAGATCATCTTGCCGGCAAACACCCCGCAAGCCACCGCCACCAGCCAGAAACGGGCCGAAAAGATATCCCAGACCACATCGCTATCGGTGTTTTCCGCCAATGCGCGGCGTTATTCGGCCTCGGCTTCGGCACGCCAGGGCGGGCGATTGCAATGGATGCCGCTGTCCAACCTGCCGGCACCAATTCGTGGCCAGATCCTTGGTCTGTCCCCCGGACAGGTGACAGCACCGATATCCATCACCAACGGTATTGTGTTGTTCCAGTTGCGCGCAATCGAGGAAACAGATGTGACAGCCCCGGCCGATATATCGCTGGAATACGCACAGTATTTCATCGCCGGCGGCCATTCGGACGCCGCAATGAAAGAAGCCGCGCGCGTCAAGGCCAAGGTCGACAATTGTGACGATCTATACGGCATCAACAAAGACAAGCCGGAAGAATTGTTGCTGGTCGATACCTTGCCGATCTCGCAAGTGCCGCAAGATATCGCGCTGGAACTGGCCAAGCTGGACCCCGGCGAGGTATCAACCCGCCTGACCCGCAGCAACGGCCAGACACTGGTATTCCTGATGATGTGCGGGCGCACGCCGGAACTGGGCGAGGACGTATCGCGCGAGACCATCCGTCAGCAATTGGTAAACCAGCGGCTGGAATCCTATGCCAACGGGTACCTGTCCGAGCTGAAAGCCGACGCAACCATCGTTTACCCATGAGCCGCGCGCCGATTGCGCTGACCTGTGGCGAACCTGCGGGGGTGGGGCCGGAACTGGCTGTGGCCGCGTGGCAACGGCTGGGCGCGGATTTACCGTTCTTCCTGATTGGCGATGCACGGCATTTGCCGGACGGGGTTTCGACAATTGAAATTGCCGACCCAGCCGAGACCGCTAACGCGGCTCGGCATGGACTGCCCCTGATGGTGCATGAATTTGCCGCCCCTGCTGTGGCTGGCCAGCCCGCAGCACAAAATGCCCAGGGGGTGATCGACGTGATCACGCGCGGGGTGGATTTGGTGAAATCGGGGGCAGCCTCGGCGCTATGCACGGGGCCAATCCACAAGAAGGCGTTAAAGGACGGGGCCGGATTTGCCTTTCCGGGCCATACCGAATTTTTGGCCCATCTGGCAGGGGTGAAACGCGTGGTGATGATGCTGGCCTGTGATCAGCTGCGCGTGGTGCCGGTGACAATCCACATCGCCATTGAAGATGTGCCAACAGCGCTAACCCCTGAATTGCTGGCCGAAAATATCCGCATCACCTATGCTGCGCTGCGGCGGGATTTCGGGTTAAAGGCGCCGCGCATCGCCGTGGCCGGTCTGAACCCGCACGCGGGCGAAGGCGGGGCGATGGGGATGGACGAAATTGAAATGATCGCGCCGCTGCTGGATGAACTGCGCGGAGAGGGGCTGGAGATCACCGGCCCCCTGCCCGCCGACACTATGTTCCATGCCCGTGCGCGCGAACGCTATGATGTGGCGATATGCATGTATCACGATCAGGCGCTGATCCCGATCAAGACGCTGGATTTTGACCGCGGGGTGAATGTCACGCTGGGACTGCCGTTTATCCGCACGTCGCCCGATCATGGCACGGCATTTGATATTGCAGGGCAAGGGATTGCCAAGCCCGATAGTGTGATCGAGGCACTAAAGATGGCCGAGCGGATGGCGCGGATGCGGACCGATGGGTAACAGATTCTATGCGCTCCGCGCGGGGGATATTTGTGGAACAAAGATGGGAGGGCCTGCGCGATGATTGATAACTTGCCCCCCTTGCGGGACGTGATCGCCACCCATGATTTGCAACCCAAGAAATCGCTGGGGCAGAATTTTCTGCTGGACCTGAACCTGACCGCCAAGATTGCCCGTCAAGCGGGGGATTTATCGGGCTGTGATGTGCTGGAGATCGGCCCCGGCCCGGGTGGTTTGACCCGTGGCCTGCTGGCCGAAGGGGCGCGGCGGGTGTTGGCGGTGGAGAAGGATGCGCGCTGTTTACCGGCGCTTGAGGAGGTCGCCGCGGCCTATCCCGACCGGTTGAAAGTGATCAATGCGGATGCGCTGGAACTGGATGTGTTGGCACATTTGACGCCGCCAGTGCGGGTGGTGGCCAATCTGCCCTATAATGTGGGCACAGAATTGCTGGTGCGCTGGCTGACGCCGAAAGAATGGCCGCCCTATTGGGATAGCCTGACGTTGATGTTTCAAAAAGAGGTGGCGCAGCGGATTGTGGCCCAACCCGGCGGCAAGGCATACGGGCGGCTGGCGATCCTGTCGCAATGGCGCTGTAATGCGCGGATCGTGATGCATTTACCGCCCGAGGCGTTCACCCCGCCGCCCAAGGTTCATTCGGCAGTTGTGCATTTGCAACGACTGGAGAAGCCGCGGTTTGAGGCGGACGCGGCGGTGTTGTCACGGGTGGTGGCGGCAGCGTTTAACCAGCGGCGCAAGATGTTGCGATCCTCGCTGAAAGGCATCTCGAAGGATATCGAGGCGCATCTGGTTGCAGCAGGGATCAAGCCGACCGAGCGGGCCGAACAGGTGCCGATCGAAGGGTTCTGCGCCCTGGCCCGCGAAGTGGCAAAATAAAACCCCGCTCATTTGAGCAGGGTTTTGAATTCATTCAGCAGCTTCGGGTGTTTCCGGCGGGTTGTCCAGCGGGTTGACCTTTGGCTTGCGGGTGCGCTTGCGCGGCTTTGGCTTGCTTTCGGGCGTTTCCACCAGGCCGTTATCGGCCGTATCCGGCTGCTCGATCGCGGCCATCTCCGGCTGCGGCGCCGAGGACGGGTCATTCGGCTGACCGGTCTCCTGTTCACGACGGGGCGGGTTTGCCTCACGCTCGGGGCGGTTTGCTTCGCGTTCAGCACGCTCGGCATCGCGTTGGGCTTGCCGCTCGCGTTGCTGGGCCTCGTGCGCCTCGCGGCGCGCTTCGGCTTCGCGCATGGCTTCGGTCAGCAGGCGGGTGTAATGTTCGGCATGTTGCTGGAAATTCTCAGCCGCCACACGGTCATTGGACAAGGCGGCATCGCGGGCCAGCTGATTATATTTATCGATAATCTGTTGCGGGGTGCCGCGCACTTTTCCCTCGGGACCGGAACTGTCAAAGACGCGGTTCTGGTTGTTGCCGTTATTCTGGCGGTTGCGGTTTTTATTGCCCCGCGAACGTGATTTGGATGATCTCATGGTTAAATTGTATCCAGCCTAATTTGGGCTATTCGTTAGGACCTCTGCCGCGCCTCTTGCGTGGGATTATTCAAACCGGACCCTTGACGATTTATGGTTACTTGCAAAGGGGGAAGCCGTTGTATATCCGTCGCTTTGCAGGAACGTGACTAAACATCCTGCCCCCCGATGACAAGTAAAAATTGCGAAACACAGCGTTAATCGGTGTGTTTTCGCTGTTTAGCAGGTTAATATGAGCGAAGTGTTACGTTAATACACCAATGACAACACGGTCGCGGCCATCGATGTCTTGCAGGGTGGTGATTCCATCAAAACCACCTGCCGAAAACAGGTTGCAAACGGCACTGGCCTGTGTCGGACCGATCTCGACCAGCAGGCGCCCTTGCGGGTTCAGATACTGTGCCGCCCCCGCCGCAATCACGCGATAAGCGTCCAGCCCGTCCCCGCCCGGGGTCAGCGCGATCAACGGCTCCCAATTGCGCACCTCGGGGGACAGGGCGGGCATTTCATCGGCCCCGATATAGGGCGGATTCGAGATGATCATATCAAAGCGCCCGTCGATATTATCAAACCAGTCCGAGCGCACAAAGCGGCTGCGTTTCTCCAGCCCCAGCTGTGTGGCGTTCTGTTCGGCAATGTTCAGGGCGGCGGGGCTGGTATCACTGCCCTGCCCCGTGGCCGATTTGTTTTCGGCCAAAAGCGTCAGCAGAATACAGCCCGATCCAGTGCCAAGGTCCAGCACGGTTTCAAAGGGGTTGGCCAGAGCGGTTTCCACCAGCAATTCGGTATCGGGGCGCGGGTCCAGCACATCGGGGGTGACAATGAAATTGCGGCCATAGAATTCGCGAGTGCCGATAATCTGTGAAACCGGTTTACGGGCACAGCGTTCATCAATCGCCAGTGAAAACCGGATCATCGCTTCATTGGCCACATCATCCGGCAACACCAGCGTCAGCCGGCCACGATCAATCCCCAAAGCATGGGCCATCAGGATACGGGCATCATTGGCGGCATCGGGCACTTCGGCGGCGCGCAGGGCCTGAATGGCGGCGGTTAGGGCCTCGTTTACTGTCATGCCTCCATCTCGGCCAACAGGGTGGCCTGCGCATCGGCCTGAAGCGCGTCGATGATTTCGTCCAGATCGCCCTGCATCACAGCATCCAGTTTATAGAGTGTCAGATTGATCCGGTGGTCCGACACGCGCCCTTGCGGGAAATTATAGGTGCGGATGCGTTCCGAGCGATCACCTGACCCCACCTGACTTTTGCGGTCGGCCGAGCGCTCATCATCAACCCGCTGGCGTTCCAGATCGTAAAGCCGCGTTTTCATCACCTGCATGGCGATTTCGCGGTTGCGGTGCTGGGATTTTTCACTGCTGACCACGATCATTCCGGTCGGGATATGCAAGATACGCACGGCGGAATCCGTGGTGTTGACGTGCTGTCCACCGGCGCCAGAGGCGCGCATGGTGTCGATCCGCAGATCGTTCGGGTCGATCTGGATGTCCACATCCTCGGCCTCGGGCAGCACGGCAACGGTGGCGGCAGAGGTATGCACCCGCCCGCCGGATTCGGTGGTTGGCACACGCTGCACGCGGTGCACACCGGATTCATATTTCAGGCGGGCGAATACGCCGTCGCCTTGCACATGGGCGATCACCTCTTTGATGCCGCCAAGCTCGGTGATGTTCTGCTCGATGATCTCGAATTTCCAGCCCTGATTGGTGGCGTAATTCTGATACATCCGCAGCAGATCACCGGCAAACAACGCGGCTTCGTCCCCGCCAGTACCCGGACGGATTTCGATCATCGCGGGGCGGGCGTCGGCGGCGTCCTTGGGCAACAGGGACAATTGCAGGGCCTGTTCGACCAATGGCAGGCGTTCGCGCAGGGCAGGCAGTTCTTCCTCGGCCAGCTCTTTCATTTCGGGGTCGGTCAGCATCGCTTCGGCATCGTCCAGGTCGGACAAAAGCCGGCGATATTCCATCACCTGTTCGACCACCGGTTTCAGGTCGGAATATTCACGCGCCAGCGTGGCAATATCAGCACCCGCGTCGCCTTGGGCCATCTGCGCTTCCAGAAACTCGAACCGCTGGGTGATTTGCATAAGTTTGTCTAAAGGAACCATGCGGTTGTCTTGCCTGCCGGATGTGATTTGGTCAAGGGGCGGTTTTGTGATATAATCGCGTCATGAAAAGAATTGCCTTTATTTTGGCGGTTTTAGCCGCCCCCGCAGTTGCCGACGTGGTTGGCCCCGGAGGCAAGGTGATCGATTGTTTTTGCACCGACCAAAAGGGCGAACGTGTTGAACTGGGCCAGACCATCTGTCTGGAAGTGGGGGCGCGCCGTTTTACGGCCCGTTGCGAAATGTCCCTGAACAACCCGATGTGGCGCGAACAGCAAGAGGGCTGTGTGTCATCCAGCCTGATCGAGCGTTTCCAGCGCCTTGACCCAACCGCGCAACCTTTTGGCATTAACCCCAAAATCTGATCGGCCATAGCGCAGGCGGCCAAACAGGGTAACACGGCTGCCCTGCCCGTTCTGCCCCACGGTAATGGTTGTGTAATCTGGAAAGCCGAACACCAGCGAGCGGGTCACATAGGTGATCATCCCCGCCTTGGCACTTCCTGCCAGAAATACGGTGCGCGGGGTCGACAGGACAACCTGTTGCACCATTTGCCACATCTGCTGTGGCGGTGTGTTGAAATCGGCCACAAACAGCGCGCCGCCCTGCCCGATCACGGGGGCATCGGGTGTGGCGCCCGTTGGTGGTGCCACATGCACCAGCGCCACATCGTCAGGTGCCAGCCGGATATACACCAGCCCCGAAAGCGCGATCATCAGCAACAGCCACGCGGTGTTCACAACGGTCTTTCGGATCATCCCCGCGCCCTCTTGTTCCATGCCCACAGGCACATCAATTCCGTCGCCACATGCGCCCCTGCAATCGCGGTGGCACCTGTCGTGTCATAGGGTGGCGACACCTCGACCACATCGCCGCCGACCATGTTGATCCCCGCCAGATCGCGCAGGATAATGGATGCCTGCGCACTGCTCAGCCCACCCCAGACGGGCGTGCCGGTTCCAGGCGCAAAGGCCGGGTCCAGACAGTCGATATCAAAGGTCAGGTATGTCTGGTAATCCCCTAATATTGCTTTGATTTTCTGCGCTGTGGCTTGTGGCCCAATGCTATGTACCTCGCGCGCATCAATGATGTTCACGCCCAAGGTATCCTCGTTCGTGGTGCGAATACCCACTTGCACGCTGCGTTTAGGGTCCACCAGACCTTCCTTCACCGCCTTGTAGAACATCGTGCCATGATCAACGCGGGACATGTCGTCGTCACGCCATGTGTCGGTATGGGCGTCGAATTGCAGCAGGGAAAGCGGCCCGAACTTTGCCGCATAAGCCCTTAATATCGGGAAAGAAATATAGTGATCCCCGCCTAAACACAGCGACGCCGCACCCGCGTCCAGTATCCCTGTGATATGCGCCGTCAGGGCCGCCGGAAAAGACGGAATATCGGCATAATCAAACGCCAGATCGCCATAATCCACCACGTTATAGTCACTGACCGGATCAATATCCCAGCCATAGGGCGCATCGGGTGCTTGCAAGGCGCTGGCCTCGCGGATCGCCCGTGGCCCCAGCCGTGTGCCGGGCCGGTTGGTGACCGCCTGATCGAACGGCACACCGGTGACGGCCAGATCAACGCCGGTCAGGTCTTTGGTATAGCTGCGGCGCAGAAACGACGTGACCCCGCCAAAGGTGTTTTCAAACGACGGCCCCCTATGCCCCCCCGGCGCAATCGCCGTATCCACCTGATTTTTCGCGTCTTCCAGTGCCATCTTATGCCCCTTTCACCGGCTGGCGTGTTTCCACCATTCGGGCAAAGAACGACGCACCAATCGGGGAAATCTCGTCGTTGAAATCATAGCCGGTGTTGTGAACACTCGGCCCTTCACCCTGCCCCAACATCAGATATGCCCCGGGAACACGTTGCAAAATATAGGAGAAATCCTCGGCGCCCATTTCCTTTTGATGATCCGCCTCGACCATATCCTTGCCGGATATGTCTGCCGCCACAGATGCTGCCAGTGTTACTTTTTCGGCGTCATTTACCATCGCCGGATAACCCGTGTTATATTTCAAATCCACATCCACATTGTAACTTTCGGCTATCCCCCTGCATATTTCACGCAGGCGTTTTTTAACCATGTTCTGGGTATCCTCATCAAAAGTGCGCACCGTGCCGCCAGCAAAGGCGGTTTCAGGAATAATGTTATCCGCGCTACCGGTATGAATTTGCGTAACCGACACCACCAGTTCCTTGTTTGTATCGTGATTTCGGCTGACAATGGTCTGGATTGCCTGTGCCAATGCAACAACCGCAACCACCGGATCGGCCGTTTCTTGTGGATAAGCCCCGTGTCCGCCAGTACCTTTAATGTTGATCTCGAAATCATCCACCGCCGCCGACATTGGCCCGGCTGTGGTCACAAACATACCTAGCGGTATATCGGGCATATTGTGCAGGGCGTATGCTTCACGGATTTCGAACCGCTCGATCATCCCCTCGTCACACATCACCTCGCCCCCACCGCCGCCTTCCTCAGCGGGCTGGAAAATCAGCGCCACACGGCCGGAAAAATTGCGTGTTTCCGCCAGATAACGCGCCGCGCCCAGCAGCATCGTGGTATGCCCATCATGACCGCAGGCGTGCATCCGGCCCTCCACCTTTGAGGCATACTCCAGCCCCGTTTCCTCGGGCATCGGCAGCGCGTCCATATCGGCGCGCAGACCAATCGTCGGCCCATCGCCCTGCCCGTTGATGATCGCCACAAGTCCAGTGGTCGCAATCCCCTCGTGAACCTCATCCACCCCGAATTCGCGCAACCGCTCGGCCACGAACTTTGCGGTTTCATGACACTCAAACCCCAGTTCGGGGTTTTCATGCAGATACCGCCGCCATGCCTGCATGTCCTTGCTAAATTCCGCGATCCGGTTGACGATGGGCATTGCTGGACTCCTTGCCATGCTTGGTGTGTAACTGACGCACAGTTTCCCCAGATTTGGCGACAGCGCAATGAAAAACGATGACCTGATCCATAACCCCGATGGCGGCCTCCCCCGCCTGCTGGAAATCATGCGCCGGCTGCGTGATCCCAAAACCGGCTGCCCGTGGGATATTGAACAGGATTTCGCCAGCATCGCGCCCTACACAATCGAAGAATCCTATGAGGTGGCCGATGCGATCGAACGCGGCGATATGGCCGATCTTGAGGGCGAACTGGGCGATCTGCTGTTGCAAACCGTCTATCACACCGCGATGGGCGAGGAAGCGGGGCATTTCACCTTTGAAACCGTCACCCGCGCCATTGCCGACAAAATGGTCGCCCGCCATCCGCATGTGTTTGGCAATGAGAGCCGCGATAAATCCGCCGAACAGCAAACTGCAGATTGGGAGGCAATCAAAGCCAAAGAGCGCGCGGGCAAGGCCGAAGGCGGCACGCTGGACGGGGTTGCCATCGGCCTGCCCGCCCTGCTGCGCGCGCTAAAGCTGCAAAAACGCGCCGCCCGCGTGGGATTCGACTGGCCCAGCACCACCGAAGTGCTGGACAAAATCGTCGAAGAATCCCGCGAGTTGGTCGAGGCAAAGGAAACCCTGCCCCAAGATAAGGTCGAGGAGGAATACGGTGACCTTTTGTTCGTGATGGCCAACCTTGGCCGCCACCTTGGCCTTGATCCAGAAGCCGCCCTACGCGCCGCCAACGTCAAATTCACCCGACGGTTTGAAGCGGTCGAATCAAAGCTGGCCGAACGCGGCAAAACCCCGTCCCAATCCGATCTGGCGGAAATGGACGCGCTGTGGGATCAGGTCAAAGCCGAAGAATAACCCCATTACCGTTCCATAAATATCCCCCGCGCGGTAGCGCATAAAAGTTACCTTACTTTTTTAATCAGGTATTGACCAAAGCGTTTTGCTCGGCTTTAACATCCCCATCACCCAAACGATGGAGACGCCCATGTTCACCCCCTTACGCACCGCCCTTCTGGCCACCCTCGCCCTGACCACGCCCGCCTTGGCCGAAGTCAACATCTACTCCTACCGCCAACCCGAACTGATCCAGCCGCTGATGGACAGGTTCACCGAACAAACCGGCATCCCCGTTAACATTGCCTTTCTGAAAAAGGGCATGATCGAAAAATTGCGCGCCGAGGGAAAACGCTCGCCCGCCGACCTGATCTTTACCGTCGATATCGCCCGCCTCTCGGCCGTTGTGCAGGCCGACCTGACCCAGCCGGTGACCTCCGACATCCTGACCACCAATATCCCCGCCGACCTGCGTGATCCCGATAACCAGTGGTTCGGCCTGACCACCCGCGCCCGCGTTATCTTCGCCTCAAAGGACCGCGCTCCCGAAGGTGTCGCCACCTATGACGAACTGGCCGATCCTAAATGGCAGGGCCGTATCTGCACCCGCTCGGGCACCCACGCCTATACCGTGGCACTGGTTTCGGCCGCGATCCATCACATGGGCGAAGAGGGTGCGAAAACATGGTTGCAAGGGGTGAAAGCCAACCTCGCCCGCAAACCCCAAGGCAACGACCGCGCACAGGTCAAGGCGGTCTGGGCCGGCGAATGCGACATCGCCCTTGGCAACACCTATTACATGGGAAAAATGCTGGGCAATCCGGAACAGGTGCCTTGGGCTGATAGCGTCAGTGTGGTGTTTCCGGCATTCAAGGGCGGCGGCACCCATGTGAATGTCTCGGGCATGGCGCTGGCCAAATTCGCCCCCCACAAGGAGGACGCGATCAAGCTGATGGAATTCCTTGCCTCGCCCCAAGCGCAGGAAATCTATGCCGAACAGAACTTCGAATACCCCGTAGCCCCCGGCACCAAACCCAGTGAAATGGTCGCCAGTTGGGGCACCTTCACCCCCGATCCTGTTAACCTGATGGAAATCGCCAAACTGCGCCCCGCCGCACTGCGGATCATTCAAGAGGTCGATTTCGACGG
>CAZIDQ010000065.1:0-2605 GCA_964538015.1 uncultured Marinosulfonomonas sp.
TCCGCACTGGCCGCCGCATTCACCAGCTTCAGCGCCTCGACACCTTCATCCACCACAAAGGCGAAATCCCGTTCAACGGCCTGCAAATCGCGCAAGGCCAACGCCGGACGGGTGGCGGATTTGTTGCGCGCAAACGGCGGTTCTTCAAGGAACACGGTAAAGCCTACCGCCGGCCCCTTCACATCCATTGCTGCCAGCACCTTGGGGTGCAATTCGCCGAATGTCGCCATCACCTTTTTCGGACCCAGACAGATGTTGCCCGACCGCCCGGGGTGCCACCAGTCCGCTGATCCCCGCAAGATTTGCGCCTTGGCGGGCGCCTTGATCGCGGATAAAACCGCCTCGGCATCGGCCTTGGCATCATAGACATCCACAGCGCGGCGTTCCCCATGCACATCCTTGGGGCCAGTGTGGCCGATCAGGATACCGGTGGCCAGCAGATGCTGCTCGCCCGGCTCGCCACCGCTAAACGCGGGACCAACTTCGAACAGGGCCATATCAGAAAAGCCGCGCGCCTGATTGCGGGCAGCGGCCTGCAACAGACCGGGCAGCAGATCGGGGCGCATGTGGCTCATTTCCGATGAAATCGGGTTGTCCAGCATGGTGGCGTCATCGCCGCCGCCGAACAATTCGGCGCTGGCCTGATCAATAAAGGAATAGGTCACACATTCATTATAGCCCAGCGCCGCAATCGTGCGCCGCGCCATGCTTTCGCGCACCTGCATCGGTGTCAGAATGGGCCGCGCCACGCCTTCGTGGTCACGCGCCATCGGCTTGCCTTGCAGTTTCGTCAGGGACGCAACCCGTGCCACTTCTTCCACCAGATCGGCAGAGCCCTGCACATCGGGGCGCCAGCTTGGCACCTGCGCCATATCCTTGTCATCCAGCACAAAGCCCAGCGCGGTCAGCGTTTCCCGCTGTGTCTCGGGTGCGATCTCCATCCCCACCAACGATTGAACGCGGTCAGTATCCAGTTGGTAGGCCCGGGATACATCGGGCGCCTCGCCCGCCTGCACCACTTCGGATGCCTCGCCACCGCAAAGGTCAAGGATCATCTGCGTGGCCAGTTCCAGCGCCGGTGCGTTGAACAACGGATCAATGCCGCGTTCATTGCGATAACGGGCGTCCGAATTGATTTTTAGCGCACGGCCGGTTTTGGCGATCTCGATTGCGTCCCAAAAGGCGGCCTCCAGAAACACATTCACGGTGTCGCCGGTCACACCCGTTTCCAGCCCGCCCATGATACCGCCGATGCTCTCGATGCCGTTGTCATCGGAAATCACCACCATGCCTTCGGAAAAACTGTATTCCTTTTCATCCAGCCCGATCAGGGTTTCCCCACCCTTGGCGCGATGCACCCGCAGGTCGCCCGAAACCTTGTCGGCATCGAACACGTGCAGCGGGCGGTTGGCGTCGATGGTAAAGAAATTGGTGATGTCCACCAGCGCCGAAATGGGGCGCAACCCGATCGCCCGCAGGCGTTGTTGCAGCCATTCAGGGCTGGGGCCGTTTTTCACGCCCTTGATCAGGCGACCCATGAATACCTCGCACCCGTTGGTGCTTGCATCCTCATCAATCGTCACCTTGATCGGGCTTTCAAACGTGCCTTTGACCTGCGCCGTTTTCGCCGGTTTCAACGCGCCCAATCCACGCGCCGCCAGATCGCGGGCAATGCCGCGTACACCCAGTGCATCTGGGCGGTTCGGCGTGATGGCGATGTCGATCACAGGGTCCACTTTGGCGGGGTCGTTCTCGGCCAGCCATTCAACGAATTTCTGGCCCACCTCGCCCGACGGCAATTCGATAATCCCATCATGTTCGTCCGACAGTTCCAGTTCCTTTTCGGACGCCATCATCCCATGAGATTCCACCCCGCGGATTTTGCCAACCTTGATGGTCAGATCAAGGCCCGGAATATACATGCCCGGCTTGCACACCACCACGGTGATGCCTTGCCGCGCATTGGGGGCGCCACAGATGATCTGCTTCATGCCCTCGTCGGTTTCCACCTCGCACACGCGCAGACGGTCGGCGTCGGGGTGCTTTTCGGCCTTTTTCACATAGCCCAGGGTGAAATCCGACAAAGCATCGGCAGGGTTGATCACCTCTTCCACCTCTAGCCCCAGATCGGTGAGGGCATAGAGAATTTCATCGAGGCTGGCCGATGTTTCCAGATGGTCTTTTAGCCAAGAGAGAGTGAATTTCATTTTGTTTCCTCGTCCGGGTCAATTTCACTGCCGATCAAATTCTCGACCACTTCAAAAAATTCAAACACCAACATCATGTCGGGGGAAAACCCGCCGTTTCGCTTGAAATGCTTCTCGCGGGCCTTGCGCCACTCGGCCAGTGTTTCGTGTTCGCCTTCGGCCAGCGCCATGCGCTCGGTGACCTTGTCAAACGGCAGGGTTTTGACCGAGGTGGTTTTGATCACCACCGCCGGTGTGCCGTCCCAGTTGGCAATGATATCGCAACGCCCGACCTTGGGCATCGAGGCCTCGTCGCCACCAAATTCCGATAGCGCCGCGCATTCCGCGTGCTTGGTCTTGGCCCGCACCAAAGCGATCAGGGCGGCGGATGTTTCGGCATCCTCGCCCAAGGTGAACGT
>CAZIDQ010000065.1:2705-12920 GCA_964538015.1 uncultured Marinosulfonomonas sp.
GCCTGCAACACCTTGGGGTGCATCATGCCGGAACCCAGAACCTCCATCCAGCCGTCGCCCTCGCCAATGCGCAACTGGCCGTCGACCCATGAACACTGGATGTCGACCTCGGCCGATGGTTCCGTGAACGGGAAGTGGGACGCGCGGAAACGGGTTTTGATGCCGTCGATTTCGAAAAATGCGGCAAAGAATTCTTCCAGAACCCATTTCAGATTGGCCATGGAAATATCCTTGCCAATCGCCATACCCTCGATCTGATGGAACATTGGTGTGTGGGTCTGGTCATAGTCGCTGCGATACACCCGACCCGGCGCGATCACGCGGATCGGGGCGCCGGTTTTCTCCATCGCGCGGATTTGCACCGGCGATGTGTGGGTACGCAAAACATGCGGCGGGCGGTCGTCGCCCTCGGCACGGTTCATATAGAAGGTGTCAAATTCCTGACGGGCCGGATGGTGCGGCGGGATGTTCAGCGCGTCGAAATTATACCAGTCATTCTCGATTTGCGGACCCTCGGCCACCTTGAACCCCATATCGGCGAAAATGGCGGATACTTCCTCGGTCACTTGGGACACCGGATGAATGGTGCCTTGGGGACGGGTGCGCGATGGCAGGGTCACATCCAGCCATTCGCTGCGCAGGCGTTCATCCAGTGCAGCATCGGCAAGGCCTGCCTTTTTGGCGGCGATGGCTGAATTGATCTCGTCCTTGAGCGCGTTCAGCTTGGGGCCGGCCACTTGCCGTTCCTCGGGCGTCATTTTGCCCAACTCGCGCATTTTCAGCGAAACCTCGCCTTTTTTGCCCACAGCGGCGACGCGCAAATCTTCCAGCCCGGATTCATCCGCGACATTGGCAATGGCGTCGATATATTTCTGTCGTAGCGCGTCCATCAGACATTCCTTCGTTTGGTCACAGCCCTGCTAACACAAAGCGTAGGCAAAGAAAAAGCCGCGAAACCCGAAAAGGGCCGCGGCTTCTTCAAATTCATTCCCCGTGAAGGGGGCAGTTTTACGCGAGCGCGGCCTGGGCCTTTTCAACGATCGCTGTAAAGGCAGCCGGCTCGTTCACGGCCAGATCGGCCAGAACCTTGCGGTCAACCTCGATGCCCGCTTTGGACAGACCATTGATGAAACGCGAATATGTCAGCGCTTCGTCATGGCTGCGCACGGCGGCGTTGATACGCTGGATCCACAAGGCGCGGAAATTGCGTTTACGCTGCTTGCGGTCACGTGTTGCGTATTGGTTCGCCTTGTCCACAGCCTGTGTTGCTGATTTGAACAGATTTTTACGGCGACCTTTAAAGCCTTTGGCGGCTTTGATGACTTTCTTGTGGCGGGCTTGGGTCGTTGGACCTGAAGTAACTCTCATTGCTCAATCCCTCCTTAGCGTGAATACGGCATCATCGACTTGATGATTTTCGCATCAGGATCAGACAATGTGGTGGTGCCGCGCGCATTGCGCAGGAATTTATTGGTGCGTTTGATCATGCCGTGGCGTTTGCCGGCCTGACCCGCCTTGACACGGCCCTTGGCCGTGACCTTGAACCGCTTTTTGCAGCTCGATTTCGTCTTCATCTTAGGCATTTCCGTCTCCTTACAGATGGGCGGTTAAAACGCGACTCGGCATGCCTTACCAGCCGGTCGCGCGGTATCAAGATGCGCCGTATAGGCCGCTTGTGCCTATATGACAAGGGAAAAACGCAGGCGATCAGGGCTCTAGTTCAGATATTTGGCAATCACCCTCGTAAACGCCTGAGGTATCTCTTGAAAGCTGTATCCGCTGGGCCTTTGCATCATTGCGACCGCGATCATTCCACTGCCAATCATCACCATAATTGCGGCGGCGCGTGGTATCCGGCTGTCCACCATCGCCCCGATGATAGGGGGGATCGAAAGTCCTGCAACAATCAGCCCTATCACCAGAAATAAATCCGCATTCATCACTCGTTCCCTAAATTAACTTTACGTTAAGGAAACCATTATTCCTGTTCCGAGCGGAAAATCAACCTTTCTTCGCAGGGCGCAACCCTAAGGATATTGGTGGTTCCGGGCACATTGAAGGGCACACCGGCGGTGACGACAATCTGGTCTTTTTCCGTTGCCAACCCCGAAGAGCGCGCCGCGCGGGCGGCACTGACCACGGCCAGTTTGAAACGATCCACATCGCCGGAAAAGTAGCAGTTCACCCCCCAGCTAAGGCAAAGGCGCCGCGCTGTACCGGTAAGCGGGGTTAGAGCAATAATCGGCACGCTGGGGCGTTCGCGGGCAGTCAACAGGGCTGTGGTGCCCGATTGGGTAAAGCAGCAGATCGCCTTGATATCGGTGGTTTCGGCAATCTCGCGGGCGGCGGCAACGATACTGTCGGCCACACTGCTGCGTTTCAGTTTGCGCGAGGCCTCGATCACGTCGCGATAGATCGGATCGCTTTCGACCTCGATTGCGACGTTGTTCATGGTGGTCACAGCCTCGATCGGGAACCGCCCTGCCGCAGATTCTGCCGACAACATAATGGCGTCGGTACCCTCGTAAATCGCGGTCGCCACATCCGACACCTCGGCCCGCGTAGGCACGGGGCTGTCGATCATGCTCTCCAGCATCTGGGTGGCCACGATCACCGGTTTGCCGGCGGCGCGACAGCCACGGATCAGTTGTTTCTGGATTGGTGGCACATTTTGCACCGGCAGTTCCACGCCCAGATCGCCACGGGCAACCATGATGCCATCAGACACTGCCAGAATATCCTTGAACGCCGTCACGGCTGCCGGTTTTTCGATCTTCGACAGAATCGCCGCGCGGCCCTGCGCCAGTTCACGCGCCTCGATCACGTCTTCGGGGCGCTGCACAAACGACAGCGCCAGCCAATCCACACCCAACTGGCAAACAAATTCCAGATCCTTGCGATCCTTTTTCGACAGCGCCGCCAAGGGCAGCACCACGTCGGGCACATTCACGCCTTTGCGGTTGGAAATCGTGCCGCCAACAATCACAGTGCAATTGGCGTAATCCTCGCCACATTCTTTGACCCGCAGTTCGATTTTGCCGTCATCTACCAGCAGGGTCGATCCGGGCTTTAGCGCCGCAAAAATTTCGGGGTGAGGCAGACGCACGCGGTGGCTTTCACCGGGGGCCTTATCCAGATCAAACCGGAAATCCTGCCCGTCCTCCAGATCTGCTGCCTTGTTGGCAAATTTGCCGCAGCGCAGTTTTGGCCCCTGCAAATCGGCCAGAATGGCGATCGGGCGGTCCACATCCTTTTCGATCTTGCGGATAATCCGGTGGCGTTCGCGGATTTCCTCGTGCTCGCCGTGGCTCATGTTCAGGCGGAACACATCGGCACCGGCCTCGAACAGGGCGCGGATCATTTCATAGTCGTTAGAAGATGGCCCCAGAGTGGCCACGATTTTCACATTGCGCAGGCGCTTCATATTGCCTCGTTCCTTGTCTTGTTCATCATTTACTGGTGGGCCACGCGTTATATGCCGTAAAAACCCCGCGGATACAACTGGCGCTTTGTCAATCCTGCCCTTATGTGGAGTATAAAAGTAAAAGCAAACAAGAACATGACATACCATCCCTATCACATCATCGGGGCAGATCGCCCCGCCCGCTGGCTGATCACAGCTGACCATGCCGCCAATACCGTTCCTGTCGAGGTGAACGGTGGCAACCTTGGCCTGCCACCTGCGGAAATGGCCCGCCACATCGCCTTTGATCCGGGTTCGGCAGGGCTTACGTATGCGCTGGCCGAGCTGCTGGACGCACCTGCAATCTTGTCGAATTTTTCCCGCCTTGTGATTGATCCGAACAGGGGCGAGGACGACCCGACCCTGATCATGAAACTGTATGATGGCACCATCATTCCGGCCAACCGGCATGTGGACGCGGCCGAGCGTGAACGCCGTCTGAACGCCTATTACCGGCCCTATCATGCAGCGCTGGGAGGTCTTGCCGCGCGGCAGGACGACACCCTTTATGTAGCGATTCACAGTTATACACCGCAGTTGAACGGCTATCCGAAACGCCCGTGGCACATCGGGGTTCTTTATGCCGATGACACCCGCCTATCCGCCCCACTGGTCGAGCGTCTGCGACAGGAACCCGACCTGTGCGTTGGTGAAAACGAACCCTACGGCGGGCATTTGATCGGTGATTCCGTGGACCGGCATGCGATTGCCCACGGGCGGCCCAATGTGCTGATCGAAATCCGCAATGACTTGATCAAAACCGATGAACAACAGGTTACATGGGCCAAACGCCTTGCGCCGATCCTGGAACAGGTGCTTACTGACAGCGGATTGTAAGGAGGATCGACATGCCACATATCATCGTTGAATATGCCGGACATCTGGATGAAACCCACTGTATGACCGGCATGTGCCAAACCCTGTTTGATGCCGCCGCTGCATCCGGTGTGTTCCCCGATGTGTCCGCCATCAAGGTGCGCGCCATCCCCTGCCCCTTCTTTCGAATCGGAACCGAGCCGCAAAGCTTTGCCCACGCCACCATCCGCCTGCTGGCCGGACGCGACGAGGCCACCAAGGCCGAACTGACCCGCAGCATATTGGCCGCACTGGATCAGGCCCTGCCCGATGTCGGTAGCCTGTCGGTGGACATCAAGGACATCGACACCGCCACCTATGCCAAACGCACGCTTTAGGCGGCCCTGATTTTTTGAAAAAATCAGACCTCTTTTTTTTAAAAAAGAGAGGCGCACCGTATAACCAGAAGGAACCACCAATGGACGACCAAACCCGCATCGAAATCGAGGCCGCTGCCTTTCGCCGCCTGCGACAACACCTGATGCAGGACCGCAAGGACGCGCAGAATATCGACATGATGAATCTGGCCGGTTTCTGCCGCAACTGCCTGTCACGCTGGTATCAAGAGGCCGCCGCCGAACGCGGCATCGAAATGACCAAAGACGAGGCGCGCGAAGCCTACTACGGCATGCCCTATTCCGAATGGAAGGCGAAATACCAAACCGATGCCAGTCCCGAAAAGCAGGCAGCCTTCAAGGTGGCCTTTGCCGAGAACGTGGGCAAAGCCGAATAACAAGGACAGCACATGTTCAAACCCCCGCTGATCGCCGCCCTTCTGGCCGCTGTGTTAACCGCCTGCGTTCCCGACACGGGCCAAACACCACCCCCCGTCGAAATAGCCCTGAGCAAAGAGGCCAAATATTTCGTTGGTCCGTGGGTTGAATTGATGCCCGGTGGATATGGATCAGGGTTTGAATTGTCAGCGGACGGCACGGCAAAGGCGATTGATGATCCACAAACCACCTATACCAGCTGGCGTTTTGCGGATAGCAAACTGTACCTGACCACAGCCAAAACCGTTGGCAATGTGATCAAAACCACGCAAGCCGGTCATGCTGTGGAAATTGTCGACGAAACCACCTTTCGCATGATATCGCCCAACAGCGAATGGCCGCGTGTTTACCACTACAACAGTGCCGATGTGAAACCGCAATAAGCGTTAACTGGCCAGCGCGGTTTTGGCCGCCCCCGTCACGGGCTCTTCCAGCAGGTCCAGACGGTTTTTTTGCAAACGGCACAAAAGCCTTTTAAGCATCTTGCGTTCGACAACTGGCCGCGCCGGTGTTTTAGCGACCGGCACCAATCCCGAAACCCTGTCGCGCAGCCATTCCACTTCGTCCACAGCATCGCCAAGGGTTTTTACAGCCTCAGCTCCCAGCAGCAGGCTTTCGACCGGGGCCCCGTCGGCCAGAAACACCTCGTGGTGATCAAAGGCGATATGGACATAAGTCAACTGTTCCACATCATCCGCGATCCCGATGCCGTCAAATCCGCACAGTTTTTTGGCCGCAACCAGAACCTCGGATTGGCCAAACAAGCGTTCGCAAACGCGCGAGCGGACAAGCAGGCGGTGCTGTTGTGACACCAGCAAATCCCGCTCGGGCAAAACACCATTCAATGCCCCGGCCTTGATCCGCACCGGGTGTTTGGCAGGGGATTGGCGCAACGCCCGCGGCCCAACCCTGCCATTGCCGATCCAGCGTATGGGTTGATAACCGCGATCAAGTGTCCAGACCTTATCACCCACTTTCAGGGTATCCGCCCGCAGATCCCCCTCTGCACAGCGCACAAGGCAGTCACCCGAAACACATATTACCGCGTCATCGTTGGTGATCGCGTCAACATGGGTTGTTCCATCCCAATCCTGCTGAAAGGAGTTTCCCCAGCCAATCGAGCGCCAGTCCGGCAACGGATCAGACAATGCGCCGTTTGCAGCCCCTTCAGTGGCCGTAACCGTAAAGTTGTCCGTGCCGTAGAAATCCAGAACCGTGCCAGCGGTAATATCGGTCAGTGCAATGGCCGAGCCCTCGTCGGCATCGCTAATATTATCCTTAATCCCGACAGGAATCGTATAGATTATCCAATTCGGGTTGTCCGGGTCTGTTACCCCGGTCAGCGTGGACAGGTTGACTTCGCCACCGGCAATGCCCGCGCCGGTATGTAATGTGCCATCATCGCGATAAACGCTAACGACATAATCCGCCGGATTGTCACTTACGTTGATAGCAATTTCAACAAATTCCCCACCGGCAACACCGCTACCGCCTAGAAAATTCACTTCGGACATAAAAGCCATTGTTGGATTCCTTAAGTTTCCAAGCCAAACAAGCTCGGCCAATAGTGCCGGATTTGGGCATAAGTATGACAGATACTGTTAAAATACCCTTATGAACACCGTCAAAGCGCGGCGATCAACATCGTGAAAAAAATAGCCATTTTCTGCACATACTCAGGGGGCAGATAATCACCTGCCCCCTGAAATCTACGCCATAAACAGATGCTAGTAGATATTGCCCTTGTCGACCCGTTTTGAAAACTCGGTTTCGCCACCGGAGGCCAACAATTTCGCCTGATCAACCCATGTATCGCGGGTTACGCGGCCTTTGAAACCTTCCAGATTCGCATCCACCCAGGCAACCTCGTCTGCGCTCCAGGCTGCGATCTGGTCAAAGTGCCAAAACCCCAGCTTGTTACAGAGTTTTTCCATTTTCGGGCCAATACCCTTGATGCGCTTCAGATCATCCGCGCGCCCGTCACGCGGCGCGTCCAGCGTTGACGGTTTCACACCTTCGTCTTTACCCTCGACCACACCGTCGCCATCAAAATCCTGGTCCATATTCGCCATAATTGCCGCGGCGGGGGGGGCAATGCTTTCGGCACGACAAGCCTCCAGATCCGCCTCAAGTTCGGCAATACGCGCGGAATGCCCACTGTTGGTTTTGCGGCAATTGTCCAGTTCGCCACGCAGGCGGTCCACCTCGCCATTATCAATGTTCACCTCGTTATGAACCTCGGAACGACGACCCCAGATAATCCAGCCGGCAATCAGTCCGATCAAACCTGCAAGCGCCAAAAGCACCCAGATTTCTCCTAGCAGAAAACCCCATTCACGAAACATAATACTCTCCCTTACTCAGATACTTCAGACCAACGAATGGTTGTTCGCCGGTTGGCGGCTTTCCCCTCGTCTGTTTGATTGGTGGCAATCGGTTCATCTGGCCCATAGCCCTTGGCCGCCATTCTGTTTGCAGGAACCCCCCGTGCAACCAGCGCATCGACCACAGACTGCGCCCGCTCGGCGCTTAGGTCCATGTTAAGCTGTCGGCTGCCATCGCTATCGGTATGCCCGCCGATTTCAGCCATCAGGTTTCCACCCGACATACATTGCAAAACAACACCTGCAATATTGTTGATCGCCCGAACCGATTTTGCATCCAGTCTGGCCGAGCCCGTTACGAAATTAACCCGCGTTTCTATTAACGCTTTATCGGATTGTTGGGCGCAGTTCTGCGCCGTTACCGCAAAATCCTCGTGAACCGGTATCCAGAATCCGCCTTGAAATATTTCCGACCCGCGCACGGCATTTTCACGTACGGTGCCTTCGTCGGGTGCCGTGCCAAGGTCCGTAAGCTCCAAATCAGCTATTGCACCAAGTTCTTTTGCCATTGCGGCCTCGACCAATTCGACATCTGCGCCGGGGCTTAGATTGGCCTGAATCCGGGTCTTGGCGCCGTCCGCTGTCAGGGTAAACCCTTCCAGTTCCGGCAACCAGCCTGCCATCACCGCCAGTTGCTGTTTCAAGGCATCACCATTGCCATATTTTGCAGTTCTCGCAATCACCGGATCACCGGTAACATTCTGAACACCCAGCGCAGTGGCGATAGCGGCCGTGTCCATATCACTGGTCAGTTTTCCCGTTACCGAAGTCCCTGTAACTGGGTGATACAGAATGGAATATGCTGCGGGTTTGCCATCATCAATCGTGCTGATATCCACGTCGGCCGAATAGCCGTCAGGCAATTGGCCAATCGCCGCCATTGCCGCCGCCTTTTCATCTGGCGTTAAGGCGGCGCCGGTAACAGTCAGCTTGCGGTCAACCAATGCCATTTTACCGGTTTCCAATGAATCCAGCACAGCCAGCCCTTTGACAGCAACACCGGTCCAGCTGTCGTCCGGAGCCCCCCAGGCATGTTTCAGCCCCGCCGCGCCATCGCCCATAGACAACGCCAGCGTTTCGCGTGCTTTTTCGTTTGGAACAGACCCTGCATAGGACTGGCCATCGGCAGTTTTGACGCTGCTAACCTCGAATGGGACAGCTGTCATAAGCAGCGAGGTAATATTGACCTCTTTGGAATACCCGTCGGGAAGCGTATCAATCACCGCTTCTGCCGCCGCTTTTTCAACTGGCGTTGCTGCAACACCTGTCACCGTCAAAGCGCGATCCAAAAGGGTTACCTCTGCCGTTTCCAGCCCGCCAATCGCCTCTAGCCCTTGAAACGCGACACCCGCCCAGTTGTCGTCAGGCGCGCCTGCGGCCAATTCCAGACCGGCAGCCGCATCGGCCCCGATTCTGGTCGAAAATTCACTGCGGATTTTCTCGCTCGGGACAGCACCGTCATAGGTCAGCCCCTGAGCCGATTTGACGGTATGAAACAGGAATGGCGACATGGCAGGTAACGCCCGAAGATCGTCCAGCACAACCCGACGCCCATCAACATCGTTCAGGGCGGCTAAAATCTCGCTCCGTTCGTCTTCGCTGCTGACAAAGCCGGAAACAGCAATATCCCGACCGGAAACCTTTGTCGTCACACCATGCGTTGTACCCTGAGCAATCCCCAGCGCATCAGCCGTTATTCGTGCTTGCATATCTTTTGCGTGATGTCCGTTGGCGTATAATCCAAGGCCGCCAACACCCAATGCCAACACGGCACTGCCAAGTAACTTACGCATATTACCCCCAACACATATAAACCATTACAATCGGGGGCAATTTACAGACTAAGCCACGCTATTCCAAGGAATTTCTTGGCATTCAGAGCAAGCGGGCGTTTTAATGCTGTTTAGATCGCCGTCTTCAGGCTCTCTTCCAGATAAATCTCGCGCAGGCGGGCCGCCACCGGACCCGGCGTGCCATCGCCCAGCTTTGCGCCGTCCACCTCGACCACCGGCATCACGAAGGTGCTGGCCGAGGTGATAAATGCCTCGTCCGCATCTTGGGCTTCTTCTATGGTAAAGCTGCGCTCCTCGACTTCCATCTGCGCCTCTTTGGCGAACCGCAGGACGGCCTTGCGGGTGATGCCATGCAGAATATCGTTGGACAATTCGCGGGTGATAATCTTGCCACCCTTGACGATATAGGCATTGTTCGATGTGCCCTCGGTCACTTTGCCGTCCTCGACCAGCCATGCGTCATCGGCACCGGCGGCCTTGGCCATCATTTTACCCATCGACGGATATAGCAGTTGCACGGTCTTGATGTCACGACGGCCCCAGCGCTGATCCTCGATCGAGATCACCTTGATGCCCTTTTTCGCCACCGGATTATCCGCCAGTCCCGGCTTGTTCTGGGTGAACAGCACAATGGTTGACGGCACCTTGGCCGGATCGGGGAATGCAAAATCGCGGTCATCGGGCGCACCACGGGTGATTTGCAGGTAAATCATACCCTCGTTGATGTCGTTCAACCGCACCAGTTCACGATGCACCTCAAGCAGATCATCCATGCTGATCGGGCTGGCCATGTCCAATTCATTCAAGGACCGTTCCAACCGCACCGCGTGACCTTCAAAATCAATCAGCTTGCCATCCAGCACGCTGGTCACCTCGTAAACGCCATCGGCCATCAAAAATCCACGATCAAAGATCGAAACCTTCGCTTCGCCTTCGGGCATGTATTC
>CAZIDQ010000066.1:0-12745 GCA_964538015.1 uncultured Marinosulfonomonas sp.
TTCCCGACTTGGTCGGGGTCGACACCACAATATCACCGATGCGCGGGGCAAAAATATCCCAACGGGACATATCCGCAATCTTGCCGCCATAACGGCGACTTGGGGGCGTGGGTGCGCCAATCAATGCATAACCCTTTCAGTTCGGTGCGGTGGGTTTGGTCAGCCTAAGATACCATTGGTGTAACTGCGGCGAAAGGCAACCTAATCAACACGGTGAACCGCGCGGGATGGATTCAGGCATTTCAATCTTGTTTGTGGCTCCATTACAGGCAAACTGTATTGGCGGGACAATCTGCCTAATGGAATAATTCGGAAAACCCGTATTTAGCGTAATGACAGTTTCCCGGCGGTTTACTATATGCAGGGTAAATGAAAGGGCGATTTTTATGGTTGGATCACAGGGACGGGCGACGGAACTGGACAGTTTGCGCGAAACATTTGGCGCAGAACATGTTGCGCAGGATGAACGGCGCGGCGCTGTGCGGGCGCTGTTTGACCGGATCGCACCACGTTATGACCTGATGAATGATTTGATGAGCTTTGGCCTGCACCGTCTGTGGAAACGCGCCACGGTGAGGGTGGCGCTGGACCGGTTGCAGGGCATGGATGGCCCGCTGGTTGATCTGGCGGGGGGGACTGGCGACATCGCCTTTGGTGTGAAGGCGGCCGATCCGTCCCGCAAGGTGATAGTTGCCGATGCGAGCGCCGGTATGCTGGAGGTGGCCCGCAAGCGGGGCGGCGACAGCGTTGAATATCTGCACGCCGAGGCCGAGGATATGCCGCTGGAAGATGCGTCTACTGCCAGTGTGACATTGGTGTTCGGGCTGCGCAACATGACCGATCCGGCGCGCGCATTGGCCGAAACGGCGCGGGTGTTGAAGCCGGGTGGCAGTCTGGTGTTGCTGGAGTTCTCCAAACCGGCAGCGTGGTTTGCACCGTTCTATGGCCTCCACTCACGCTATGTCATTCCGGCCATCGGTGCGATGGTAGCGCGGGACAAGGGGGCCTATACCTATCTGGTGGAATCGATCCGCCTGTTTCCGGCCGCTGATGATGTGACCCGCGCGCTGGACACGGCAGGTTTGAAAACTATCAACACTCGGTCCTTCATGTTCGGGGTCGCTGTGTTGCATGTTGCGGTAAAGAAATGAATTCAACAGCCACCCCTTCTGATCCGTCTGGACTGGTCACGGAACGGTTGCGGCAACTGCCGCTGCCCGTGCTGCTGTTCATTGCGGCGCGGGTGAAAACCCTTGGCCTGTCGTTGGCGCCCGTTGCGGCGGGCACGTGGCTGGCTGCGCAATCCGGGGGCTGGAGTATGGCCGTAACATTGGCGGCAATGGTGGCGGCTGCGGCGATCCAGATCGGTACAAACCTGTGGAATGACGCCGCCGACGGCGGGCGTGGAACGGACGGGCCGAACCGTTTGGGGCCGCCGCGCATGACCGGTCTTGGTCTGCTGGATGCGGGATTTGTGCGCCGCGCCGCGATGGCGGCATTCATGGTGGCGGTTCTTTCCGGACTGTGGCTGGTAGTGATCGGCGGCTGGCCCGTGGTGTTGATCGGTGTCGTTTCACTGGCCTTGGGGTACTTTTATTCGATGGGGCCATACCCGCTGTCACACAGCCCGCTGGGCGAGGTGCTGGTGGTGTTGTTCTTTGGCGTCATTGCCGTTGCCGGAACCGTCTATTTGCACGGCCAGCCGGTGACAGGGGATGTGCTGGGGCTGGGAATCATCACTGGACTACCCGCAGCGGCAGTGCTGCTGATTAACAATCATCGTGATCGTGATCTAGATCAAATTGCGGGGCGAAGAACCTTGGCGATTGTGATCGGGCAGGGGCCAACACGCGGCCTTTATAGCTTGTTTCTGGCGGCGGCGCTGGTCGGCGGGATTGCGTTGTCCGTTACGGATTTTCAAAGCATTCTGCCCATGATTCCTGCTGCTGTTCTTGCGCTTGGGTTGATGGCTGCAATGTTGAAAACCCCTGTTTCTACTGGCCTGAACCGCCTGATTGCGGGGACCGTCGGGTTCCAGATTCTGCTGTTGTGCGGGATTGCTATAGCGCGGGCTGTAGCGGGATAAAGGGCCTGTCAGAGATTCGGTTTTGGGCAATAAACAACCCCCGAAAACCGGAATATACAGCAGCAGGTAAAGCAATACGCAGCTGACCCGGTAAATATTCAAGAAATCGGATGCAATTCCCGCCACGCTTTGACAAAAGTCAAGGCAGCCCCGATTTTTCTATGATCAAATTCCCGCGATCAAGTCTGCGCCACAGCTATATCCAGACTTGCGCGGCACCGACTCCGGGCTTCGGTGTGATTGCGTATTTGGTTGCCCGGAAATACGAGGACAGAAAATGAAACAGACCATACGCAAACGCTTTACCTCTTTGGCGGGCGTTGCTTCTTTGGGTCTGGCAGCAACTGCGATGGCAGTTCCCGCCGAGACACTGGATGAAGTGATGGCACGTAGGGGGCTAAGCCAGAAAGATCTGCTTGCTGCGGCCAAAACCTACACGCCGACAGGGGGACGTGACGAGTTTATTATATTTTCATCTGGCGGTCAGTCAGGGCAAATCATGGTATATGGTGTGCCCTCGATGCGCATTTTGAAATACGTTTCGGTTTTTACACCGGAACCTTGGCAAGGCTACGGCTTTGACGAAGAATCCAAAGCGATTCTGGAAAGCGGCGCGATTGATGGCCGCCAATTGCACTGGGGCGATACACACCACCCCGCTTTGTCGGAAACCGACGGTGCACCTGATGGTGAATTCCTGTTCATCAACGATAAATCCGCACCGCGCGTTGGTGTGATTTCGTTGCATGACTTTGAAACCAAGCAAATTGTTGTGAACCCGATCCTGCAATCTGAACACGGCGGCACATTCGTGACCCCGAACACAGAATATGTGATCGAGGCTGCACAATATCCGGGCGTTCTGGGGCGTGGTTTTGCACCACTTTCCGAATTCAACGAAAAATTCCGTGGGGCGATTACCTATTGGAAGTTTGACCGCGAAGCTGGCCGGATTGATCCGGATCAGTCGTTCTCGCTTGAACTGCCGCCTTATACACAGGATTTGACTGACGCCGGCAAGCTGGTTTCTGACGGTTGGTCCTTTACCAACTCGTTCTGTGCTGAACGCTATGTTGGCGGGATCGAAAGCGGTCGCCCACCCTTCGAGGCGGGCTGTTCGCAAGCTGACACCGACTTCTTGCACATCATCAACTGGAAGAAGGCCGAAGAGGTTTACAAAGCCGGTAAAGTTAACATGATCAATGGCCACCCGGTCATTTCGATGGAAACCTCGATCGAAGAAGGTCTGGTTTATCTGGTTGCCGAACCGAAATCGCCGCACGGCGTTGACGTTTCGCCCGACGGTAAATTCATCGTTGTTGGTGGTAAACTGGACGTAACCGCATCGGTTTATTCGTTCGAGAAAATCATGGCAGCCATCGAGGCTGGCAACTTCTCGGGCAAAGACCCCTACGGTTTGCCGATCATCAAAATGGAAGACGCGTTGCACGTTCAGGTGCCGCTGGGCCTTGGCCCGCTGCACAACCAGTATGACGCCGAGCCATGCGTGATCTATACATCGCTGTATGTGGATAGCCAGATTGCGAAATGGAACTATTGCGAAGGCAAGGTTCTGGACAAGATCTCGATCCACTATAACGTTGGCCACCTTGTGGCAATGGAAGGTGAAAGTGTTAAACCTGCAGGCCATTACCTGATTTCGCTGAATAAACTGGCGATTGACCGGTTCAACCCTGTTGGCCCGCTGCACCCCCAAAACCACCAGCTGATCGACATCTCTGGCGATAAAATGGAACTGCTGTACGATATGCCCGTTCCACTGGGCGAGCCGCACTATGCTGCTGCCATCGCTGCGGACAAACTGAAGCCGCTGGTTCGTTACCGCTACGGCACCAACTCGCGCACAGGCGGCAAGCACGAAGGTGCGACACGTCCGGGCTCGGAGCGGATCGAGCGTGACGGAACAACAGTCAACGTCTACATGACAGCGATCCGGTCGCACTTTACACCGGAAATCATCGAGGTGAACGAGGGCGACACTGTTAACTTCATCATCACCAACTCGGAACGTGCCGAAGACGAAACCCACGGGTTCTCGGTTTCGACATATGACGTCAACCTGTCGCTGGAACCCGGCAAAACATCGACCGCGTCGATCGTTGCCGACAAGCCTGGCGTCTTCTCTTTCTATTGCACCGAGTTCTGCTCGGCCTTGCACCTGGAAATGGAAGGTTATCTGGTGATCAAGCCTAAAGGCTATGTCGAGGAAGCCGCTGCTGTTTCCGAAGGTCAGGCCTATAGTCAGGCTGATTACGACAAGCAGGTTCAGACCAATGTTGATACCCAAGCGGTTATCGACAGTGTGGTTGGCTACATCACAGCGCGTAACTTCAAGGATTTCCCCGAAGTTGCATCGCTGGTCGAAGATGCGGTTGACCAGTTGAACTTTGCTGCTGACGCCAAGGCCAAATCCGAAGCTTCGGCTGCCGAAAGTGATTGGCAGAACGCGACACTTTGGGCCGGTCAATGGTGGCAGTATCAGGTGAAAGCCGCTGATATTGGCCTACGCGCCAAAACCTTCCTGGACGAGCACGGCGCTGTCGTCGTCGAGTAAGGCAATACTGTAATGATAATGCGGGTGGCGTTCGCGCCACCCGTTCTCACCCAAACTAGTAAGTCAGGACACGAAATGCGTTCAGCACTCACCGCACTTATTCTTGGCACGGCGGTCTTATCGGCCGCTCCTGCTTTTTCCGATGCTATCAAAGACGGCAAACGGGTTTACATGACCAAAAGCTGTATGGCCTGTCATGGCCGTAACGGTGCCAAGCCGATTTCGAGCTATCCTGCGTTGGCAGGGCAAAATCCGGCCTATCTGTTAACGCAGCTTAAAGCGATCAGAGACGAGAAGCGTACAGGCACAGTTGACGAGGAAACCGGACACACATTTGTGCAGGGCATGACCGATATCATGCATTTGGTTTCAGAGGATGATCTGAAAAACGTTGTGGCCTATCTGGCCGAACAATCTCCGGCCAAACCCGAGGTTCTGGACCCCGCGCCAACCGAAGACGAACTGGCCGCAGGTGCCAAAATTTACAAGAAACTTGGATGTCGTTCATGTCACGGTAAAGAGGGCGAAAAGGCCAGTAACAAGGTTTACCCGATCATTGCCGGTCTGGATCGCACTTATCTGATCCGCGCTATGACCGAAATTCGCGACAAAACCCGCACATCCGGAAAATCCAAACTGATGTTCGGCACGATCAAACGGGCCGACGATGATCAAATCGTCGCGATTGCCACATGGCTATCGCAAATTGACCGCAATGCGGAATAGAAACCTGAAAGGAAGCGCAAAATGAAAATGAAATTAACATCGGCCGTTATGGCCACAGTGCTGGCCTTTGCGGCCCCCGCAATGGCAGACACAGCCGCTGAGGGCTGGAATAACGCCGGCGGTGAGCAGGACGAAGCCCTTATCCTGGCTCCTGACCATGAAAACGGGATTGAAACCTACGAGGTTTGCTCGGCTTGTCACCAGCTGAATGGCTGGGGTTTGCCGGATGGCACATTCCCGCAGCTGGCTGGCCAGCATGTGAGTGTGATCATTAAACAGTTGGCAGATATTCGTGCGCAAAACCGCGATAACCCAACTATGTACCCGTTTGCCAAGCCGTCCGAAATTGGTGGTGCGCAGTCCATTATGGATGTTGCAACCTACATTTCGAAACTGCCTATGAACCCCGAAAACGGTGTTGGTCCAGGTGATGCCCTGGAACTGGGCGAAAAGCTGTACAAGGACAACTGCGTGCGTTGCCATGGTGACAGCGGTGAAGGGTCGGCGGAAAAATTCTATCCTCGTATCCACGGCCAGCACTACAACTATCTGGTGCGTCAGTTCCAGTGGATTCGTGATGGCAAACGCCGCAACGCCAACCCCGATATGGTCAAACAGATCGCCGGTTTCAGCGATGCGGATATGGATGCGGTTCTGGACTATGTATCGCGTCTGCAACCATTTCCGGATATGATCGGCGAGCCGGGTTGGGTTAACCCTGATTTCGACTGGTAATCAAACGCTACTGGTGGCATTAACACCCCGGACAGGTTGATCCTGTCCGGGATTCTCTTAACTAATAGACAGGTTAGCTATGGAACAGGCGTCGTCTTCACGCCGCGGTATCGTATACCGTGTGCTGGTTCTTATCTCGGTGGTATTGATCGGGTTTTCGTTTGTATCACCCGGCTGGTGGGTGTCTCTGACAGCGCCCAACTATCCCGAGGCAACCTTTCCGCAAGGAATTCGTATTCTGTTCCACATGGACAGCGTGCAAAACGGCTGTACCATTCGCGACAGCGACGAGGTGGTGGAAACCGAAGCCCTGAACTGTGTGCACGAAATGGACACGATCAACCACTATGTTGGCATGTATCCGATCGCATCTGGCGGGCCGGTGGAAAAAGCGTTTTCGCCGTTTCTGTTTGCGATGCTGGTTGTGATGGCGCTGGCCTTTGCAGCACCTGGGCGCAAGGCGCGATTACTGGTCTCGGTGGCGGGTTATGGCGGTATTGCCGTCTGGATGACCATGGCCATGTACGGGCAAAACGGGGCCAAGCTGCACACCACAAATTATCTAAGCGGCATGGTGGTGTCGCTGGGGCAGGACGCGGGGGATACCAACCGCAATCTGGCCCCCATTGTGCAGATGCTTCAGCAATCGCTGGATGAAAGCAATAACGCAGAAGTAGAGGATGCCGCCGCCAGTCAGGACAAAACTGCCCTGCTGGATAACCTGCGCCGCTCTTACAACATCGATAATTTCAAACGTCCTGCGGACCTGCAAGAGGAATGGAATGGATCATTGATGCAGGTGTTCAAGTGGCACTACGGCAAATCGCTGGCCCGCTGGTTTAACGAGCCTGCCCGCAATGACCCGTTGGTTGCCACGATGAGTTCGGTTGCGCAGATCCTTTATGCGGTGGTCATTGCCTTTATGGCACTGATGGTCTTTGCTGCATGGTCGGTCAAATCACCGTTCTACTGGCTGTTGGTGCTGGTGCCGCTGGCGTTGCCGGTCGGGTTTCTGGCCGAATATGCGGGCTGGCTCTGGTGGTATGGTCACAGCCTGAACGAAATGGGGGCCTTTACCCTGAAACCGTTCATGCCAACCGTATTTGGCGACGGGAAAGTGGCACAGTTTACCACGCATTCCTATCCGGCACGCGGGTTCTTCCTGATGCTGGGGTCCTCGGCGGCGTTGTTGTTGGCCGGTCTGATCCGGTTCAAGCAAGTGCGCACAGCTGGCGACGCTGTCGCACGGATGTAACCACATCATGCGCCCCTTTCTTCGCAAAGTGCTTGGCGCGATCCTTGCTATCATGCTTGCCAGCCCCGCGCTGGCAGGCACATTGCAAGATATGATCGACGCAGCGGCGGACGGTGCACAAATTGTGCCGCCTGCGGGCACCTATGTCGAAAACATCGTTATTGATCACAACATCGTTCTGGATGGCCGCAATGGTGTGGTGATCGACGGTGGCGGCGAAGGCACTGTGGTCACGCTAAAGACCTCGGGCGCGACGTTGAAAAACCTGACCCTGCAAAATTCGGGCCGGTTGTTTACCGAAACGCATGCGGGGCTGTATGTCGAAGGCAACTACAATGTTGTCCGCGATGTGCGGATTGAAAACACCCTGTTCGGGATGAACATCAAGCAATCCAACAACAACGTGTTTCGACGTGTCACCATTTATACCGGCGCACAGCCATTGGAAATGCGCGGCGACAGTATTCGTGTCTGGTATTCCAACGATAATAAATTCGAGGATAACGATATTCAGGACGCCCGTGATTTTGTGATCTGGTATTCGGCAAACAATATCATCCGCAACAATCGCATTCGTAATGGGCGTTATGGCATCCACTTTATGTATGCCCACAGCAACATCGTCGAGAACAACGAGATCAGCGACTGCGTGGTCGGTATTTTCATGATGTATGCCAACAATATCACCCTTCGTGACAACCAGATCCTGCGATCGTGGGGGGCGTCGGGCATTGGTGTCGGGTTCAAGGAAAGCTCGGGCGCAAAGGTTATTAACAATAACATCGTCGGCAACGCCTTTGGCATCTATCTGGATCCGTCGCCGTGGGACCCCGACCACCCCAACACCTTTGAAGACAACCGGATCGCCTATAACGGTGTGGGGATCAGGTTTTTGAACGACTGGACCGGTAACAATTTTAGCGGCAATTCTTTTTTGTCGAATTTCACTCAGGTTCTGGTCAATGGCCGTGGCACCGCCATGCGCGAAGGCTGGAACGGCAACCACTGGGATGACTACGCCGGTTTTGACAAAAACGGCGATGGCATCGGTGATGTGCCTTACGAAATCTACAACTACGCCGACCGCCTCTGGATGGAGGTGCCGCATGCCTCGTTCTTTCGCGGCGGGTTTGCCTTGGCGGCACTGGATTTTGTTGAACGCCTTGCGCCATTTTCCGAGCCTCGCCAGTTGATGCGCGAAACTGCCCCATTGATGGATCCGCCTGATCGTATAAAGGATCAGGAGGCCCCTAAATCTGCGCTGGAGATGCTGCAATGACTGATGAAACAGCCCCCGCCCAAAAACCGAAAAAGAAACGCCTGACACGGCTGCAACTGGAACGTCGCCGGATGATCATGCGATCGCTGGGGGCGGGTGCGGCGGTGGTGACGGCATCATTGGTCGGCTGGTATCCGGTTTTGAACCGCATGTTTGATCGCCTGCGCCCGCCCGGCGCGTTGGTCGAGGATGATTTTCTGGCCGCCTGTATCAAATGCGGTCAATGCGTTCAGGTCTGTCCGGTTGCGGCGATTAAACTGGGCGATGGCGACGAAGGCTATGGTCTGGGCGTGCCCTATATTGATGCGCGTTCGCAGGCCTGCGATTTTTCCTGCGATGCGGTGCAATGTGTGTTGGCCTGCCCAACCGGTGCGCTGTCGCACGAGATTGCCAAGAAAGAAGAAGTCACGATGGGCGTTGCCCGTCTGGCCCGTCCCGACCGCTGCCTTGCGATGAAGGGCGAAGGGTTCAAGGGCGTTGTGCAGGGACCGGATTTTGATGGCATGTTGCGCTATGAGGAAATTGACCGCTGGGTGCCGATCAAGGTGGCGGACCATCCTTATGATCTGGAACTATGTGACCTGTGCGTGCGCGAATGCCCGATCGAGGATGCGATTTCTCTGGTGGCAATGTCGGATGACGCGGGCGAGACCCGCTTTGTCCCCACCATCACCGATAAATGCGTTGGCTGCGGCACCTGCGAAATGATGTGTCCGACCGAACCTGCCGCGATCATTATTGATACGGAACTTAGCCAGGGGGAAACGTCATGAGCCTGAAATGGTATGCGCATAAACTGGCCATGATGTTTGGCGCCAAAGCCCGCCGCCCTGGCAAGACCGAAGAAACCGACGCGGTTCGCGACATGCGAAAGTTTCAGAAAACACCGGAACAAAGTGCGATCCGGCGCGAGCTTATCGCCAAGGAACAAGAATATCCGCTGGTGTCGAACAAGTGGAAGTATCTTCGCTGGACCTCGATCATCCTGATCAACCTGATGTTTGTCGTGTCCTTTTCGTGGGATGTGCAACTGGTCGAAGGGGCGATGACCGCTTCGCGGTTCCTTGGGTTCCACATGGCGGATCCGACCTCGGCCATCATGGTGACACTGGCCTACAAAGACCTGATGCTGAACCTTGTGATCGGCACCGTGACGGTGGCGATCCTGTGGTGGTTCTTTGGCGGGCGTGCTTATTGCTCATGGGCCTGCCCCTATCACCTGCTGGCCGAATGGGCGGAATCCATCCACGTGTTTCTGGCTGATCGCGGCTGGGTCAAGGACCATCCGTTTCACCGTGGTTTGCGCGTGGTTTTATGGGTGATTTTTATGATCCTGACCTTCCTGACCGGCCTGACGGTTTACGAATACATCAACCCGATCGGCATCGTCAGCCGTGGCCTGATCTATGGGCCGACTGTGGCGCTGGTCTGGATCATTTTCCTGCTGGGATTCGAGATTTTCTTTACCCGCCGCGCATGGTGCCGTTACATCTGTCCGATGGGCCTGACTTATGGCCTGATCGGCACCGCCGCACCCGTCCAGATCAAATACGATCTGTCCAAATGCGTGCATGAGGGGGAATGTCGTGCCGTTTGTCTGGTGCCGCATGTGTTGGAAATCACCAAGATGGGTTATGCACAAGACACGATTGAATATATCGCGCCCGATTGCACCCGTTGCGGATTGTGCATTGATGCCTGCCCGCAAGGGGCGCTCAGCTTTGCGTTCCGCGGCTTGGACAAGGTGATTTAGAAAATGGGTTTGATTGACATCAACGGCCTAACCAAACGGTTCGAGAAACGCGCGGTTCTGGATGAACTGACGCTTTCGATCAACGCGGGCGACCGGATTGCGCTGATCGGTTCGAACGGTGCGGGCAAAACCACGCTGTTTCGCTGTTTGCTGGGGCATTACCGCTATCAGGGTGATGTGCAATTCGAGGGCGCGCGTACAGCGCGGCGTGATGTGGGCACCTTGGCGCGGATCGCCTTTGTACCGCAGCTGCCGCCACCGCTGCGTTTACCCGTGGGCGATCTGCTACGCTTTGCCGAAAAAGGGGCAGGGGCCAGTGCGGCGGGGATGCAGGATATTGCCGGCAAGCTGGGCATTGATCTGGACGAAATCCGGCACCGGCCGTTTTACCGTCTGTCCGGTGGGCAAAAACAGAAAATCCTTGTGACTGTGGCGCTGGCCCGCGATGCTGACCTTTTGATTTTCGACGAGCCTGCGGCCAACCTTGATCCGGCGGCCCGCGCTGTGTTCATTGATCTGCTGGCGGCCCGCAAGGATTGCTCGATGCTGATTGCCTCGCACCGGCTGGAAGAAGTGGCGTCATTGGTCAACCGTGTGATTGAACTGGATCGCGGCGCGGTGGTGTTGGATGATTCCGTGGTGGACAGGCTGAAGGCGGGCGTGTTTCGCCAATGTCGTATCGGGCTGGCCAATGCGCATCCGACCTTTGGTGCGGCACTGCTGGACTGGGGATTTACCGAAACCGACGAGGGCCGCCACTATGCCGGTAAAATTCCGGCAGGCGATACGTTGCGTTTCCTTGGGCTGTTGTCGCGTTATGCCAGCCTGATTGAACATCTGTCGCTGGACACCGGCGACACGGGCAAGGGGTAGGGGATATGTGCCGTTGTCATCTACATCGCCGTTCGGTTCTGGGCCTTTTGGCCGCTGCCCCGTTACTGGTGGCTTGCAAGGAACCGGATGAGGGCCCCGTGGAAATCCGCTGGGGCCGCGAAACCTGTACGATCTGTGGCATGATCATTTCCGACGCTCGTTATGCGGCTGAAATTCGCGATCCTGAAAAGAACATCTTCAAGTTTGATGATATTGGCGATGCGGTTCACTGGTTATCGGTGCAGGATTGGAAAGCAGACCCGACATTGGAATTCTGGGTGATGGACAGCAACACCGGCAAGGATTGGCTGGATGCCCGCAAGGCGTTCTACCACCCCGACACCATCAGTCCGATGGATTACGGTTACGCCGCTGTCCCCACCCGCGAGCCTGGCACCGTATCATTCGAAGTCATGCGCGCCGCCGTTATTCTGCGTGGCCTTTCCAGCCGCTGTTTACCTGTCGAGGAATGGACCAAATGACATCTTCCCCCCGTGCCTCCCTTGGCCTGATGTTCCGGCTGGAACTGACCGAAAGCCTGCGTTCGCGCTGGTTCCATTTCTATTCCGTGGTGCTGATCGGGCTGATGCTGTTGCTGATCCTGACCGGCGTTTCCGAAAGCCGCGTGTTGGGCTTTACCGGCCTGTCGCGCCTGCTGGTGACCTATATCCAGATCGCCATGGCGGTACTGCCGCTGTTTATCATCGTGGTGACGGCCCGCTCAATGGTGGGCGATCGCGAGGCGGGCAATCTGGAATATATGCTGGCCTTTCCGGTTAGCCTGTCGGCCTGGTTCTGGGGGCGTTTCTTTGCCCGTCTGGTGCTGATCCTGACGCCGGTTCTGGTGGCGCTGGCAATTGCTGCTGCTTATGGCGCGGTCAAAGGGCACGAGATTCCTTGGACCCATGTGATGCTATATGCCGGATTGGTGGCGGCCCTTTCGACCTGTTTTCTGGGGTTAGGGTTCCTGCTGTCCACCGTATCACGTTCAACCGAAGTGGCGCTGGGGGCGTCGATGGTGATCTGGCTGTTGCTGGTGGCGCTGCTGGACCTGTTGCTGTTGTCAATTCTGATCCGCTCGCAAATGGCGCCCGAATATGTGATCGGCATTGCGCTGGCCAACCCGCTGCAAAGTTTCCGCACCGCATCAATGATCCTGTTTGACCCGCAGTTGATCCTGTTGGGGCCGGCGTCCTATGTCATTCTGGATGCCTTCGGGGTGGTTGGGTATGTGGTTTGGGCGATGGTTTATCCAACGCTGCTGGGCCTGTTGTTTGCGGCGCTTGGATATTGGCGTTTCAAGAAAACCGATCTGGTTTGAGTTTTCGGGTTCACCGTTGTGCTTGAATGCTGTTTGAAGCAACAGCACTAATTTCTACAACCCATTCCCTAAACAGCCTCGGAAAATCCGTCCTTTGGTGTATGCAGTCGTACATGGCGCAGGAAATGGCGTGCAGTTTGTG
>CAZIDQ010000067.1:0-10507 GCA_964538015.1 uncultured Marinosulfonomonas sp.
GGCGGGGTGACCACCGTTGTCACCCGCCCCGACACCATGCCCGTCATCGACAGCCCCGAGGTTCTGGAATTCGTTGCACGCCGTGCGCGTGAGGCATCGCAAGTGCGCATGATCCCAATGGCCGCCCTGACCAAGGGGCGCGAGGGGCGCGAGATGGTCGAGGTGGGGTTCCTGCAAGACGCCGGTGCCGCCGCCTTTACCGATTGCGACCGTGTGGTGACGGATACCAAGGTATTCGCCCGTTGCCTGACCTACGCCCGCAGCCTGAACGCGCTGGTGATTGCCCACCCGCAAGACCCCGTGATGTCCAAAGGCGCGGCGGTGACCAGCGGCAAATTCGCCTCGCTTCGGGGCCTGCCCGCCGTATCACCCATGGCCGAGCGCATAGGGCTGGAACGCGATCTGGCGCTGGTGGAAATGACCGGTGCCGCCTATCACGCCGACAACCTGTCCACCGCCACTGCCCTGCCCGCGCTGGAACGCGCCAAGGCGGCGGGGCTGGACGTGACCGCAGGGGCCAGCATCCACCATCTGACCCTGAACGAACTGGACGTGGGCAACTATCGCACCTTCTTTAAGGTCAAACCGCCCTTGCGCAGCGAGGACGACCGCAAGGCGCTGGTCGCCGCCGTGGCCAGCGGGCTGATTGACATCATATCCTCGATGCACACCCCGCAGGACGAAGAAAGCAAACGCCTGCCCTATGAAGAGGCCGCTTCCGGTGCCGTCGCGCTGGAAACCCTGTTGCCCGCCGCGATGCGCCTGTATCACGCGGGCGATATGGACCTGCCAACCCTGTGGCGCGCGCTGTCGCTGAACCCCGCAAAACGGCTGGGACTGGAGGGCGGACGGCTGGCCGAAGGGGCGCCTGCCGATCTGGTGCTGTTCGATCCGGATGCGCCCTTTGTGATGGACCGTTTCAAGCTACAGTCGAAATCGAAAAACACCCCCTTTGACGAACAGCGGATGCAGGGCAAAGTGCTGGCGACCTATGTCGGTGGCAAAGAAGTTTATAGAAAAGGATAACCCATGCCGGAAATCACCAGCAGCATACAGATGCTGATCCTTGCGGGCATTATTGGCTATTTGCTGGGGTCGATCCCCTTTGGCATGGTTATTGCCAAAGTGATGGGGTTGGGCAACTTGCGCGAAATCGGTTCGGGCAATATCGGGGCGACCAATGTTCTGCGCACAGGTAACAAAAAGGCCGCCGCACTGACGCTGATTTTCGATGCCGGAAAAGGGGCTGTCGCAGTGCTGTTGGCCCGCGCGTTTATAGGCGAGGATGCAGCGCAAATCGCTGGGTTGGCGGCGTTTTTGGGCCACTTGTTCCCCGTCTGGCTGGGCTTTCGCGGGGGCAAGGGCGTAGCAACATTTGTGGGCATTCTGCTGGCGCTATACTGGCCGCTGGGACTGGCATCCTGCGCCACATGGCTGTTCTTTGCGATAGCCATGCGGATATCGTCACTGGCAGCGCTGGCAACCGCAGGATTTTCACCATTGTGGATGCTGATGTTGCAAAATCTGGAGCCTTTATTCCTTGGAGCCGTCCTAACTATTTTGATCTACATACGCCATTGGGCAAACATCAAACGGATCAAAGCAGGGACAGAACCCAAAATCGGCAGGAAAAATAGCGCACCCTAGGGCAAACTGTCCTGTTTTTGTAAATACATGTTGTACCGCGCGGTTTTCCCTATATCCAAACAGTACGAATAATTATCAGGCGTATCAATGAACGATAAAACCCAGCCGCACACGGCCCCGACTGAACCCGAAACAACGCGCGAATGGGTACGCCATCTGGCGAAATACCGCGACCCCAGACTGTTTCGCAGCCTGCTGGAGCTAACGGCGACGGCTGGTCCGTTCATCGCCCTTTGGGCGCTGGCGTGGTGGTCACTTTCCTACAGCTATTGGCTGACGTTTGCTCTGTCGCTTTTGAACGGGTTTTTCGTGGTTCGGCTGTTCATCATCCAGCATGATTGCGGTCACAGTTCCTATTTCAAAAACCGCGTAACCGGGGATTGGGTCGGGCGTGTACTGGGGGTGTTTACCGTCACGCCATATGATGTCTGGAAACGGGCACATAACATCCATCACTCGACTTCGGGCAATCTGGATCGCCGTGAATTGGGGGATATCGATACCATCACCGTTACCGAATATCAGGCGCTGTCACGCTGGGGCCAGTTCAAATACCGCTTTTATCGCAACCCGCTGGTGTTGTTCCTTGTCGGCCCCACCTATGTCTTTTTGCTAACCAACCGCCTGCCGATGGGTATGATGAAGTCGGGGGCAAAATACTGGTATAGCGCGCTTGGCACCAACGCCGGCATTCTGGCGTTTCTGGCCGTGATCGTCTATTTCGGCGGCTGGATGCCGCTGTTGTTGATCTTCCTGCCCAGCACCATCATGGGTGCCACCATCGGGGTTTGGCTGTTCTATGTGCAGCACCAGTTCGAAGACACCTATTGGGACCGCGAAGAAGGCTGGAACCTGCATGACGCTGCCCTGCACGGCAGCTCGCATTATGCCCTGCCCGAACCACTGCAATGGTTGACCGGATATATCGGCATCCACCATGTGCATCACATGTATGCCCGCATCCCGTTTTACCGGCTAAAAGAAGTGCTGCGCGATTTCCCCGTGTTGAACGAGGCCCAGCGCCTGACCATCCGCGAAAGCCTGTCTTGCGTAAAGCTGCAGTTGTGGGACGAAAAGAACCGCAAGCTGCTGTCGTATAAACAGATGAAAGAGATGTACGGCGCGGCTTAAACGCGTGCCTATCAAGCCTTGCGGTTTTCTTCGCTGACAACGAAGAACGCCCGCAAGGGAGCGATAAGTGGAGCGCGGTTAGTAATTATACTCGCCATATATCCGGCTCAGATCCCCGTTCCACTCGCCGTAGTATTTCTCCAGCAGCTCGTCCGCTGGCACCTTGCCCTCTTCCACGCTGTCGATCAGCGCGTTCAGGAAATGGCGCTCGTCCAGAACCATGCCGCCGGCCCCGGGTTTGGCGCGGGCCTTTAGCCCCTCTTCGGAAATCGCCAGAACCTCGCGCGCCAGATCCTGCATGCTGCGCCCGCCAACCTTGGCCTGAAGCGCATCAACAGAGGCCCCCACACGCCACGCTTCGCGGGTTTCAGCGTCCCAGTCCTTGACCAGATCCCATGCCGCGTCCAGCGCGCCCTGATCATACATCAGGCCGGTCCAGAATGCAGGCAGGGCACACAGGCGACGCCACGGGCCGCCATCAGCACCGCGCATTTCCATATATTGCTTGATCCGCGCCTCGGGGAACAGGGTGGTCAGATGATCCGCCCAATCCGACATCGTCGGCTTTTCACCCGGCAATGCGGGCAGTTCGCCCTTTAGAAAATCGCGAAACGACATGCCCAGCGCATTGATATATTTTCCGTCGCGATAGACAAAATACATCGGCACATCCAGCGCGTATTCGACATAGCGCTCAAACCCCATGCCATCCTCGAACACAAACGGCAACGTGCCGGTGCGCGAGGCATCCAGACCACGCCAGATACGCGAACGCCAGCTTTTGTGGCCGTTCGGTTTACCCTCGAAAAACGGGGAATTGGCGAACAGCGCGGTGGCCACGGGTTGCAGCGCTAATGCCACGCGGAACTTTTGCACCATGTCGGCTTCGGAGCCGAAATCAAGGTTCACCTGAACCGTGCAGGTGCGATACATCATTTGCGTGCCGTGGGTGCCGACCTTTTCCATATAGGGCGTCATCAAGCCATATCGGCCCTTGGGCATCATCGGCATATCTTCGTGCTTCCAGATCGGGGCCGCGCCCAGCCCCAAAAACCGTACGCCCGCGCCATCGGCCACCGACTGGACCTCGCGCAGGTGCACATTTACCTCGTCACAGGTCTGGTGGATGGTGCACAGCGGCGCGCCTGACAGTTCCAGCTGCCCGCCCGGTTCAAGGCTGATGTTGGCCCCGTCTTTGGTCAGGCCAATAATGTTTTCGCCCTCGTATAACGGGTTCCAGCCGAATTGCGCCCGCATCCCTTCCAGAATCGCCTTGATCGAGTGGGTGCCCTCGTAGGGCAGCGGTTTATGCGTATCTTTGCAATAGCCGAATTTTTCATGCTCGGTGCCGATGCGCCAATCGTCCTTTGGCTTGCAACCATCGGCCAGATATTGCGCCAGATCGGCGTGGTTTTCGATCGGGGCACTGCCGCCGGATTGAGGGATAGACATGTTCTGGGCCTCGCTCTGTTCGCTATTCAACAAGGCCAGAGTTGGAGCCAAACGCGCAGGATGTCAATGCAGATAGGCTGTGCGTTTTTGCCATATCACGACAGGTTGAGTAGGGCGCGCATTCAGTGCGTTCAACATCTTTTGCGTGGCAAAGCCGTTCAGCACGCTGAAGGCATCAAACAGGTCTTCGGAATGTTCGGCGTCGGTTGGGATCGACAGCGGGGTCTGACCCGGCTCGACCAGCAACCAATGATGGGTGCCGGATTCAGCGGGGATCAGTTCCACGCGGGTCAATCCTTCGATCGACACAGCACCACCATCGTGCGGGCCGAAATAGATTATCTGCCGTTCATCCACCTGCACCACACCGGCGCCGCCATCGCCAATGCGAAACCGCGCCCGTTGCCAACCGGCAAACAGGCCCACCGCGCCGAATGCTGCAACGAACCAGCCGAATCCGGCAATCAATCCGTATGAGGTCAGGCCCAGCCACAGCCCCCACAGGAACACCACCAGCGTCACCAGAACTTCGCGCCAGCGCCAGAAAAACGCGCGGGATTCGGGGCGGATGAAACCGCTCATCCTTTTCCTTCCTCTTGATCAAGCGGGTGCCATGGTTTTATTTCTTCTTTGTCACTTCGGTCATCATATGGCGCGCGGATGGGTTCAAAAGACATGTCCGTAAAATCCCGAATAGGCGTTAATTCCATTCCCCGACGGCGATAAAGAACACCGCCTTTCGTATCATACCGATCCAGCGGCGGATGCCACTTATCCCCCTCCAGTATCTGTTCCCGCAACGCCCGTGTGAGAGGGGCGCGACCTCCATCCGCAAGAACAATACCAGTTGCGATTTGATCTGTCGGTTCTACTTGAAAAACGCGAGTCAAATCCTTGGCGCGGCCAATTATGTCCCGGACATCACTATATGTATTCACAATGTATAGGTTATTCCCGACAAAACGCCCGCCGCCAACGCCCCACATATCACCATGCGGGTAAAGCGCCAGTGCGGTAAAATATGGAGGATGGCTAATCGCAGTATAACTCCCTTTGGTTATACTATCCCATTTTCCATTCAATGCGGTGTATATAAAGTACCTTCCGTCCGGAGATAGACTACAATGCTCGTGATACACTTTGTGACGCAGCCATTGCCCATCTTCAAAAGTGTCATTGTCAGTATTCCATAAAATCATTCGAAACACCTTGCTGGGGCCTTGCCTCAGGATCACTGCATGGGGCACATCGCGTGCAAAAAACAGATATAGTCGAACAACCGGCTTGGTATTCATCTACCAATCCCCCAACGTGGCCTGCCACAGCGTAATCGCCGCCACCGCCGCCGTGTCTGCCCGCAGGATACGCGGGCCAAGGCTGATTTTGGTGACGAAAGGCAGTGCTGATAGCTGTGTGCGTTCTTCCTCGCTAAAGCCGCCTTCGGGGCCAATCAGGATGGCCCACTTTTTCTGCTCGGCCTGCGCCGCCAACAATTCTTGCGCACCAGCGAGGGATTCGTCGCAGAACACCAGTTGGCGATCCTCGGGCCAGTCGGCCAGCATGGCGTCCAACCGCCGGATATCATCCACTTCGGGCACATAGGTTGCGCCGCATTGCTCGGCCGCCTCCAACGCATGGGCCTGCAAACGGTCCTGCCGGATGCGTTCGGCATTGGTGAACCGCGTTTGCACCGGACAAATCCGCGCCACGCCCAGTTCGGTCGCCTTTTCCACGATAAACGCCGTGCGGGCCTTTTTGATCGGGGCGAACAGCAGCCACAGATCGGGCGGCAGCTGCAACGGGCGGGTTTGCGATTGGCATTTCAGCGCCCCCTTGCGCTTGCCCGCCTCGACCACCTCGGCCAGAAATTCGCCATCCGCGCCGTTGAACAACAGCACATGCGCGCCCTGTTTCAACCGCATCACCCCGAAAAGGTAATGCGCCTGATCACGGGTCAAAGGAATGGTTTGCCCCACCCCCAATGCCTGCGTTACACAGAGCCTGATCTTTGCATTCTTCATGGACCGAACCATATGCCCGACACTTCCGAATTGCCAGAGCAACAGGGACAGGTTTCCGATGCCGTCAAAGGCAACTGGGTCGACACCATCGCCCCCGAATGGACCCGCCCCTATTTGCGCCTGAGCCGTGCTGACCGGCCGATCGGCACATGGCTGTTGCTGCTGCCTTGTTGGTGGGGCGTGCTGCTGGCGGCGCTGCATGGCGGTGACTTTGGGCGGTTCGATATCTGGATCATCGTCGCCTGTGCAGCCGGTGCGTGGTTGATGCGCGGGGCTGGGTGCACATGGAACGACATCACCGACCGCAAGATCGACGCACAGGTCGAACGCACACGGTCGCGCCCCATCCCGTCAGGACAGGTCAGCGTCAAGGGCGCGGTTGTCTGGATGGCGCTGCAATCGCTGGTGGCCTTTGCCATTCTGCTGACCTTCAACCGCTACACCATCCTGCTGGGCATCAGTTCGCTGGCGCTGGTGGCGGTTTACCCCTTTGCCAAACGCTTTACTTGGTGGCCGCAAGTGTTCCTTGGGCTGGCGTTCAACTGGGGCGCTTTGCTGGCTTGGGCCGCCCATTCGGGCCAATTGCACTGGCCTGCCGTGTTGCTGTATCTGGCAGGCATTGCATGGACGCTGTTTTACGACACCATCTATGCCTTTCAAGATACCGAAGACGACGCCCTGATCGGGGTGAAATCCACCGCGCGGCTGTTTGGTGACAATGCGGGGAAATGGCTGCGCGGATTTCTGGTGCTTTCGGTCACATTGCTGGCGGTGGCAACTGTCCTTTCCCTGCTGGATAACCCGAACCCGATTGTGATGGTTGTGGCGCTGGGTGGGCCGTGGGCCTTTGGCTGGCATCTGGCGTGGCAAATGCGTGTGCTGGATACCGACAACCCGCAAATCTGTCTGCGCCTGTTTCGCGCCAATCGTAATTCTGGCCTGATCTTTGCGCTATTTCTTGCCGTTGCCATTCTACTGTGATTGAACATAGGCAAGATGCAGCCTAGACAGATGGAAATCATTGACGGACATCTCAGATAACCATGCGCCTTTCCCAAATATTCGCCATCCTTGCTGTTTTCCTGATCGCCGGTGCTGCCAGCACCTTCGGTGCCATGCGCGCGGCCGATTTTATCGAGGAACGCTCGCTGACCGATCTTACCAACGCGTTGGTTGCCGAGGACCACGCCTGGGTCTCGGTGCATGTGGACGGACTTCGGGTGGAATTGACCGGCACAGCGCCAGATGAGGCCACCCGTTTCAAAGCGCTGACCGTGGCCAACAGTATTGTCGATGCCGAACGGGTGATCGACAGCATGGATGTGGTTGATGCCGCTGCCATTTCTCCTCCGAAATTCAGCGTCGAAATTCTTCGCAACAACACCGGAATCTCTCTTATCGGGTTGATCCCCAGCGCATCAAACCGCGAGGAAATCATTTCCTCGATTGCCGGGCTTACAATTGATGGTGAAGTCACCGATATGCTGGACTCAAGCGATTACCCAACCCCCGACGGCTGGGAGGCTGCGTTGCGGTTTGGCCTGAACGCTGTGCGCGATTTACCAAAATCCAAGGTTTCAATTTCGGCGGATCGTGTCGCGGTTACAGCCATTTCAGGCAGCATCGACGAAAAGCGTAAGATCGAAAAGGATCTGGCACGCAAAGCACCCGAAGGGATGGCCCTGATTACTAAAATCACGGCACCACGCCCTGTGATCACCCCGTTCACAACACGGTTTATCATTGATAGCGAAAACGCCTATTTTGACGCCTGTTCCGCCGATAGCGCCGACACCCACGCCAAAATTATCAGCGCCGCGCTGGATGTTGGCCTGAACGGGAAGACCGATTGCACCATCGGGCTGGGTGTGCCGACCACATCATGGGGCGACGCTGTTGTCAGCGGCATCAAGGCGCTTAAGGAAATAGGTGGCGGCACGATCACCTTTTCGGATGCCGATGTCACCTTGGTAGCACTGGACACCACGCCACAAGCCACCTTTGACCGCGTGGTGGGTGAATTAAAGGCCGCCTTGCCGGATGTCTTCTCGCTGCACGCGATCCTGCCGGAACCTGTCAAAATTGATGGCACCGGCGAGGGCGCAGGCCCGCCCGAATTTGTTGCCACTCTAAGCCCCGAAGGTCAGGTGCAACTGCGCGGCCGTGTCACAAATGAACGCACCCGCGCCGCCGTGGACAGCTATTCCCGCGCCCGTTTTGGCAGCAACGTCGTTTATGATGCCACCCGTCTGGACGAAGAACTGCCCGATGGTTGGCCAGTCCGTATTCTGGCCGCCCTCGAGGTGTTGGCAGAACTAAATCACGGTAGCGTCGTCGTTCAAGAAAGCTTTGTCGATGTGCATGGGGTGACCGGAAACACCGATGCCCGAGCCAATGTTGCACGGCTGCTATCCGAAAAGCTGGGTGCCTCGGGAAACTATGGTATTGATGTCAAATACGAGAAAAAACTGGACCCTGTAGCGGGCCTGCTGAAGCCCGCCGAATGTGTTGATACGATCAACGATGTCCTGACCGAACGAAAAATCAGTTTCGCGCCGGGGTCTGCCGAACTGGACAGTGGCGGTCAGGCCGTGGTGGACCGGATTGCCGACATCCTGAAGACCTGTAATAAACCACGGATCGAGATTGCCGGCCACACCGACAGTCAAGGCCGTGAGGTGATGAACCTGAATCTGTCACAGGCCCGTGCCGATGCCGTGTTGCAAGGGTTGATCGGGCGCAAGGTTCTGACCTCGGGGATGCACGCCAAAGGCTATGGCGAATCTGTGCCCATCGCTGACAATAAAACTGAAGAGGGCCGCGAGGCCAACCGGCGGATCGAATTTACCCTGATTGTGCCTGAAAAGATCAAAGAAGAGGCGACGGGCCTTGAACAGTTGGAAGACCCGGCAGTAGAACAACCCCAGACAAGCCCTGATGAAGCCAGCCAACCTGAAGCGGCGGAGACCCCGACAAATGAATAGAACCGAGATTATCACCGCCATTGCGATCATTCTATTTGTCGCCTTTGTGCTGGGCTGGTTCGCGCATTGGCTGCTGAACCGGTTCACCCGTGTTTCGCAGGCTGATCTGGGCGAGTTGGACAATATGGCCCAGTCGCTGCACGAAGCCGAAGAAACCCGCGATCAGGCGATCACTTATTTGCAGCAGCGCGAAGCGGAAATGACCAACCAGTTGACCCAGACCGAGGCAGAATTATCTGCCGCGATGGACGGCTTGCGGGCCGCGCGGCAAGAGGCAGAAGAGCTGCGCGCCTATGTGGAAAAGGTTAATCGGGACTAAACGCCTACCATTTGGTCAGCGCATCTTCGTCCTCGTCCTTGGCGGCAACCCATTCGGCACCGTCGGTGGTGAATTCTTTCTTCCAGAACGGCGCGCGGGATTTCAGGTAATCCATCAGAAACATTGCTGCCTCGAACGCGTCCCCTCGATGCGGTGATGCCGTGGCCACCATCATAATCAGATCACCGGGGTGCAATGTGCCGTAGCGGTGGATGATCAGACAATCCTTCAGGTTCCAGCGTTTCATCGCCTCGGCCTCGATCCCCTTCAGGGCATTTTCGGTCATGCCGGGGTAGTGTTCCATCTCCATGCGTTCCAGATCACCATTCGGTGTGTTGCGCACAATACCGGTGAAATTGACCACTGCCCCCGCGTCATCGCGGCCAAGGGCAAAGGCCTGAACCTCGACCCCCAGATCAAACGCTTGTTCCTGAACCCGAACGGTCATTTTCAGCCACCCGTCATCGGCGGGAAAAACGCCACTTCGCGCACACCGGCCAGTGGCGCGTCAAAATCCGTCAGTTCCTGATCCACGGCCACCCGCAGGGCTGATACGTCCTCGAACGCGGCCGCATAGCGTTCTTCGCGGGCCTTCAGTTCCTCGACCAGTTCGGCCACCGTTGCGGCGCTGGTTTCCACCTGTTCTTTCGGCAATCCGATGCGCTCACGCACCCATGCGAAATACAGAACGTCAATCATTTCGTGTCATCCTTTAGATACGGCAGTGCTTTGACAAAGTAGTCCCAGCCGGTAATCAGCGTCAAACCTGCCGCAATCCACAGCAGGGCAATGCCGCCATAATAGCTGGCCGCAGCACCCTTTTGCACCCAGAGCAAACCGCTCAGGTCCTCTTGCTCACCAGCCAGAATTGCGTCGATTATCGCGGGGTCCATCGCCTGTGTCAGTTCCACAAAACGGTCCGCGAATATGCCTTGTGAAAACAGCACCGCAAT
>CAZIDQ010000067.1:10607-12613 GCA_964538015.1 uncultured Marinosulfonomonas sp.
GTGTCAGTTCCACAAAACGGTCCGCGAATATGCCTTGTGAAAACAGCACCGCAATGGCGATCATCTGTGCTGTGGTTTTCCATTTTGCCAGTTTGGTGACCTTCAGCTTGCTGGCCTTGTCACCCAGAAATTCGCGCAGGCCGGAAACAAACACCTCGCGGAAGAAAATCATCGTTGCAGGTAGCAAAATCCAAGCCTTTACGCCGGAAAATCCGATGATCACCAGCAGGGCAATCAACACCATCGCCTTGTCCGCGATCGGGTCCAGCATCGCGCCGAATTTGCTTTCCTGCTTCCACGCCCGTGCCAGATAGCCATCGACGAAATCCGTCAACGCAGCCGTCACGAACAGAATCAGTGCAAACCAGTCCGCCCAAGGGGTGTTGAAATACAAAAACATCACCGCCAAAGCGGGCGCCGCCAGCAGGCGGATCACAGTCAGAATATTGGGCACGTTCCATGTCATATCGCTATCCTTAACCGCTCAACCTTTGTCATGGAAGAAGTCATAGAGTGTTTCTGCCAAACGGTGCGAAATTCCCTCAACTTTCTTCAAGTCTTCCAACCCCGCACGGCTAACCGCCTTGGCACTACCAAAATACGCCAAAAGGGCGCGTTTTCGGGCCGCGCCGACCCCCGGAACCCCGTCCAGCGGCGTTGCGCCCATTGCTTTGGCCCGTTTGGCGCGGTGGGTGCCGATGGCAAAACGGTGCACTTCGTCACGCAGGCGCTGGACGAAATAGAGCACCGGATCATTATGCCGCAGGGCAAAGGGGCGTTTTCCGGTGCGGTAAAACTCCTCTTTACCCGCATCGCGGTCTTCGCCCTTGGCCACGCCGACCATCGCGATATCGTCAACGCCGTATTCGCGCATAATCTCGGCCACCGCCGAAACCTGCCCCGCCCCGCCGTCAATCAATAACAAATCTGGCCAATTGTCACCTTTACGCTCAGGATCCTCTTTCAGCAGGCGTTTGAACCGGCGGCCCAGCACCTCTTTCATCATGCCAAAATCATCGCCGGGGGTCAGCTCGGTATCCTTGATGTTGAACTTGCGATATTGGCTTTTGATATAGCCTTCCGGCCCCGCCACAACCATCGCACCGACCGCATGTGCGCCCTGAATATGCGAGTTATCGTAAACCTCAATCCTTTTGGGTGGCGCCTCCAGATCAAAGGCTTCGGCCAGCCCTTTCAATAGTTTCGTCTGCGTTGCCGTTTCCGCCATCCGGCGGGCCAGACTTTCGCGGGCGTTACGGGCGGCCCCCTCGACCAATTCGGCCTTTTCACCGCGCTTGGGCACAATAAGCTCGACCTTGCGACCAGCCTTCTGGCTTAGCGCCTCTTGCATCAGATCGTCGTTCTCAATCGGGTGGGACAATAATAATAGGCGGGGCGGCAATTTGTTGTCATAGAACTGCCCAAGGAACGCCTCCAGCACCTCACGCTCCTCGGCCCCTGCCCCCGTGCGCGGATAGAAATCCTTGTTGCCCCAGTTCTGGTTGGCGCGGATAAAGAACACCTGAACGCATGCCTGCCCGCCCTCCATGTGTAGCGCGATCACGTCTGCCTCGGCCACGGTTTGCGGGTTGATGCCCTGCACCTGCTGCACTTGGGTTAACGCCTTGATCCGGTCGCGCAGCGCGGCGGCGCGCTCAAACTCCATCTCGTCGCTTGCCACTTGCATCTGGGCGGCCAGTTCACCCTGAACCTTGGTGGATTTGCCGGACAAAAACTGTTCGGCATCCCGCACTAGATCAGCGTAATCGGATTCCGTGATTAATCCCACACACGGCCCCGAGCACCGCTTGATCTGATACAGCAGACAGGGCCGCGTGCGACCGGAAAACACCGAATCCGAACAGTTGCGCAGCAGGAACACCTTTTGCAACTGGTTCAGCACACGGTTGACGGCACCGGCGCTGGCAAAGGGGCCGAAATAGCTGCCCGGCTCGCCCTTGCGGCCACGGTGTTTTTTGATCTGGGCAAAGGGGTGGGTTTTGGCC
>CAZIDQ010000068.1:0-12586 GCA_964538015.1 uncultured Marinosulfonomonas sp.
ATATGATGGTCGAGGGCGTGGGCACCCTGCCTTTTCCATCCCCCTTGCCGCGCCTTTCAGAAACACCCGGCAAGCTGGAAACACTTGGCCCGAAACTGGGCGAAGGCAATGCCGAGATTTATAGCGAACTGTTGGGGTTGTCCGAGGCCGACCTAACCGCTTTACGCGATCAGGGCGTTATCTAGCCTTATCTTTGTTCCATAAATATCCCCGCCGGAGGCATAGAATCTCTTTGGCGCCTAGATCGACATCTTCTTAAAGATAAACTCGGGAATGGACCGGATAATCAGCATGATATAGCGCCAGAAAAACGGCGTGTAGATCACGTTGCGCTTTTTCTCGACAGCCTTCAGAATGTCCGCCGCCACCTTTTCAGGTGTGGCGACCAGAAACATCCCCTCGATCCCCCAGGTCATGCCGGTATCGACAAACCCCGGTTTCACCGTCACCACATGGCCACCGGCCCGCGTCAAACGGTTGCGCAGACCCGACAGATAAGTGGCAAACCCCGCCTTGGCCGCGCCGTAAACGTAATTGCCGATCCGCCCGCGGTCCCCCGCGACCGATCCCACGCCAACCACACAGCCACCGCCGCGCGCTTCCATTTCGGGGGCTATCCCTTGCAGGAATTCGGCAGGGCCGGTGAAGCTGTCCTTCACCACGCCTTCAATCAATGACGGGTCCGCATCGACGTCCTCTTGCGGCGGCATCGAGCCGACGAACACGGCGACATTGATCATCCCGTCCTCGCGCAAGGCCCGTTTGTAAATAGGCGCAAAGCTTTCGCGCTTGCGGGCATCAAACTTCACCGCCTCGGCCATGGCCGCGCCGCGTTGGGCGCAATCGGCGGCACTGCGTTTCAGATCGTCCATGTCGCGACCGGCCAGCAACACACCGTCGCCCCGTTCCGCCACGGCGCGCGCAAACGCTTTGGCCATTGATGATGTGGCCCCCAATATGATCCAGGTCTCGCTCATGATTTGCTCCTCAGATCCAGTCGGCGGATGATATCAGTGATGTAATGCCCGTCAGGGTCGGCCTTTTGCACCTCGGCCTGATAATCGGCGAATTCGGGATACATCGGTTTCAACTGCCCCCCCGTAGCAAGGGAATCCTTGGCCAGATAAATCCGCCCCCCTGCCGCTTCGGTCATGTCGATCAGCGACTGGATCAGATCCTTTGCCCCCGCACGGTTCGGGAAATCGACCGCCAGTGTGTAACCCTCCATCGGAAAGGACATATAACCACCGCGCCCGTCCCCCATGCGTTTCAAAACAGCCAAAGGCGAGGCAAGGCCGGAATTGGCAATTTTTTCCAGCATCTCGCGCAGGGCGTCGGCCTGCGCAATCGGCACCACGCATTGAAACTGGTGAAAGCCGCGTTTGCCATAAAGACGGTTCCAGTCGTGGATCGCATCCAGCGGGAAAAAGAAATCGGAAATCGGTTTCACTGTGGTGCGCCCCGATTTGGGCACGCGGCTGTAGTAAAGTTTGTTGAACAGCCGCACCACAGGTTTGGACAGCGCAAACCCCGGCGCATTGAACGGGATCGAGCGCGATTTGTTCGGCTTGGGCACCAGCCCCGCGCCGGTTTCGCCCTCTTCCAGAATACCGCGTCCCAGATCGTCGCCCTTGGCCGTGGCGTCAATCCAGCCGACGGTATAGGTGGCCTTGGAGCCATCAAGGGCCGCCAGAAATTCATCCCAGCCTTCGATCCGGCGTTCGGTCACCATCATCACGTCGCCCTTGCAGGGGATCATCTGCAATTTGGCGCTGGCGATCACGCCGGTCTGGCCCAAACCACCAACGGTGGCCTTGAACAACCCCGCGCTGCGTTTGGGGCTGATCACCTGTTTCTTGTCGCCGTTCAGCAAGGTCAGGCTGATCACATGCTGGCCGAAACTGCCGATCCCGTGGTGGTTTTTGCCATGCACATCATTGGCAATACAGCCCGCAACCGTGGCAAAACCCGTGCCGGGCATCACGGCGGGCAGCCAGCCTTGGGGGGCAAATAGGCGGGCGAGTTCGCCGATCTGGCAGCCGCCTTCGACCTCGATCACACCAGTTTCGGCGTCAAATGATAGAACTCGATCCATCCGCGTCATATCAATCGCGCGGCCGCCGTCATTCAGGCAGGTATCGCCATAAGAGCGGCACATGCCAATTGCGGGTGATGGTTCTTCGGCGACCAAAGCCTCAAGCGTCGATTCTCGTTCGGGACGGGCCAGTTGCCCCGTAGCCCTGTGAACCCGGCCCCAGCCGGTATAATCAGCGGTTTTCCAGCGCATGTTGTGTCCTTACAGAAATACGTTCGGCAAACGGGAAAATAAGCAGCCCGATGCCGATGGCGAACCACAGGGTTGTGATCCGGATGATTGCGGTGGCGGGCAGGCTGACTTCCAGCGGCACGCCTTCCATATGCAGTAGGGCGACCATTGCCGCCTCGGCCCCGCCAACACCGCCGGGCGCACCCGTGGCCCCACCGGCAAGCGTGGCGAATACGAAAATGCCAACGGCCGACCACAGGCCGACATCGGCCCCCAGCCAACCCAGCAGCAGATAAAAGGAATATCCCTCGGCCAGCCATCCGGCCAGTCCAAGGGCCAGTGCGGTCAGCATTACAGGGGCATTTGAAAACTGTTTCAGGGAACGGGCGGCCATGCGCACGCGGCCAAACAGGCGCGGCCAGCGGCCGGTGGCCTTGTACATATAAGTCACCAGACGGGTCAGCAGGGCAGGGCGTGTGGCGATGATGGCAACAATGATCGACACCACCACCACCGGCACCGCACCGGCAATCCCGCGGGTGGACATCGACAGCGCCACGCCCAGAATAACCGCAATCGCCGCAAGGTCCGAGGCCCGATCCATCAGCACCAGCGGGGCCGTGCGTTCCACCGCCCAACCGGTTTCGCGTTTCAGCCAGCGCATCCGCACCAGTTCCCCCACGCGGCCCGGGGTGACGCTCATCGCGAACCCGCCCAGAAAATGGCGCATATCCTGTAGCAATCCTGTGGGCAGGCCCAAGCGGCGGGCAAACATGTGCCAGCGCAACCCGCGCAGCAGATAGTTGACCAGCGACAGGCCAAGCAAAATTGCGATATAGGAAAGTGATAGCTTGGCCAGTTGTACGCGAGTTTCTTCCCAACCCGTTGCGGCGGCCATACCGAACAGGCCCGCCAGCATTAGCGCGAACAAGCCACCCAGAAACAGAATATCCTTCCAGCGCCGCGAAACAGGCGTGGTGTCGGGTGTATCGGACTGCGTATTGGCACTGCTCATTATCATTCTCGGCCATTTAGCGATAAATCTGGGCAAGAATATGAAGTCGCCCTCTATTATGAAACCGAAAAGATGTCTGTGGGTCGTTCTGGCCGCTTTACGGGCCGCATTTACATCAAATAAAGTCATTTACCGGCAGATAAACCCGAAAATGCCTGAAACAAACCGGATATCTGCGTGATCTGGCGGGGGGCAGCCCGTTCTGCACAGCTCAAAAAGCATTGATTTGTTTCAGCCAACCGCGATCTGGCCAAAAATTCCTGAAACAATCGCGACCCCAACCCGATCAAACGCCATAGCTCGTTGGTCCGCACATCTAGATGTGCATACATGCACACACGGATGCGTGAACTCACGCTTGCGTGCGTTGAAGTGAGGTCCCTCCAACCCTAAATTCAATTCATCGAAGGCAAACACGCCTCAAACAAAAAACAAAACGAACCATAAATCTAAATTCTAGGAGAATTGAAAATGAAACGTATCGTACTGACAACCGCACTGGCCCTTTCCCTTGCTGCTCCGGCTTTTGCTGACGCAAACGCCAACCAGTATACAACCGCGCAAACGGCCGAACTGATCCTGGCCCAGAGCGACACCGGTAGTGGTTCTCGTGTGTATTTCGGGGATAACAATGGCCACAGCGCCCGTGCTGTAGAAGTTTTTGCTTCTCTGGCAGCCGAAGACACCGGTACCCGTGCGTTGCCTGTTCAGGCGGGCAAACCAGCACGTATCTCGTCTATGGGCGGTCACAGCTCTGTCGCCGAAGCCATCTTTGCACAAATGATTGCTGCCGAAGATGGACCCGACAAAAACTAAACAAAAGGTCACCACTCACGAAAAAAAGGGCCCCGTTCGGGGCCCTTTTCTTGTTTTGAACTAAACCAGCGTTGCCTCGGTTGCGGCTTCGATCTGATCCTGCGTCACATCAGGGGCCAGCTCGACCACCTTCAGCCCGCCCTTAACCACATCCAGCACGCCCAGATTGGTGATGATCCGGTCCACAACGCTTTTGCCGGTTAGCGGCAGGGTGCATTCCTTTAGCAATTTGCTGACGCCGTGTTTGTTGGTGTGGTCCATCACCACCACCACACGGCCAACACCGGCCACCAGATCCATCGCGCCACCCATACCTTTAACCAGCTTGCCGGGGATCATCCAGTTGGCCAGATCACCGTTTTCGGCCACCTCCATCGCGCCCAGAATCGCCATGGCGATTTTGCCGCCACGGATCATGGCAAAGCTTTCGGCGCTGTCGAAATAGGCGGTTTGCGGCAGTTCGGTGATGGTCTGCTTGCCCGCATTGATCAGATCGGCGTCGATTTCATCCTCGGTTGGAAACGGTCCCATACCCAGCATCCCGTTTTCCGATTGCAGGGTGACCTCGATCCCGTCGGGGATATAGTTGGACACCAGTGTCGGAATGCCGATGCCAAGGTTCACATACCAGCCGTCCTGCAGTTCCTGTGCTGCGCGGGCAGCCATTTGATTGCGGTCCCACATGGTTTAGCCCTCCCTCACTGTGCGTTGTTCAATGCGTTTTTCGTGCCTACCCTGAATGATGCGGTGCACATAGATGCCGGGCATATGGATCAGGTCGGGGTCAAGGCTGCCCACCGGCACGATTTCCTCAACCTCGGCCACACAGACGCGGCCGCATTTGCCCGCTGGCACGTTGAAATTGCGCGCGGTTTTGCGGAAAATCAGGTTGCCGGTTTCATCCGCTTTCCAGGCCTTGATGATCGACAGGTCAGCGACAATGCCGCGTTCCAGAATATAGGCCTCACCGTCGAAATCCTTGTGTTCTTTGCCATCGGCAATCACCGTTCCAACGCCGGTTTTGGTGTAAAATCCGGGGATGCCGGCGCCACCGGCGCGCATCCGTTCGGCCAAAGTGCCCTGCGGATTGAATTCCAACTCCAGCTCGCCGCTTAGATACTGACGCATGAATTCGGCGTTTTCCCCAACGTATGAGGACATCATCTTTTTGACCTGCTTGGTTTGCAGCAAAATACCGATGCCGAAGTCGTCCACACCTGCGTTATTGGATGCAAATGTCAGATCCTTGGTGCCCGCGTCCCTGATGGCGTTCAGCAGCAATTCCGGAATACCGCACAGGCCAAACCCGCCCGCCGCGATGAACATCCCGTCCTTTAGCAAACCATCCAGCGCGTCAGCGGCGGATGCGTAAATCTTTTTCATAAAATGGGCCCCCGATATTTTTGTGTCACTTGCAACGATGTGTGACGGGGGACGGGCCAAGAGTCAATCTGGGTGATGGCGGGAAACCAGGTTTTGCACTGCTGCAAAGAAAGAGGCCCCGGAACTTGTCCGGGGCATCATGGTGTTAACTCTTTTTGGCGGCAGGTTTTTTCTTGGCGGCGGGTTTCTTTTTCGCTGCCGGTTTCTTCTTGGGGGCTGCCTTTTTCTTTGGTGCGGCCTTCTTGCGCCCGCCCTTTTTGGCGGCCTTTGCGGTGATCAGTTCCACCGCTATATCCATGGTCACATCCGCCGGTTCCACGTCCTTTGGCAGGGTTGCGTTGACCTTGGCCCATTTCACATATGGCCCGTAACGCCCGTCCATCACATTGACGGGGCCGCCTTCGGACGGGTGTTCACCCAGCTCTTTCAAAGGCTTGGCCGCCGTGCGCCCGCGTCCACCACCCTTGGCCTTTTTCTCGGCCAGCACTTCGACAGCGCGGTTCATGCCGATGGTGAATACTTCTTCCACATCGGGGATGTTGGCATACAGTTTTTGGTCCTTGCCATCCTCGTCCACCGTGGTGTGCAGTACATAAGGCCCGTAGCGCCCGATGTTGGTTTCCACAGGGCCGCCATCGGGGTGTTCGCCCACCAGCCGTGGCAGACTGAGTAAGGTCAGCGCCTTTTCCAGCGTCATGTCTTCGGATTTCCATCCTTTGGGCAGGCTGGCGCGTGGTGGTTTTTTGTTTTCTTCGGTGGCCTCGCCGCGCTGCACATAGGGGCCAAATCGCCCCGAGCGCAGGGAGATTTCATCTTCACCATCCACGCCCAGAATCCGGTCGCCTGCGGCATCGTTTTCGCCGCCGATGGGGCGGGTATAACGGCATTCGGGGTAGTTTCCACAGCCGACAAACCCGCCGGTGCGTGAAGTTTTCAGGTGCAGTTTACCTTCGCCACACAGCGGGCAAGTGCGCGGGTCAGAGCCGTCTTCGCGCGGGGGATACAACGATGGCGCAAGCGCTTCGTCCAGCACATCCAGCACCTCGGAAATCCGCAATTCGCTGGTTTCGGCAATTGCTGCGGAAAAATCTTTCCAGAACCGGTCCAGCACATTTTTATAATTGCGCTCGCCAGCGGATACATCGTCCAGCTCTTCTTCCAGATTGGCGGTAAATTCATAGCCGACATATTTGCGAAAGAAATTTAGCAGGAAGATGGTGACCATCCGCCCCTTGTCCTCGGGGAACAGGCGGTTCTTTTCCTTGCGGACGTATTCGCGATCCTGAATCGTGGTGATGACCGACGCATAGGTCGAAGGGCGGCCGATGCCCAGTTCTTCCATGCGTTTGACCAAGGTTGCTTCGGTGAAACGGGGCGGTGGCTGGGTGAAATGCTGTTCGGGGGTGACAGATTTTTTGTCAACCGCGTCGCCCTCGACAACCTGCGGCAGGCGCTTGTCGTCGTCATCCACCACCGCATCATCGCGGCCCTCTTCATAGACCTTCATAAAGCCGTCAAACAAAACCACCTGACCGGTGGCGCGCAAAACAACCTGCCCGTCATCGCTGCCCACATCAACCGATGTGCGCTCAAGACGGGCCTGTTCCATCTGGCTGGCCAGCGTGCGTTTCCAGACCAGATCATACAGCTTGCGCTGGTCTGCCTCCAGTCGCGCCAGTTTGCCTGCATCCACCGACATATCGGTCGGGCGGATACATTCGTGGGCCTCTTGGGCGTTCTTGGCCTTGTTTTTGTAGATACGCGGTTTGGCGGGGACGTATTCCTTGCCATAGCGGGTTTCGATTTCGGCGCGGGCGGCGGTTACGGCCTCGGGGGCCATGTCGATGCCGTCGGTCCGCATATAGGTGATGTAACCGGCTTCATACAGGCGCTGTGCAGTACTCATCGTCTGTCGGGCGCCAAAGCCGAATTTGCGGCTGGCCTCTTGTTGCAGGGTCGAGGTCATAAAGGGGGCGGATGGATTGCGGTTGGCCGGTTTCGCCTCGACCTTCTGCACCATCAGGTCGCGGCTGTTCACCGCCTGCACGGCCAATTCGGCGGCGGTGCTGTTTTCCAGATCGAATTTATCCAGTTTGGAGCCGGCCAGATGGGTCAGCCGCGCCTCGAAGGCCTGACCGCGCGGGGTGGTCAGGGCGGCTTTGACGCTCCAGTATTCGCGGGCGTTAAAGGCCTCGATCTCCATCTCGCGCTCGACGATCAGGCGCAGGCAGACCGATTGCACCCGTCCGGCCGATTTCGCGCCGGGCAATTTGCGCCATAGAACAGGCGACAGGTTGAATCCCACCAGATAATCCAGCGCGCGGCGGGCAAGGTATGCCTCGACCAGCGGCATATCCACCTGACGCGGGTTTTTCATCGCTTCGGTCACGGCGGATTTGGTAATGGCGTTGAACACCACGCGGGAAACGGGGGTGTCTTTCTTGATCGACTTGCGCTTTCGCAGCGCCTCTTCCAGATGCCAGCTGATCGCCTCTCCTTCACGGTCGGGGTCGGTCGCGAGGATCAGTTCGTTGTCGTCTTTCAGGGCGTCGGCGATGGCTTTGACGTGCTTGCGGGAATCATATCCGATTTCCCATTTCATCGCGAATTCATGTTCCGTATCGACCGACCCGTCCTTTGGCGGCAGATCGCGAACGTGCCCATACGAGGCCAGAACGGTATAGTCATCCCCCAAGTATTTATTGATGGTTTTGGCCTTGGCTGGGGATTCGACAACGACGACGGGCATGAAATTCCTCTCGACTCAAGCAACAGAGCTAATGGCGGGGCAAAAGAGGGGGGATCGGATCAAATGTCAATGGGGCATGAAATTTGTTATCGGGGTATCGGGCGCATTGGGCTTCTCTTTTGTGGAAATATCCCCGCCGGAGGCATTAAAAGTTTTCTGGCCTCCGGCAGGGATATCTATGCGAAAAAGAAACAAGGCCTAATGTGCCAGTGACAGCAGCCCGCCAGGGGCGCGGATGATTTTGCCGTCCAGTTCAAGGTTCAGCAATTCGGGCGCGACCTTTTGACTGGGTAGGTCCAGATCGCGGATCAACTGATCTTCGGCCACGGGGCTGGGGCCAAGTCGCGACAGGATTTCGCTATGCAGTTTCGAGGTGTCGCGCAGGCTGCGTTCGGGTTTGGGGGGGTGTTTCGGCGCTGGCACAGGTTGGATGCTTTGTTCCTCTTTGCCAATCGCCTCGATCACGTCTTCGGCGGAGCGCACCAGTGTTGCCCCGTCCCGCAGCAGCGCATTGCAGCCAAAAGCGCGGGCGTCGAACGGGTGGCCCGGCACTGCCAGCACATCGCGCCCCTGATCCAGCGCATTTTTGGCGGTGATCAGACTGCCCGATCGCGCGGCGGCTTCGACCACCACAACGGCGCGGGCGATGCCGGAAATAATCCGGTTGCGGCGGGGGAAATGGCGGGCCTGTGGCTGGGTGCCGATGGCGATTTCCGACAGGCGTAGACCGGTTTTGGCGATGTCATCGGCTAGGGTGGCGTTTTCACGGGGATAGATCACGTCAACCCCGCCGGCCTGCACCGCGATGGTGCCACCCTCCAGCGCGGCCAGATGCGCGGCGGTGTCGATGCCGCGGGCAAGGCCGGAAACCACAATGTATCCGGCGTCGGTCAGCCCTTCGGCCAGTTTGCGTGCCATGCGGGTGCCAAGTGATGATGCGTTGCGCGCGCCGACCATGGCCACCATCGGGCGGGCCAGCAATGCGGTGTCGCCAATGGTCCACAGCAGTGGCGGTGGATCGGGGATGTCGGTCAACGCAGTGGGGTAAGTTGCCTCGCCGTAACAGATCATCGTCGCACCTGCGGCTTTGGCGGCTTTCATTTCGGCAACGGCCACGCCTTCGGGGCAGACCGTGTAATCCTGCACCCCTGCCGCGCGGGCGGTTTCGGGCAGGGCGGCCAGCGATTTCTGCGCCGATCCGTGTTCGCGCATCAGCCGGAAAAACGTCGAAACCCCGACCCTGCGCGATCGCAACAGACGGAGCCACGCCAGCCGGTCATCATCCCCTTTGGGTGGGGTGAGGGTGGTGTGTGAAGAGAATAAATCCTCGGCCATGATCGCTCCGTCTGTATGCGCGACTCACTATGGGCGAAGATGGTTAACGGATGGTTTACAGCGCCTTTTGCAGAATCCGGCAGGGCAGCAGGTAGGGGCCCTCAGTCGTATCCAGCGGCACATCGGACACTGTGTCGCCGTCCCAGCCGTTGCGCTGGTAAAACGCGATGGCGCGGGAGTTTTGGGGGATCACCCAAAGCTGGCCAACCTTGATTCCGCTGTCTTTCAACCGCTTCTCGCCCGCCTGCATCAGGGCATCCGCAGTGCCAGAGCCACGGGCCGCAGGCGAAACATAAAACTGGTAGATTTCATCATCCTTGACCGTGCAAAACCCGACAGGGGCGCCGACCGGACCGACAACATCGGTGGTTCCCAGCATATTCTCCAGACGGGTGCGCAAGCCGTCGCGGCTTCGTAACGCCTTGAGTTCATTGGGAACATGATCGGCGTGGGCCTCGTGCCAGCCCGTATGCCAAATATCGGCAAGGGTGTTTAGATCATCGGCAACGGCAGGGCGGGTTTGGGGCATGTCGGGGGTCTCCAGCGCGGATTTGATACGCTGTTTTACCTTGCGAACCACCCGATTGCCATCCTGAATGATGCCGTCTGACACCATGCGCGAATGCAGGGTCTGGGCCATGTCCTCGGATACGTTCAGCACGGATTTCAGCATCGTCGGGGTGCAGGTTTTGTGCATCGCCATCAGGTAACTGGCCCAGGAGGACGCGCCTGTGGACACGGCAATCGGGGCGGCCACGGGGGCGCTGGCGGCGGCGGAAACGGCACTTGCGGGCAGTGCTGGGACCGCGAAAAGGGCGGCGAGGCGGGTGGTGAATTGGCGTCTGTTCATGAGGCGTATATAGGGAGGGCGGCGCAGATTGCGAGTGGTTCGCAGGAAAAAGACGCGAGGGGCGAGGATTTTGCAACGCTGTCATCCCCGCGCAAGCGGGGACCTCGAAAGCTTGGGTGCTTGGGTTTAGGAGGTCCCCGCTTGCGCGGGGATGACAAGGGTGCGGGCTGTTAGCCACCCTTGAGGCTTGAAGGCTTGCACCACCAATGCGGGTGACGCATTGTGAGGGGATTGACGGTAAGGAATATTAGAGTGGCTGAGAAACTGACAGACCCGAGCAAACCGGCGCACGAGATTATCGAGGTGCTGGAGGATGGCGATGCGATCCGCAATGACGGGGTGCGGCTGACGGCGGCGAACAAGAACCCGTGGTATGTGCTGGCGACGATTTATGGGGAGCATGGGGATTGGGAGGAACCCAAAGGACATGTGAAGGACGATTCTTTGTTGAAGTACGCTTCAGAATTGGAGGCAAAACTTCGGCGGGCATGGAACTTGTGGGTCTGTCTGGAGTTGACAGACGAAGAACGCGCGGACCGAGCATTAACAACCGGATTAAATGTTGCAGAATTGGCTCCTCAAAAAGACGCGCAAAAGGCCGCGGCGGAACTGGCTGAGATTACAAAACTGTTTCAGGCCCGTATGGGCAAGGGCGCTAAATTGCCTTCGAGAGATGAAACAATAGATTTTTCAAGCACCATTTTTTCAAAGCAGCTTAACTTCGGAGGCATGGTATTTGAAAAAAATGTTAGTTTTTGTCTTGCGACGTTTTTGGACTCTGTTAACTTTAGCTCTACGGCATTTATGGGTTCTGCGAATTTCAGTATCGCGACCTTTATGAATACAGCACATTTTCCTTCCGCGACTTTTTCAGGTTCTGCTGACTTTCATTCTGCGGTATTTTCTGGGTATGCCGATTTCAGTTTTGCGAGGTTTATGGGTGGTAACTGTTTCATCCCCACAAATTTCCGTTCTGTGAAATTTATTGAACCAGCCTATTATATTTCTGCGACATTTTCAGATTCTGTCAATTTTAGTTCTGCGATCTTTAAATCAACTATATGGTTTTCAAATGTGCGGTTCTTGACGGCAGTACCAGAATTTGATGCGGCGCAGTTGTTTGATGACATGATATTTTCGGCAAGTGACAACGAGCAGAATAATTGGCCGCCGCTGTGGGGGTCGGTGAAGGTAGAGGGGAAGCGGGTAGACGTAATGCCCGCTAGTCAGCAAAAGCTTGCTTACAATCGGTTGCGGCTGCTCATGAATAAGTCCTCGCAGATTGACGGGGAGCAGTTTTTCCAACGGCAAGAGATGCGCTGTAAAACCAGATTGGCGCGGTGGTACCACAAGCCGTTTTACTGGCTCTATGCCCTGTTATCAGATTACGGAAATTCGGTGTGGCGACCTTTGTTTTGGATGGGTTTCGTGATGCTATCCGGCGCGCTGTTCATGCTGTGGTGGCAAGAGGCGTTTACCTTTTTGCCCAAAGAATCCTCGGGGTTTGACTGGACGCTGGGGCTATTGGGCGAGGATGATCCATGGGCCAAGCCGCGTCAGGCGGCGGGGTGGAGCATATCAAATACGCTGCCGTTTCTGGGGTTTGGCAAGCTGTATTATGGCGAGTTGGCCAAGGAATTGGCGTGGCCTTTGAAGGTGGCTGGCGGGGTGCAGACGTTGTTGGGCTATGTCCTGTTGTTCTTCTTTGGTCTGGGCCTGCGCAACAGGTTCCGGTTGCGGTAAACCCTCGTCATTTCGCAGAAATGTCAGCGCCTGATCCGCCCCCACGGGCGGGCGCTTTTGCGAGGTTTCAACTATCATTGACGGTGTGGGTGTGGCGATCTTGGTGCACCAATGTGCTGTTGAAATGCCCACCCTCGGATCTGGCGCTGACATTTCTGCGAAATGCCTAGCCTGCGCCGCCCACTGTTAGCCCGCCGATTAGCAACGTGGGTTGCCCGACGCCCACCGGCACCCATTGGCCGGCCTTGCCGCAGTTGCCGATGCCTGGGTCCAGTGCCATGTCGTTGCCAATCGCGCGGATCTGTTTCATCGCGGCGGGGCCGTCACCGATTAGCGTTGCGCCTTTGACCGGCGCGCCGATTTTGCCGTTTTCTACGCGGTAAGCCTCGGTGCAGGAAAACACGAATTTGCCGTTGGTGATGTCGACCT
>CAZIDQ010000069.1:0-12502 GCA_964538015.1 uncultured Marinosulfonomonas sp.
CGCTGGCACCCGAGTTGGCGTATTGGCCGCTAGCGTCAGATGTGATGCCGATTTTTAGAGGCCGGTCTGTTGCCTGCGCATAAACGCTGTTAAATTTCCAAGGGCCGGCAAATGTGCTGACCGCCCCTGCTGCTGCCGTTGTTTTAAACAACTGACGCCGAGTTATCTTCCCTTTACTCATGTCATCCTCCCAGATGGTGCGCTTTAATTTTACGCGCGTGAACCAATCAGGTTCTGCCCAATCGGCAATTGAATATTTTTTCACACTATGACTGAATTTTTATTTCATCGTCAAGTTAAATGTGAATATATTTTCTATTCTTCGTATTTCCCTTGAAATTGAACGCATATTCAGTCATTTTTGCGCCATGAACACAGAAAATCTTACAGAACATGCCGTTTCAGTCGAAACATATGACGCCCTAAGATCGCGGATTCGCGATCGGTTTGATAATTTGGCGCCACATTTACAACGCATCGCCCGCTCCGCGCTGGACGAGCCAAACCATTTTGCGCTCAACACGGTGGTGGTCATTGCCGAACGGGTCGGTGTGCAACCGTCTACGCTCATCCGGTTCGCCAAGGAATTTGGCTATCGCGGGTTCTCCCAGCTTCAGGGCGTTTTTCGCCAACGCCTCATAGAAGGGGCACCTGATAAACGGGCGCAGATATATGCAGAAAAACTGGCTGACGCGCAACCAACTGATATGCAACATATTTTTGACACCTGTATCGACGAGCTTATTGCCTCGCTGGAAAGCATGCGGGCCAATACCGACCCGAAAAAACTGTCACAAGCCGTGTCGATGATCAAATCTGCAACCCATATCCATATCGCCGGATTGCGCCGCGCCCGCCCGATTGCTACCTATCTTGCGTATGGTATTTCGCGTTCGGAACGCCATTGCAGCCTGCTGGATTTTGGCGGGGGCATGGCCGAGCAACAAGTGGCCAATATGGCGCATGATGACCTGCTGATTTGCATAAGCTTCCCCCCCTATACTCCGGCTGTGATTGATGTCACCCGAGACGCCCACCTGCGCCGCCGCCCGATCATCACCATCACAGATTCCCTCGATAGTCCGCTGGCCAAGAATTCAACGCTAAGCTTTCTGGTCGACAATGAAACCACAAGCCAGTTCAAACCCATTTCCGGCGCCATCGGCCTTGTGCAAACCCTGTGCGTTGGCCTGATTGATTAACCGGATTTTCCAAGGCCAACACGCCACCACCGGATGCGCCCTTAGGTTGTGGTTTTTTGCACCTCCTGCCAAAAACCGCTCATTGCCGCGCTCAAGTCTCGATAGAGCCGATAGCGGTTGTCATAATGAGCGCGCATCTCGGGATCGGGTTCAAAAACCGCTTTGGTGGCCGTTAGTTTTGCCACACCGGCCTCAATATCCCGAAATTCACCGGCCCCAACCCCGGCCGCAATCGCCGCCCCCAGCGCGCCGGTTTCTTCGCAAACCGCCACCGTCATGGCCTTGCCCAAACAGTCTGCAAACATCTGCGGCCAAATCGGGCTGCGCGATCCGCCACCTGATAAAACAGCATCGCCAAAATCAACCCCGGCCGCTATCAACTGCTCTATATGCCGGCGGTGTTCAAACACGACACCTTCAAAAATGGCGCGCAACATGTGGCCTTCGGTATGCCAACCGGCCAAGCCGTAAAAGCCCGCGCGCATGTGTGCACCCTGCCCCGAACCATAGAGAAACGGGTGAAAAAACGGATCATCCGGCGCAGGCTTAATAGCCCCGATCAGATCATTGCAAAATCCGAACGGATCATCATGGTGCTGCCCGCGTTCGACAAATTCGCGCACATACCATTCCAGATTGACCGCCGAAGTGGCGCTGGCCTCCATGTTCACAAAGCGATTTTTGCCAAAACATGAAACCAAAAATACGGCTTCATCCACCACCGGCGCGGTAGACAAAACCTGATTGATGCTCCACGTGCCGACAATAACAGATGCCTGCCCCGGCCGCACCGCCCCCGAGCCAAGCGCGCTGGCGACCACATCAAACAAGCCGCCAACAACCGGCGTTCCCACCGCCAGCCCGGTTTGCGCGGCGACCTCTTTGGTCACAAATCCGGCCACCTCATCAGGCTGCACCAAGCGCGGCAAAAGATCGATGGCACCGTCAAGACCGTACAGCGCCAATAGGTTGGCATCATAGGTACAATCCGGCATCCGAAGCATACCGCAGCCGCTCATATCGGAAATATCGCTGACTTTTTCACCGGTAAGTTTATAGGTGATAAAGTCCTTGCACAGCAAAACCGTGCCCACGTTTTCATAGGCTTCCGGGCGGTTTTCCCGAAGCCAAGCCAACAGCGTCGGTGTCTGTGAAGGCCATGGTTTCTGCAAGCAGATACCATGAATTTCCGGCCCCTTCCCCCCCGACGACAGGGCTTGGGCCAACGGTGCGGCGCGGCTGTCAAGCGATTGAATTCCCAACTGTGGTTTATCATTTTTATCCAGCAAATACAGCCCGTTACCGTGGCCAGCACAGCCGATACCAACGATGGATTCCGGTGGTATACCCGCCTTGGAAATACTGGCGCGAATAACCTCGACCGCATTTTCCCACAGCTCGCCCAAATCCCGTTCCACATGGCCGGGCTGGGGCGTAGAGGACCCCCCGTCCAACGCATGTTTGGCCACTTCATTGCCGTTCAAATCAAACAGAACCGCCTTGATAACGGTGTTACCGGCATCCAGCCCAAGGAGGTATTTTTGCTGATCAGACATTTTGATAAATTTCCCATGCTTCTTCACCGGATGCGCCGCTGTGAATCAGGGACATTAGGGCGGCAACCACTGCATTCGGATTGTCGTGTTGATAAACATTGCGCCCATAAACCATGCCCTGCGCACCCTGCGCCATCAGTTCGGCGGATTTCATCAAAACGGCCTTTAGGTCTTCTTTGCCACCGCCGCGCACCAAAACCGGAACCCGCGCCACTTCAACCACACGGTGGAAATCTTGCGGGTTTTTGGTTGGATCTGCCTTAATGATGTCGGCCCCCATTTCGCTAGCCAGACGCACCAGTGTCACGATCTTTTCAGCATCACCATCCACCTGATATCCACCGCGAACATCGTTGGGCAGCATCACCAGCGGCTCAATCATCAAAGGCATACCATAGGTGCTGCAAGCTGCCCGAACCCGCGCAATGTTTTCAACGCACTGGCGGAACAATTCCGGTTCATCAGGCAACATAAACAGATTAACCACAACACAGGCCGCATCCATTTCAAGCGCCCCGATAATTGGCGCATCCGTATTTTGCAGCATCGACCACATCACCCGATGGCGCTGATCATTATAGGGGTTACCCATGTCGATCCGCATCACCAGTGCGGGCTTGTCCTTTTCAGGCCTTGATTGCAACAGATCCGCCTGCCCATAGGCACATTGAATCGCGTCTGGTTTAGCCTTGATCAGCGAGTCCATGACACTTGGCATATCCTCAAGGCCGACCATGAAACCCGGCTCGTTACAGACCCCGTGGTCAATGGCCACGTCCAGACATCCGCCGTTGGTGAACATCCTGTTCATCCGTGCTTTAGGGCTTATTTTCATTGTTCTCTCCGGTTTTTGCTACGGGTTTTCAGAACCTCGGGCGTGACGCCGTAATAGTCCTCTAATTCCTTAATCAGGTCGGCGCGTTGTTGTGAAACAGTGTCTGGCGACAGTGATAATTCAGTTTCCAGCACCTTGCAGAGACACTGAATAAGCCCCTTCGACACCGCCCCGGTAATCCCCAGAGACGTGCGGCGCAGCACAAGGTCTGACAGCGTTTCGACCTGCTCGGTTCGGATTAAATGGCCAATCTCGGCCCGGGTATACTGTGTCCCTTCGCCGAGGGACTGATCGCCCGGCTGAGAGGCGCAAATTTGGTGCACTTGCAGGGCGTTTGAACCGTAGTGAAAAACCAGATGGGTCGCCCGCGCCTTGCTTAGGCCTTGCCGTTGCATCAACTGATCCAGAATATCGGCCCCGTCCGCTTCAAACCCTAGCCCGCCGCCAATTGGCAGGTTCAACGTGTCGCATTTTCGCGGCTGCCCCAGCTCTTTCAACACGGCGTCGGTGGTTTGCTCGGCAAAGGCCCGGAACGTCGTCCATTTGCCACCCACCATGCAAAATTGTGGCACCGGGCCATCCAGTCGGCGAATGGAGTGCCCGCGTGAAATCCGGCCTGTGAAATCCTGTTGGCTATGGGGCAACGGCCGAATACCGCTATAGCTATAGATCACCTGATCAGGCGACATTGCAACATCCGGAAAAACCAGTCGTAAAGACGAGAGGATATAGGTTTCTTCGGCCTTCTCACACCGCACTTTAGTAACCTCTTCAACGCGAATATCGGTTGCCCCCGCAAGCACATGCCCCTGATAGGGGAACGCAATACAAACCCGCCCATCGGTGTTTTCAAAATAGACCATATGGCCATTCAGCGCCTCAATCAGGCTTGGATTGTCTAGGATCAAATGGGAGCCTTTGGTGCCCGATACCATCTGTTCAGCGCTTTCGGCCCCAAGCGTGCGAACCGTTGAATCAAGCCAGGCACCAGTGGCCGCCACGATCAAACGCGTGCCTACCGCATAGCGTTTTCCGGTCAGATTGCAGATAACGGCATAGCCATCGGACCCTGCATCAAGCTCTGCGTAATTTAGCGCCATGCTTTGGGGGGCCGCGACATCTGTATCGGCGATCATTTCAAGGCACAAACGTTCCGGATGGCTGATCCAGGCATCATAATAAACCGCCGAAAACCGGGCCTTTTGGGTCAATTTCGGCCAAATCGCCCGCGTTTTCCCCGCCCCGTTGAACCGATGTTTAGGCACCGCCCTTCGCGTGCGCGAAACCCAGTCATATAACGCCAAACCCAGCTTGATCGGCAATGCCCCACGGTTTTTTGGTTTGCTAGACCAGCCAAAAAAACCAGTTGCCGCATTCATCAGCCCGGAAAAAACCGAGGTGATCGGGATTACCGTTGGCAATTCACGCACCATATGCGGCGCATTGCGCAACAACGCATCCCGTTCCCGCAAGGATTCCTTTACCAAGTCGAATTCGCCATTTTCAAGATAGCGCAAGCCGCCATGAATCATCCGGGACGGCGCCGCGCTGCACCCCGAACAAAAGTCGTTCCTCTCAACCAACAGCACCCGCAACCCTTGCAGGGATAGCTCGCGGTACACGCCGATGCCATTGACACCGCCGCCAATAACAATGACGTCGAAGTGCCGATCATCTTCCAGTTGCTCAAGCCGTTGTTGGCGTCGCTTTGACATATCTCTCCTGATCGCCAACCCCAAAGTGTCAGCGTTTTCATGTTTTGGGTGGGTCGGAAATTAAGTATCCAGATGCCGCAGATGTTGCGCGGCGGCCGCATCTATTTTTACGATGTCACCGGAGGATAGCTTCAAACGCCCAGCGGCGGCATTTTCGCGCGCCTGATCCAAATTTCGCGCACCACACAACGAAAATGTGATCCCCGGTTGTTGCAGGGTCCACGCGATGATAACCTGCGCCATGCTGGCATTGTGGGCTTCACAGATCGGCGCAAGTTCCCGCTTCAGGGCTGCAATCTTCTCCCGATTAGACGTTGAAAACCTGGGGTTATCCTTGCGAATATCGTCACCATCAAACGTCCGGTCCGGGCCGATTTTGCCGGCCAACAACCCAAGCGCCAGTGACGAATAGCTGAGCATCGAAACACCGTTCTGGGTACATGCCGGCAACAATGTGTCTTGGATGTCGCGCTTTACCATGCTGTATTCTTCTTGCAGGCAATCCAGCTGTCCGGCAGCCACATAAGACTTCAGCTCTTCGGGGGATACATTGCATGCCCCGATCGCGCGGATCTTGCCATCCTGTTTCAGGTGCAACAGCGTTTCCATCGTCTCGTCAATTGGGGTTGTCGGGTCTTGCCAATGGGTTAGATAGAGATCAACATAATCGGTCCCGAGCCGTTTCAAACTTTGATCCAGTTCATCGATAATACTTTGTTTTCCCAAATACCGGTGGATGCGCTTATCCCCCTGATCGATAAAATAGTTGCCGTCTTGCGTATCCCAGACCAGCCCGCATTTCGTGGCCAAAACCACTTGATCCCGCCGGCCTTTTATGGCCTTGCCGACAATTTCCTCGGCGACCCCCAAACCATAGGCCGGGGCCGTATCGATCAGGCTTATGCCCTCGTCCAGCGCGGCTTTGATCGCTGTCAACGAGGCCTCTTCATCCGTGCCCCCCCATAGCCAGCCGCCAATAGCCCAAGTGCCCAGCCCCACGGCTGTCGCCTTGATGCCCGAATTTCCTATTTCCCTTGTCAGCATGGTAGCCTCCTTAAGTTGTTGCTAAATTATGTTGCAATGCAGATGTTGCGGTGGCCTCATCCAGCACCAGCGATGATAAAAACTTGCCATTCAAAATTGCCTGCACGGGCCTGACCTTTTCTTCGCCTGCCGCGATACCGATGGTTTTGGGAATGCGTGCCACCTCATTCGGAGACAACGCCAGCAAGCGCCTATTAAGGGGCACGTCACAGGGAATGCCGTCTTTATCAATCAGATGGGCAACAAATTCACCCACCGCCCCACGCTCAATCAAAACCTTGCGGTCTTCGGCCGAAATCGGATGCAGGTCATAGTAGCTGGAGCTGGGCGTCAGAATTGAGCCGATTCCGGTCAGTGCCAGTGACGCTGTTTTTGCCAGTTCGAACACTTCGCGGATTTGGCGCAGCGAAAACAGTATCTCTTTTTCTTTTTCATCTTCGGCAAATAGCGGCGCGTGTATTAACATCGCTTTGCCCCCCAGCCGCTCGGCCAACTGGGTCGCCACATGGTTGACGTCCGTATAATGCTTGCCCTGTACACAGCCGGTCAGCGGCACGACCGTCACGTCAAACTTTCGCTCAACATTCAGGTTTTCAACCAGCGCACTAACACCTTTGCCGCCGGTAATAGCAATCACGTCACCATCCCGAATGTTTTCAACCAACAGGTTCGCCGCAGCTGTTCCGACCTGTTGCAATGTGGTTTCCAGACTATCGCTGACGGTGGGGGTGACCAACGCGGTATCAAGCTGCCAGCGATCATTCAGCGCGCGCTCCACTTCAACCAATCGCTGAAAAGGGCTGCTCACGGATATGTTCACCATGCCCAGTTCGCGGCCCTGCTTGATCAGCCGGTTCACCTTGGCGGTGGACAGGTTCAGCACCGTTGCGATTTCTGATTGCCTTCTGCCTTCGACAAAATGCATCACCAGAACCATGTGAATTTGCCGGATCAGGCCAAAATCAGTAACACTCTTGCTCACTTCGAGGCCTCTTTTCTGCTGATTAAATGGTTGGATGCGGCAGCAGCCAACAGAGCCGCGCCGATTACAAGAGTTTGATAGTATGCCGGCACCAGCGTCAACATCCCCACAGTTAGCGCCATGATAATTAAAACCCCGATGAATGAGCGCAGGACCCTGCCCTCTCCGCCGCTGAATGCGGTGCCCCCCAGCAGCACAACCAAAATCGCCGACAGCTCCATTCCGTCTCCGGATAGAGGGTCCCCCAGCGACATAAAGCTGGCGCGCGCAATGCCCGCCATCGCCGCCGCGACACCAACAACACCATAGAGCAGCACCACCACCTTGCCGGTATTGATACCTGACAATTTGGCCGCCGTCGGGTTGCCGCCAATGGCGGCTGCGTATTTCCCAAGCAATGAACGGTTTTGGACAACCACCAGCAACAACGTCACCGCAACCGCCACCCAAAAGGCCATCGGAAGCTTTAGCAAAGCCCCTTCTCGGCCATAAGAATTGAACCACACAGGGATTTTCAGCCCGCCACCGGATTTTATCGCCGACACGCCATCAGGCACCAAAAGCAGGGCAACCCCCTTATACAGGCTAAGCGTGATCAGCGTGGCAATGACCGGCGTGATCTTCAGCCTGACAACAAGAAACGCATTAATCATGCCTAACCCGGCCCCGACAAACATGGTGATGACAAAGGCCGGCAGAAACGGCACCCCATTTATTGCCAGCATCGCATACACAACCGCGCTCAGGCTCATGGCACTGCCAACCGACAGATCAATATACCCCGAAACCATCAACAGCGTGAACGCCCCCGCAAGGATCAGCAACGGTGCCGACACCCGAAGGATATTAACGATATTGCGCTGGTACAAAAAGTTGCCACGTTCAAACAGCTCAAACCGGTCCAGATTGGCCATGCTCAACAGCAGCACCACCGCAACCAGTACAAAATAGATATAATAGTCCCGCATAAAGCCGATGATGCCGCGTGCAAATGTAACCCCTGACCGTGTATTGTTATTTGGGTTTGGCATGGCGTTCACCGGTTCCTTCGGGCAAGAGCCCAGGTTTGTGTCACGATCGCAAGAAACACCGCGATGGCTTTTAAAATGTATTGCCAGTCTGGCGACAAAACCAATCCGGTGGCCGCCGAGGTTACAACCGCAAGGATGATCGCACCAAAGAACATGCCGACGACCGAGCCGAACCCGCCAGCAATGGCAACCCCGCCCAACAGGGCAATCACCAATGCGTCGAACTCCATCAAAGTGCCCCGGTTGGAATAACCCGATTTGAATTCCGAGGCCAAAAGGATGCCGACAACTCCGGCAATAGCCGAGCTGACCAGATACAGATAGGTAACATGTTTGGCCTTATCGATGCCGGACAGACGGGCCGCAACCGGATTTGATCCAATCCAATAGGTTAACCGCCCAAACACTGTTTTTCGCTCAATGAACACAGCAATGATTAACAGAACCGCCATCAAAAACACCGGCAACCTTATCCAAGTACCAAACATCGTCATGTTCCCCAAAACACCAAACGCATCCGGCAGGTTGGTGTTTCGCTGGGATCCCTGGGTAACCACCTGAGCCACCCCGCGCGCCAGCATCATTGTCCCCAAGGTCACGATGATTGATGGAATGCCAAGCCGAACCACAAACAGCGCGTTTAACGCCCCGATCATAAGCGCCCCTGATAGCGCGCCCAGAACCGCCAACCCATAGGGCAAGCCAAGCCCGGTAGACAGCGGGTTTGCTCCGCCAGCTGATTGTGAAAACCACACGGCCAGCACACCGGACAGGGCCACAACCCCGCCCACCGAGAGATCAAAATTCCCGGAGACCAGCAAGAACGTGACCCCCACCCCAAGGGAAATAACCGCCCAGTTATTGGTCACCAGATTGAGCATGTTAAGCAGTTGAAAGAAGTTTGGCACCAAGACAGAGGCCAGCAAAAACAGCCCAACGGCAACGCCCCCCACCAACAACATGATAAAGGTCTCGTTGCTCATCCGGCGCCGTCCGCTGGTCAGGGATCTGCCTGTGCCCGGGGCTTCATTGGTTTGGGAAGTATTCATTGTGTGACCCCTTCATGGCCACCAGTGACCACATCTAAAATATAGCTTGGATCGACCCCCTCACCATTGACGAACTCCCCCTTTAGGGCCCCCGCATACAACAGGAAAATACGATCGCAAATACCAAGAACTTCTTCCAGTTCGCTTGAAAAAACGGCCACGGAATTACCACCATCGGCCAAATCCCGAATGATGTCATAAATCTCGGTTTTTGCGCCAACATCAACGCCCCGCGTTGGCTCATCCAGCAATAACAGCTCTGCATCCGAAAACAGGCACTTGGCCAATACCACCTTTTGTTGGTTGCCCCCCGAAAGCTTTTCTGTATTTTTATCAATGGATTCCGTGGCAATGCGCAGCTTGCCGACATATTCAACCGCTGCGTCCCGCTCCACCGCCGGCTGAAATACGCCAAGCTTTGAAAGCTTGCCCAAATTCATGATCGGAATGTTTTCGCGTATCGACAAGCTGGTAAACAGCCCTTGGGTTCGGCGCTCTTCCGGAACCAGAGCAATCCCGGCGGCAATCGCCTTTTTGGGGGAATTTCCCACATCTTTCCCTTTGAACCGGATTGATCCGGCAACCTTGTCCGCGCCAAACAGCGCGCGGGCGATTTCGGTTTTACCAGCCCCGACAAGACCATAAAACCCGACAATCTCCCCACGTTTGATGCTAAACGAAACATCCCGAAGAATTTCATTGCTTAGGCCCCGGGCCTCAAGCAGGGTTTCATCGCTGATCGCTGTTCTGGGTGTATAATCCTGAAACACGCTGCGCCCGATCATCATTTCAATCAACTCTGCCCGCCCGTTCACATCCGCCAGTGGTTTTGTTACGATGTGCTTGCCGTCACGCAGTACCGTGACGTCATCCCCAAGACTGAAAATCTCATCAAGCTTGTGGGATATGTAGATCACCGTTACATCTGACTCGCGCAAGCGACGGATCACGCCGAACAATCGCTCCACCTCTCGCTCGGACAGGGCGGCCGTGGGTTCATCCATAATGATAATACGCGCCCCAGAGGACGCCGCGCGGGCAATTTCAATGATCTGTTTTTGTGCGACACTCAGACTGGCAACTCTGGCAGACGGATCAATAGAGGGCTCAATGGCGGCAAGGGTGCGAATAACCCGCTGATCAAGGTCGGATTTGATCAGAAATCCAAACCGGCTCTGCTCCATTCCCAGCGTCAGGTTTTCCAGAACCGTCAGCTCATCAACAACATGCAGTTCCTGAAACAACGTCGCGATGCCCCCTTCGCGGGCCTCATGGGGGCTGTTTGGCTGATGCGATATACCGCTTACGCTCATCGTACCACTGGTTGGCCTCAACGCCCCGGTCAACATCTTTACAAGCGTAGATTTTCCGGCACCATTTTCCCCGACAAGGCAATGCACAGCACTGCTTTTAATCGAAAAACTCACATCATCAACGGCTCTAACGCCGGGGTAGTCTTTGGTAAGCCCCTCAATGGACAGGGCCGTGGCATTTTGTTGGCTAGTCAAACCAGTCTCTCCTGTTCGTTGCGGGCTTGGCGGCCAGGCCGGGAACACACCCAACCATTGCTGATGGCCGCCAAGTTTGCTGCTGATTACTCGCCGAACTGGGCTGTAAGCCACGCACGGGCGTCTTCCTGCTCCATGGTCCAAAACGAAATGCTGTAGGCTTTATAAAAGAATTCCTCAGCCGGATCAGACGTCACCGGAATTTTGCCGTTGATGACATCCATAATCAAATCTACCCGCCCCCGAGCCGTTTCAACAGGCGGCAGGCCCATGGATATCTTTAGGCTGGAATTGGGATCATAGATTAATTCATACTCCACCGAGTCGAAATCAACGCTGGCTACGATTTCAGTCAAAGGGATGCCATTGTCAAATTTCCCCCGCCCCAACTGGGACAGCCCCGCCATGGTGCCAACCGTCAGATTCGAGGCCTCGGAATAGATCAAATTCACCTCAGGCCGCTGAGTCAGCAAATCAACGATAATTTGTTTTGCCGCTTCCTGACCCGCGCCTGAATCCAGCGCACCAAGGTTTTCAGCCGCCGGGTCTACCGACAGGACTCCTTCAACAAACGGGTTGGTCCGGCCTGAAATTACCTCGGTGTGGTTTGGCCAACCCAGTTGAACCATAACAATCGGCTTGTCCGGGTGGGCATCTTTCCAGGCCTTGGCCATCTGGGCGCCCATATCAAAGGATATGACGGCCTCGTCACTCCGCGCGGTTGGAATACCTGTATCCGCAAGCGGGCTGAAGAACGACGTCATCACGATGCCTTCTTCCAAAGCCTCGCGGACACCCGGCGCCGCCGCCTCGGCATCCCAAATCTGCAAGGTCGCGCCATCAAATGCCCCAGCGGCAACCTGATCAACATTTTGGGTCATCACCGCCGAATCCGCTTGCCCGTCAAAAACGACAACCTCTGCTCCATATTTTTCTGCGGCATACCGCTGGGCCTCTGCCGCCTGAGCTTGGTGAAACACGTTTGAAAGGTCCGACACAAAGAATGCAATCCGCTTACCATCTTCTGCGGCAAACGCCCCAAAATTTGTTGCGGCGATCACCGTCGTCGCCAATAATCCAGTTAAAAAAGTTCTCTTTCCTACTATCATTTTCATCATTCCTCTTGCTGTTGAACAGGCCGGGCTTTGCGCTCGGTTTCCCTTATGACACCACAACTGTGACACTGTTTTACGTCATCTGATATTTATTGCAGTGGTGTAAATTAATTTCACTTATTGGCGTTTTTGTCAATAAGTTTATTCCACAGGCCGGATGGGCTTCCACTTTTCCGATGCGGCGCATCTTAGATTCGCTAATGAGGTATGGCGTTTCTTACCGGGATTTGGAGGAAATCCTTGCTGAACGCGGGGCACGGCTAATCACGCAACGCTCAGTCGATGGGGGCCAAATACGCAGGCATGGTCGTAATGAACGCACAATCAAAGGGATAAACTTGGTCGCCTATAAAATTTGCGCCAGAGCCAATGCAAATCGGGCTTTTAAAATACAATAGTAAATTGGCCCACCGTTACCAATTTGGGATTGCCCTTCTCGAATCAGCTAGCCGCGCCGGTTAAAAT
>CAZIDQ010000070.1:0-6519 GCA_964538015.1 uncultured Marinosulfonomonas sp.
AGGGTTTGCGCCGCCTGACGGCGTCGCCCCGCGCGCCCCTGACGGGGCGCGATGCCTCCGGCGGAGGTATTTAGGGAAAAGAAGAAGGGCGCGGGCGGGGTTAGAATGACAGGGCAATTGTTCCTTCGCGCAGGTCGGTTTTCAGGCTGCGGCCGGTTTGTTGGGCGGCTTCGGGAACGAGTGCAAAGTGGACGTCGGACGGGGAAAGATCAGCGTTGGGCGTAGGAGCGACCAGCATTTCCCATTTTTCCGGATCAATCTTTAGTTTATCGGCCGTGCAGGCCAGTCGCCAGCCGTCCACCCCCTGACGCACTTTGACAATGCCGCCATATGGCATCGCGCTCTCGAAGCACTGGATCAGCAGAAAGGCCAGCTTTACCTCTTGGCGGGGCAGGCTGTTTTCACTGTTCCAGTCGAATTGCACCCGTCCGGCAGCCCCTATATCGCGCAGGATCGAGGCGATTTCGGACAATCCCACCATCGCCCCTGCATTGGCCCCGCCAAAACAGATGCGGAAAAACCGGATGCGGGCGTTGGCGCTGGCAACGCTTTCGCTGATCAGGGCCATTTCCGGACCATCCACCGACCCCGACATGCCCAACAGTTCAACCCCGTTGCCAATTGCCCCCAGCGGGCTGATAAGGTCGTGACAGATACGTGAGCCGATCAGGGCGGCGATGGTGCTTTGTGTGTTCATAGTCTATCCAGTCCCGCAGAAAGGGGTGTGTTTATGAATGAGTTTCTGGAGCCGGGCATGTTGGTCAGGCACCCGACCCGGCCCGACTGGGGCCTTGGGCAAGTACAATCGCGGATAAATGGTAAAATAACCGTTAATTTTGAACATGCGGGCAAGGTTGTCATTGTCGGGACCGAAGTTGATCTCATTGTCGTGGATCCTTGAGGCTCTTGTTTCGCGTGTTGGTGCTTACGCTAGCACAGCTTAAGCGCGAGTCAATGATCCTGCGGTCAGGCTGTTGCTATTTTGGATAGCAATTCGTAGAACGACGGGCAGTGTTTAGACGCCGGATGTGATAGGTAAATGACCTTCGAAGACGAGAAATTCGAGTTGCGCCTTGCACAGTCCAAGGCCGATCTGCGCGCCGCCCAGCGGCTGCGTTACGAGGTGTTTGTCGAGGAATTGGGCGGCAATGGCCCGCTGGTGGATCATGATGCGCGGCTGGAGCGCGATGAGTTCGACGATTTCTTTGATCACCTGATGCTGATTGACAAAACACAGCCCGAGGGCTCGGACAAGCGGGTGGTCGGTGTTTACCGGCTGTTGCGCGGGGATATGGCCCAAAAGGCAGGGCGGTTCTATTCCGAGGATGAATATGATCTGGGCGCGATCAAATCCAGCGGGCGCAGGTTGATGGAACTGGGCCGGTCCTGCATTCACCCGGATTATCGCGGCAGCCGGGCAATGTATGTGTTGTGGAACGGTCTGGGGGCCTATGTGCTGGAGCACGAAATCGAGGTGATGTTCGGAGTGGCCAGTTTTCATGGCACCGATATTGAAGCCATCCGCGAACCGCTGGCCTGTTTACATCATTTTCACCTTGCCCCCGAAGATATGCGGGTGCGGGTGCTGGAGCCATATTTCCAGACGATGGACCTGCTGCCTGCCGACGGGATCGATCGCCGTAGCGCCGTTCGTGCGATGCCGACATTGATCAAGGCCTATCTGCGGTTGGGGGGTTACGTGGGCGAAGGGGCGTTCATTGACCACAGTTTCAACACCACCGACGTGTTCCTGTTGATGGACACGCAGAATATCAGCGAAAAGAACCGCGCGCTCTATACAAAGGGGCGGCGCGGATGAGCGGGACATGGTTTCCAGATGATGCCGAGGTGCCGGTAAAGATCACGCCGATGGGATGGATCCGCGTGGTGCTGCGGGTGGTGCCGATGCTGGTGGTTATTCTGGTCGGGTTGACGGTGCTGTTACTGGTGCGTCTGATTGAACGGCCCGTATTCGGGATGCACCGTCCGGTTACGCCCTATATCACCCAGTTTGTTTGTAAATCGTCCTTGTTTATCATGGGGTTGCGGTTGCTCGTTACAGGGAAGCGGATGCAACAAAAGGGGGCCGTGGTATCCAACCATGCGTCGTGGCTGGATATTTTCACCCTGAATGCGGCAAAACGGATCTATTTCGTTGCCAAATCCGAGGTTGCAAATTGGCCGTTGATCGGCTGGCTGTCACGGGCCACAGGCACGGTGTTTATCGCCCGCCGCCCGCAGGATGCGAAAATCCATTTGCAAATCTTCGAGGACCGGTTGAAAGCGGGCCATAAGCTGTTGTTTTTCCCGGAAGGAACTTCGACAGACGGATTGCGGGTTATTCCTTTTAAATCAACGCTGTTTCAGGCGTTCTTTGTGCCGGAACTGCGTGATATCATGCATATTCAGCCGGTAACGGTGAAATATACCGCGCCAAAGGGCGAAGAAGATCGGTTTTACGGTTGGTGGGGCGATATGGAACTGGCCCCGCATCTGCTGAAAACGCTTTCTGTGCGGCGCAATGGCTCGGTCGAGGTGATCTATCATCCGCCGGTCAGGGTGTCGGATTTTGACGGACGCAAGGCATTGGCAAAGCATTGCGAGGACGCGGTGCGGTCGGGGTTTGATGATGGAGCATAATAGGAGTGCATCCCAAAGCGGCGTGTCATTTCTGGTGCTGTATGCGCAGAATATTGCGGAAACACTCGCGTTTTACACCAGCCTCGGGCTTGAGTTTAAACGCGAAAAGCATGGTGAGGGGCCGGTGCACCATTGCTGTCAACTGGATGCTTTGGCGTTGGAAATTTATCCGGCCGAGGATGGGGAAATCTGTGCATCGACCATGATCGGCATTACAGTTGCCGATCTGGACAAGCTTCCATTGCCGCAAATGAGTGTTGAAGCCGCCATTGCCCCTTTCGGGGAAGGGCGGCGCGTTATTATCAGGGATCCGGACGGACGGAGGGTTTTCGTAATTGATGAAAACCAGCCGCAGAACCGCGACACAAAGGTCAACTGATCGCGTCGACCAATTGTTTGAACGCGGCTGCCGGGTCATCCGTGTTCCAGATTTCCTCGCCAATTGCAAAGAAGTCGGTGGCAGGCGACAGCGCCTGAATCAGATCGACCGTTAATGCGCCTTCGGCCACCACGGGGACTTCGACAACATCGCTCCACCACTGGAACAGGTCATGTGGGGCGGTTGAGCCATCGCCAAGCGCGCTTTCACCGCAAGGGCCGAAACTGACGTAATCGGCGCTGGCTTCGCCTGCGTTCAACCCGTCATGGCGCAAGGTGCCGCAATAGCTGCCGATGATGGCATCATCCGACAATTCACCGCGGGCATAGCGCACCGAACGTGCGCCATCGATCAGATGCACCCCGTCAAGGCCAAGGCGCTCAACCATGATCAGGTGGCTTTCGATCACCAGCGGGATGTCGCGCCCGTGGCAGATTTCGCGCAAGGCATCTCCGGCTTTGGCAATCTGGTCTTCGTCCTTGGTGGCCATGGCAAGGCGCGCGCAGGCCACGGGGGCCACGTCCAGCACCCGCTGGAATGTATCGGCAAAGCTGGCCAGTTCAAAGGCGGGCGGGGTGATCAGGTATAGCTGGGCCTGTTCTTTTTCGGGAAATTCTTCGCTCATCATCACTATCCTTGGCTGGCTGTTGATGCCGGATATAACGCAGGTTTTGCGGTTTGACCACGGGGCAGTTGCACCCTATCAGGGCGGGGATGGATAAACAGGTGTGAAATGGCAGAAGAAGAATGGGCGGGACCACAGCCCGCGATGATCCTTGTGCGCCCGCAGATGGGCGAAAACATCGGGGCTGCGGCGCGGGCGATGTGGAATTTCGGGCTGGACCGGATGCGTATTGTCGCGCCGCGTGATGGCTGGCCGAATGAACGCGCTGTGGCGATGGCGTCGGGGGCGGGGCGTCTGCTGGATCAGGCGGGGCTGTTTGACAGCACGGCCGGTGCGATTGCCGATTGCAACTATGTGTTCGCCACCACCGCGCGACACCGTGGATTGACCAAGCCGATTATGACGCCGGAACGGGCGATGCAATACACCCGTGGCCTGCTGGAGCAGGGGCAAAAGGTGGGCATCCTGTTTGGTCCTGAACGCGCGGGTCTGGAAAACGACGATGTGGCGCGGGCCAATGCGATTATCTCGGTGCCGGTCAATCCGGCGTTTTCATCGCTTAATCTGGGGCAGTCGGTTTTGCTGACCGCCTATGAGTGGCGCCGGCAGGTGGAGCAGGCCGTGCCCGAGGTGATGGAGATGGTGAAAACCGAATTTGCCGAGGGGCTGGAGATTGAGAAGCTGGGCGATCATTTCGAGGAACGTCTGGAGGCGGCAGGGTTCTTTTTCCCCGAGGCCAAGGCCGACCGGATGAAGCTGGCCCTGCGCAACATGTGGGCGCGGCTGCCGCTGACGCGGGCGGATGTGCAGACGTTGCATGGTATGCTGCGCCAGTTGGTGCGCTGGAAAGAGCGCGGGGAATAAGAGATTCTATGCGCTGCCGCGCGGGCAGGTATTTGGGAAAAGAAGAAGGCAAATGGGCCTTGCCCCTGCATTTTGTCGGTCGTAGTTTGGCGAGAAACAGGAAGGGTGCGGTATGAGCAAGAAGCGCAGTATTTTTGAAGAGGTCAGTGAGGATGTAAAGCCTGCGGAGGTTACGCCCAAAACCGGCGTGATCGACAAGGCGCCAAAGGGCGCGCGGCGGGCTATTCGTGGCTGGCTGATGCTGGTTTTTGCTTTGGTTGCCTTGATGGTTCTGGTCGGTGGGGCCACACGGTTGACGGATTCTGGCCTATCAATCACCGAATGGAAGCCTGTTACCGGTGCAATCCCGCCGATGAACGAGGCAGATTGGGCCAGTGAATTTTCCAAATATCAGGCCAGCCCGGAATTCCAGTTGCAAAACAGCAAGATGACGGTGGCCGAATTCAAATCCATCTACTGGTGGGAATGGGGCCACCGGCAATTGGGCCGGTTTATCGGTGTGGTCTGGGCCATCGGGTTCCTGTTCTTCTGGCTGACCAAAAAGATACCGGCGGGCTGGACAAATCGCCTGCTGGGCCTTGGGGTTCTGGGCGGATTGCAGGGTGCGATTGGCTGGTGGATGGTGTCCAGCGGATTAACGGGGCGGATGGTTGATGTGGCCTCGTACCGGTTGGCGACGCATCTGGGGCTGGCGTTCATCATTCTGGGGTTGTCGGCGTGGTATATCTTCCTGCTGTCACGGCCAGAGGCCGAGATCATGCAGGCGCGCCGCGGCAGGGAAGGCAAGCTGTTTTCCATGTCCACCGGTCTGATGCATCTGGCCTTTTTGCAAATCCTGCTGGGCGCTTTGGTGGCTGGCATTGACGCCGGTCGCGGCTATATCGACTGGCCTTTGATGGGTGGGCAGGTGATACCCGACGGGATGTTTGATTACGTGCCGTGGTGGAGCAATTTCTTTGAAAACCCAGCCTTGGTGCAGTTCATTCACCGGCTGGTCGGTTATCTGGTGCTGGCATTTGCCATCGTGGTTTGGCGGCGCTCGCGCAGTTGCGGCAATCGCAAGACCAAAGCGGCGTTTAATATGCTGATGGCGATGGTATCGGTGCAGGTGGTGCTGGGGATCACAACGGTGATGCTGGCGGCGCAGATGCATGTGGCGCTGACCCATCAGTTTGGTGCAATTCTGCTGTGGGTGATGATCCTGCGGTCACGTTTTTTGGCGGGCTATCCTGTAGCCCAAAGTGTAAGGGGCTAAGGCAATGGCTGCATATGATGATCTAATGGCGTTCGAGCGCGACACGCAGGCGTTGGGGCAGGTTTCGGGCCGGTTGGGCTGGGATCAGGAAACCATGATGCCCCGTGGCGCGGCAGGGCAACGGGCCGAGGAAATGGCGGCGATGTCCTCCGTTTTGCACGCGCGGCGCACCGACCCCAAGGTGGGTGATTGGCTGGCCGCGATTGATGACTCCATGCTGGATGCTGTCGGGCAGGCCAATATGCGCCACATCCGGCGCGGATATGAACGGACAATGCGGATACCGGCGCGGCTGGCGACCGAGCAGGCCAAGTTGCATTCGATGGCGCAAGGCATCTGGGCCAAGGCGCGCGCGGACGAGGATTTCGCCGGTTTTGCCCCGACGCTAAAGCAGGTTCTGAAGCTGAAGCGCGAAGAGGCTGCAGCGCTGGCGGATGGCGGTGATCTGTATGACGCGCTGCTGGATGATTACGAACCGGGCGCCAAGGCGTCCGAGCTGGAGGCCATGTTCAACGCCTTGCGCCCGCGTTTGGTGGCGCTGCGTGAACGGGTGCTGGGGGCCGAGAACCAGCCCGCGACGCTTGAGGCGAAGTTTGACGAGGCGCTGCAACTGGAACTGACCCGCAAGCTGGCTGTCACCTTTGGCTATGACATGGCGCATGGGCGGATCGACAAAGCGGTGCATCCGTTTTCATCCGGTTCGGGCCATGATGTGCGCATCACCACCCGCACCAACCCCTATGATCCGTTCAACTG
>CAZIDQ010000070.1:6619-8292 GCA_964538015.1 uncultured Marinosulfonomonas sp.
TTCGAGGATGATTTCGGCGTGGCGGTGGACAAGCCGTCAAACGGCTGTTTGCAGGATGTGCATTGGTCGGTCGGGCTGTTTGGCTATTTCCCGACCTATTCCTTGGGCAATGTGTACGCCGGTTGCCTGAACAAGGCGATGCGTGATGCGCTGCCTGATCTGGACGCGGAACTGGCGGCGGGGAACACTGCGCCGGCCACCGGATGGCTGCGGGAAAACATACAGCAATACGGCGGGTTGTACCGGCCCAAAGAGCTGATCGAAAAGGCCTGCGGCTTTGCCCCGTCCGAAGCCCCCTTGCTGGATTATCTGGAAGCGAAATTCGGCGGCATTTACGGGGTTTAACGCCCGTCCGCCGAACAGCGCTTGAAGCGCCCCCTGTGATGTGCGAAAAATTTGCCAAGCATTACAGGGGACAGCACCATGCCAGGCTTTGAGTTGATCGGACAGGAAGAACGCGACGCATTGAACGCGTTGATGGACGAGGGCGGGGTGTTCTTTGCCCACGGCTTTGACGCCAAACGCAAGCGGTATCATGTGCGCGAGTTGGAGTCGGATTTTCGCGCGTTTTTGTCTTGCCATGATGCGTTGTGCGTGTCTTCGGGCACGGCGGCGATCAAGGTGGCGTTGAAGGCGTTGGGGGTTGGCTTTGGTGATGAAGTGATCACCCAAGGCTTTAATTTTATTGCCGATTTCGAGGCGATCATTGATTGCGGCGCTACCCCCGTGGTGGCCGGATCGGATGATACGTTGAACATGGACCCCGCGCAGCTTGAGGGTCTGATCACCGATAAGACCAAGGCGATCATGCCGGTGCATATGCTGGGCGTGCCCGCGCGGCTGGATGAAATATTCGCCATCGCCGCCCGCCACAACATCCCCGTGATCGAGGACGCCTGCGAGGCGATCGGCGCCAAATACAACGGCCGTTACGCAGGCACCTTGGGGGCTGCGGGCGTGTTCAGTTTCGACTATGGCAAGGCGATCACCACGGGCGAGGGCGGTTTGGTCATTCTGAACGATGCCGATATGGCCGTCACCGCGCGGCAATACCACGATCACGGGCATATGAACCTGCCCGACATCCCGCGCGGGCTGGATCGGGCCGGTGTGGCCGGATTTAACTACCGGATGAGCGAGTTGAACGCGGTGGTCGGCAAGGTGCAGCTGAAGAAGCTGGAATACATCGTGGCGGAATCCGGCAAGCGGTATAAGGCGCTGGATCAGGGGATTACCTCGGGCGTTTACAAGAAACGCGCGGTGCCGGACGGGTCGGAGCCCGCCTATGACACCTATATCGTCGAGGTGGCGGATGCGCAGATCAGGGAACATGCGATCCAGTTGCTGGGCGACATGGGCTTTGGCACCAAAAACCTGCCGGACGCGATGAACTGGCATTGTTCGGTGTTCTGGGATCACATGGGGTTCGACACCAAAACGAAAGCGCAACTGGACACGCTGGCGCTGTTGGAACGTCAGATCGCCATTCCGGTGATGCTGGGCAAATCGGTGGATGAATTTGCCGAACTTGCGGTGGCCCTGAACGGGCTGACGGGTTAGGCGATGCTGGTCATTGTGCCTGCCCGCCAAGGCTCCAAGGGGGTGCCGGGCAAGAATACCAAGGATTTTCGCGGTGCACCACTGGTGGAGTGGAGCTTTGCCGCAGGGCTGTC
>CAZIDQ010000070.1:8392-11255 GCA_964538015.1 uncultured Marinosulfonomonas sp.
CCACCGAATACCGGTTTGTTGACGGCAGCTATTATGCAGGAAGGGTGCAGACCCTGCGCGAGCACGACAGTTTCCTGCCCGCCGATACCCGTTACCACACCTTGAGCATGCCAACGGGCGTGGACATCGACACGCCGCATGATTGGGCCATGGCCGAGGCCCAGCACGACTGGCTGCAGGCGCAGGGGTATGAATTTGTCCGCCCGCGCCGCTGATATCATCATCATTGGCGCCGGTGCTGCGGGGTTGGAGCTGGCGCGGATTGCGTCCCGTCAAGGGCTGGCGGTGGTGCTGTTTGAACAGGGCGCGCCGAACGGGCGGCATTTGTTCCAGCGTATCCCGCTGATGGTGGGCAAAATCATCGGCAACCGCCGGTTTGTTGATGCGCAGGACTCGGCCCCGCAAGTGGCCGCCGGTAACCGGAAATTGCCGGTGCTGACGGGACGAGGACTGGGTGGATCATCCCGGGCGAATGGCAATGTCGCCTATGCGGGACCACAGGAGCGGTATCGGCATGTGTTTGATGGCGTTAACCTTGATTATCACAATGTATTAAACGCCTTACATGACGACATGAATGCACCCCGCCCGCACAGTTGGGCCGATGGGTTGTCGGAAAAATTCCTGACTGCCGCTGCCAAACTGGGTGCGCCGCGTGTGGATGATCCTGACATTGCTGGCGAATTTGCGGGCGCTTCGGTGCTGCATGTAAACACGAAATACGGGTTGCGCCACAACCATCTGGAAGCCTTCCGCGCCAATGCCGCACCACAGAATATCCGCATCATCCGTGCGCCGGTGGAACGGATCATAATGGATGGCAAACGCGCCACCGGCGTGGCCTATGAAGGCGGCGAAATCTATGCGGGCGAAGTGGTGCTTAGTGCCGGTGCCATATCCTCGCCGCTGTTGCTGATGCGCAGCGGCATTGGCGCGGCGGATATGTTGCAAGCGGCGGGTCTGCCGGTGCTGCATGATCTGCCCCATGTCGGGCGGCACCTGAAAGACCACGCCAACCTGCGCCTGCAGTTTTCCTGCCCCGGCCACAACACGCTGAACCAGAAAACCCGCGGGGTGCGGGCGCTGTGGGAAGGGGTGAAATACGTGCTGGGGCGCAAGGATAGCATCCTGCGGGGGCCGGGGGCCTCGGCCGGGGCGAATTTTGCCGATGGCGATATTTTCCGTGATGCTTACCGCATCCAGCTGGTGCATTTCACGCAGGACCGCTCGCAGGTGTCCGACAAGGGCATCGTGTTTGAGCGGGCGCAAAAGGCGTCGCTTGGCATTTACGCGCTGTGGCCGAAATCCGAAGGGTCGGTGCGGATCACCGCCAAGGGCGCGCAGATTGATCCGGGGTTTTTGACCGATCCGGCGGATGTGGAAACCTCCTTGCGTGGCATGGCGCAGGCGCGCGCCTTGATGGCGGAAATGGGGTTTGAACCGGATCCGGTGGATGCGCCGGACGAGGATGTTTTGCGTGGCGGGGTTTATTCCGGCTATCACCTGATCGGCAGCAACCGCATGTCAGCGGACGCGGATAGCGGCGTTGTCGGGGCCGATTTTGCGGTGCATGGGCTGCAAGGGCTGTCGATCTGCGATGCCTCGGTGATGCCCGATCACCTGTCCAGCCACAGCTACCTGCCGACCATCGCCATGGCGCGGATGTTTGCGCAACAGCGGGGGTGGGCGGCATGAAACGTTACCCCGCACGGCTGATCGACCGGCTGGCGCTGCTGCTGTGGGATATAGCGTGGCATCTGGGCCTGCCGCTGGTGCTGCTGTATCTGTGGCATCGCGGGCGCAAGGAGCCGCTTTATCGCCAACATATGGCGGAACGCTTTGGCGGTGGCGCGGTTGTGCCCGAGGGTGCGATCTGGATTCACGGGGTTTCTCTGGGCGAGATGCGGGCGGCCCGTCCGTTGATTGACGCGCTGCTGGAACGCGGCGAACCGGTGCTGGTCACCAACATCACCGCCGCCGGACGTGCCGAAACGCTAAAACTGTTTGCGGATGCGATTGAACGTGGACAGTTGCATGTCCGCTGGTGTCCGGCGGAGTACGCATGGGCCATCCGCCGGTTTTTGGCCAGATACAAACCGCGTTTTGGCATGATCATGGAGATCGAGCTTTGGCCCCGTCTGATTGCCACTTGCCACGCCAAAGGCCTGCCGCTGGTGCAAGCGCAAGCGCAGTATCCTGACAAGAGTTTTGCGCGCGATACCAAAGGGTTGAAGATTAGGGCGCATGTGGTGCGGGCGTTTGATCTGATCATGGCGAAATCCGAACGCCACGCCGAACGGTTCCGCCAGTTGGGGGCGCAGAACGTGCAGGTGATGGGGGAGTTGCGGTTTGAGCAGCCGATCCCGCCCGAACATCTTGAGGCGGCCAAAACCCTGCGCGCGCTGATCGCGCCGGAGCGCCCTGTGTTTTGCCTTGCCAGCACCGCGCCGGACGAGGACGCGCTGCTGATCCCCGTGCTGCGCAACCTGCTGGACGCCGCCGAGAAGGCCGGAAAACCGCGCCCCTTCATCGTCTACGTCCCGCGCCACCCCAAGGATTTCGCCGCGACGGGCGAACGACTAGAAGCGGCAGGGCTGAACATGCTGCAACGCTCGACCGATCTGGATGATGCTTTGTCACCCAAAGCCCCCTTGGCCGAGAATCTGGACGGGCTGTTCGGGGATTCACTGGGCGAGATCAACTTCTACTTTGCCCTGTCCGACCGCGTTTTCATCGGCGACAGTTTCAATGATGAAGGGTCGCACAATATCATCGAGCCGCTTAGCCTTGGCAAACCCGTGGTGGTTGGTCCCAGCATCTGGGGCATCGAATATCCGGCGCTTGAGGCGTTAGAGGCAGGCGT
>CAZIDQ010000070.1:11355-12441 GCA_964538015.1 uncultured Marinosulfonomonas sp.
GGCATGGTGATCTGTTTGTAAAACGCCTCTTTGCCGATGCCTAGCACACCGTTCATCTTGCTGGTCAGCACCTGCGCCATTTCAAGTGCTGCGGCGTTCAGATCATCATGATCCACGGCGCGGTTGATCAGGCCCAGTTCCTCGGCCCGTGTGGTATCAATGAACGACCCCGTGGTCAGCATTTCAAACGCTTGTTTGCGCGGGATGTTGCGGGTCAGCGCCACCATCGGGGTGGAACAAAACAGACCAAGGTTCACGCCGTTCACGCCGAACCGCGTGCCATGGGCGGCCACGGCCAGATCACAGGTGGCGACCAGTTGGCAACCGGCGGCGGTGGCGATGCCGTGGGGTTTGGCGATGACGGGTTGGGGCAGGCGGGTGATCGACTGCATCACGCGGCTGCAACGGGTGAACAGATCGTGGAAATAGGCCCGCCCGCCGTCTTCGGCCTGTCGCCCCTGTGTCATTTCCTTCAGGTCATGGCCAGCGCAGAACACCTTGCCCGCGCCTTCCAGGATCACCACCTTGGTCTCGGTATCGGTGGCCAGCGCGTCGAACTGGGCCTGCAGGGCGGCCAGCATCGCGTCCGAGAGTGCATTCAGGCTCTGGGGGGAATTCAGGGTCAGGGTGGCGATGCCGCCCGCGTCTTTGCGCAATAGGATGTCGGTCATGCTTGCTCTTTCATAGGTTTCGGGCGAAGTTTACGCAGAGATATGCAAAAGGGGAAGTGGGCATGAAGATGAATGTGGAGCAGTTGCAGGCCTTTCTGGCCGAACATTTCCCGCATATGACCGAGGAATTCATTGTCGAGGGCGTGTCCGAGAACAAAGCCACCCTGCGTTTGCCGGTCAACGAGCGCAATTTGCGGGCCGGCGGCACGGTGAACGGGCCGACCATGTTTGCGCTGGCGGATGTGGCGTTTTATCTGGCCTTGATGGCGATGATCGGGCCAAAGGCGCTGGCGGTGACCACGAATTGTTCGATCGATTTCATGCGCAAACCGGCGGCGGGCAAGGATTTGATAGGTAAGGCGCAGATCCTGAAACTGGGCCGCGTGTTGGCGGTGGGGGATGTGCTGATCTATTC
>CAZIDQ010000071.1:0-1503 GCA_964538015.1 uncultured Marinosulfonomonas sp.
ATGTCTTTGCCCACCCGCATATTATAGCGGATATCGACACCCATTTCGGTGATGATCGACACCTCGTGATCCAGATCATCATAAGGCATCCGGTATTCGGGGATACCGTAACGGGCCATGCCGCCGGGTCCGGGCTGTGCCTCGAACACGGTAATGTTGTGGCCCATTTTCACCAGATCAAACGCGGTGGTCAGGCCAGCAGGGCCAGCGCCGATGATGGCGATTTTCTTGCCGGTGTCGTCTGCCGTGCCGCCGATAATGTCCATGTATTTCTCGCGCGGGACGTTTTCGGTGATGTGGCGTTTCAGCCAGCGGATGGCAATCGGCTCGCCTTCATGGCCAACCGAACAGGCGTCTTCGCATTTATGGGTACAGACGCGGCCACAAACCTGACTGAACGGGTTGGTGTCATAGAGCAGTTCCAGACCGTGTTCGTAATCCTGATCACGGATCGCGGCGATGTAGTCGGGGATCGCCATATGCGCAGGGCAAGTGGCCACACACAGACCACAGGAAACGCAACGATCGGCCTCGACCAGTGCTTCCTCGACCGAATAACCACAAACAATTTCGTCGAAATTGGCAACCCGTTCCTCGGGCTCCATTTCCTGCATTTCGACCCGTGTCATCGGTGTCAGATGCAGGCCTTCGGGACGGTGATAGCCCAGTTCGGCATCGTCCCAGTCCTTTTTGTCCACACCGGGGGTAAAGCGGAATTCCTCGGGGTCGGCGTCGACCCATGTATAGGCGTTCGACATGGTGAGCGAGCCGGTCATGCACACATCAACACACAATGCGCACCAGCAGCAGCGGCCATAATCGATCCGTGGGCGCAGGCCGGAATCGCCTTCGGCCTGCTCGATTTTCAGCTCGGCAACCATATCAATCGCGCCGTTCTGGCAGATTTCCTCGCAGGTGCCACAACCGATGCATTTATCCAGATCATTCTGGTGAAACCCGCGATAACGCGCGGCACCGGGGCGGTCGTTCAGCGGATCGGCAATGGTCACCGGATCGCGGAACAGGTTTTTCCACGCTTTGAAGGGCGAAAGGACGTCTTGAACACTCATCTTTTTGCTACCTTTCAATTTCGGGCGGGTAGGTGTGAAGCGAAACCATCAGGGCGGCAACATCGGAAATATTGGTATTTACGATCATGCGTTCCAGCAGGGTCATGGCGTGGGTATAGCTGGGCCCGCGCACGTTGACGCGGCGCGGGAAGCGGCTGCCGTCAGTGACAAGGTAAAACCCGTATTCCCCGCGCGAACATTCGCCACGGATATAGGTTTCGCCGCGCGGGATTTGCCAGTGCAGCACGTTGGGTAATTTCGCCATCACCGGCCCCTCATTGGGCATCTTGGCCAGTATCTGGCGCAACAGATCCACCGACATCGCCACATCGCGGCGGCGCACATCGGCGCGGGTGTAGATGTCCGAGCCATGATCGACCACAGGTTCGAAATCCAGCTGGTCATAGACCAGATAGGGCTGATCCTTGCGCAC
>CAZIDQ010000071.1:1603-12264 GCA_964538015.1 uncultured Marinosulfonomonas sp.
TCCAAGATCATCGTCCTGATCCAGTGGGCGCGCTCGGGCACCACAACGCCCGACAATTCCTCAATCGCGGCGGCATAGCAGTATTCGTTGAAATCGGGTTCTGGCACGCAGATACGGCAGACGATGGGGAAACACTGGATGAAACTACGCCGCTCCATCAGTTTTTCGAAACCACGGTGCAGGTATCCCACATGCACCTTGCCTTCGACCACTTCGTCACCGCAAACCGTCAGTTCCACCGACATGTTGCCGGTGATGCCGGGGTGGTTGGGGCCGTGCCACAGCTTTAGATATTTGCCGGATGTCAGGTCGATATCCAGTGTGCCATCGGCCTTTTTGGCGGGGTATTTGGATCGGTCGGGTTGATAGTTCATTTTATTGGCCCCTATCCGGATATAGTTGCGCTTTCATGTGGCTGGCGGGGTCTTTGGTGACACGCCCTTCACGATGGGCAAAGTTCTCCTCGGAAAACTTCTTGGTGTCAAAATCCCGCCGGTAAGGGGGCATATCTTGCCACCCCTCAAGGACGAACTCCTCGTTCACACGGGGCGAGCCGGGAAAATCAATGCCGAACATCTCGCGCAACTCGCGCTGATAGGTGGCGGCGGTGGGCCAGATGTCGTGGATACTGTCCATGCTGGCGTTTTCACGCGGCAGCATCACCCGCAGACCCACATCCACATCCGCCGTGCGGTTGCTGAGCAGATAGGTCAGCTGGAACACGTCTTCTTCGATCCAGTCAACGGCGGTCAGCAACACAAGGTGGCTGTAGCCCTCGACATCGCGCAGGTGGTGCAGGGCGGATCGCAGATAGCGGCGGTCCAGTGTGATAAAGGCAAGGTTGGCACGCTGCAGGGTCATTTCCCCCAGCGGTATGATTTTGCCCAGATTTTCATAGAGTTTATGCATCATTCATCACCAGTTATAATCGGGCATATCCCAATCCTTGATCACGGATTTCTGGTTGGCCTTGTACCAGTCGAAATTCTCGGCGTATTTGTTGGCGCCTTCGGCTTTGCCTGCCTTGATGATCTTTTTCAGATCATTGAAACCGGCCAGCAGGGCCTCGGGGCGGGGCATACATCCGGCGATAAACAGATCAACCGGCATATAGTCATCCAGCTTTTTGATAGTGTTGTAGCTGTCCCAATACATGCCGCCATTGATGGTGCAGGACCCCAGACCAACCACATATTTGGGGCTTTGCATTTGCTCGTAGGCCCGAATGGCGCGCTTCAGGGTTTTCACCGACAGATAGCCCGAGATCATCAACAGATTGGCCTGACGCGGGGTGGGTCGCCATTGCACACCGAAACGGTAGGCGTCAAAGCGTGGCGTCATCAGGGGGCGCATTTCAATCGCGCCACAGCCGGTGCCAAATCCCAAAATCCAGATCGATTCCGAGCGCGCCCAGTTGAACAGCCCCTCGACGATCTTTGAGTAGACCGGCAGATGCGCCTTGGGGGCCTCGGTACAGTAGTAGTCCTGTAGCGGTTCCACCGTAAACTCAAAGCCATCCGGCCCTTTGACGACGCGTTTTTCTAGTTCTTCTTTCATAACGACCTCACGCAAGCAGAATGGACAGGATGCCAATCGGCACGGCCCAAATCATGAAAAAACGGATACTTTGTTCCACACGGAACCGCGGGAATGCGACCCCGACAAAAGCTGAGAACAGGTAAAGCAGGAATACTTTGACCCCGAATTCCAGCCAGTTCGTCGCCCCGCCAAAGAACAGGTTCATATAGATGACGATCTTGGCGACCGGGAAAATCACGCGGTTGGTTTGCATCAGGGCCAGATAGGCACTGTGGTATTCGGTGGGCGGCCCAATCGGAATTTCCTGCGGTGCGATCACCACGTCAAACGGCGGGCGCATCATTGATCCAAGGAAGGCCAGCATCGCCGCCACCACCGCCAACGGGTTGGTGAACAGGGTCCAGTTCAGGATACCGCCCTGTTGCGCGGCCACGATTTCGGTCACCGACAGGGTTTGATATTGCAGCGCGATGGCAAACACCGCCAGCGCCAGTGGCAATTCCGCCATGGTCACCTGTGACAGCCCGCGTGAAATACCGATGGCAGAATGCGGCGAGCCGCTTTCCGCAGCCCCTAGCGCCATGCCCAATGTGCCAAAGAAAACAAAATACAACGCAAGGATCAGGTCACCAGCAAACGACAGGTTGGAGAACATCACCGAGCCATAGATCGTCGGCACGAACAGCAACAAACCAATCCCGCCCGTCAGCCGGAACACCGGCCCAAGGTAGAACATATAGCCATGCGTAATTTTGCTGCGCAGGGCATAGTTTTTCAGCAGGTCGATATAGTTCTGGTAAAACGGTATCCCGATCCTGCGCCCCGCCCGCGCACCGATTTTGGCGATGATCGCGGTCATCAGCAGACCATAGTTCAGCACGATGAACAGGGTCAGCAGCGAATAGGGGATTTTCATCCATTCAAAAGTCATCAGATCATCCCCTTCGAGACAAGATAGGCCATCACAACAAAGATCAGCATCTGGAAGGCATAGGTCTGGCCATTGCCGGTATAGATGCGGCGGCTAAAGTCGCCCAGATTATGCAGCGCCGTAGCGATGCCGTTCCAGAAGTTGGTGACAAAGGGTTGCACCATGAACCCCAGCGCCTTGCGATAAGGTGCGTAAAAGTTCCACGCAAAGTGGGTGGTTTCGGGCCGGTAGGGTCGCTCTGCCGAATAGACGATGTTGAACTGTTTTACCTTCTGGGCATTGCGGTTCAGGAACACCAGCCACGCCAGAACACTGCAGAAAATCACGCCGATAATGATCATAATCGACACCGGCGCCCAGTAACCATAGTCACTGGTAATCGCGGGCCCGGTCCAACTTAACCCGTTTTCATTGGGAAAGAACGGCGTCAGATAAGCATCCACCCGACGCAGCGCCAATCCGGGCACAACAGCAAAGCCCAGCAGGAACACCACATAGATCATTTGCGGCAGGATAATCCAGAACGGCGCCTCTTTCAGACGGCGGTGCTCGTCCTTTAACTGCCCAAGGAAAATCGTGTGGATCAGCCTGAACAAATAAAGGAAGGCAATCGGGCCGGACAGGAAGATCAGGATCATCGGCAGGCGGTGATCGACATCCATGATCGCATTATAGAATATCCAGCGCCCGCCAAAGCCCGACAGCGGTGGCACGCCCGACATGGCGATAATCCCGATCATCACAGCAATGAAGGACAGCGGCATCAAGGCAATCAGCCCGCCCATGCGATACATATCGCGGGTGCCGGTGCGTTTGGCGACCCCGCCAACCGACAGGAACAACATGGATTTATAAATATAGTGGTTGATCACGAACAACAGCGCCATCAGCCAACCCAGTTTATTCATCATCGCCAGACCAAACAGCGCATACCCCATCTGCCCGATGGAAGAATATGCCAGCAGGCGTTTGGCGTCCTCCTGGAACACCGCCATCAGGTTGCCCAGCAACGCCGACAGCGCGCCGATCCACAGCAGAACCAGCGTTAGGTCAATCGGCCCAAGGTGTTGACGACCCATAGTCATCAACAGGGTGAACAACCCAAACAGGCCAGCCTTCAGCAACACACCGGATACCATTGGGGAAACATCGGTTTCGGCCTCGGCATGGGCGCCGGGCAGCCAGATGTGCAACCCGATTGCGGCTGTTTTGGTCATAAAGCCGATAGCCAGCAGGATAAACACATAGGGGGCCACGTCTTCGCGCACATCCGCAAGGGATGCAATTTCAAACGGTGCCTGCCCGTGTGCGGCCAGCGCAAAGCCGGTCAGGATGACAAACGCCCCGCCCAGCGAAAAGATGATGTAGGACAGCGCGTGCGGTTCCGACGCCTTGCCCCGCAGGATCAGGAAGTAGGACCCGATTGTCAGCATCTCCCACGCTGCGAAAAACGCGAAACTGTTTTCAGCGATAATCAGCAACGCCAGTCCGGCATACATCAGCATGGCGGAGGGGTAGAACCCTGTGCGCCGCCCCTGCGTATAGAAACTGGCCAGCATAATCACAGCGCCCCCCAGCAGGATGATCGAGCCAAAGATCAGCTGCAGCGGATCATAGCTGGAATAGCTGGCAACGAAGTAGGCCACCATTCCGGCAATCGCGATGATGTTCTTGATCCGCGCAGGCAAGCCGTCGATCACAAAGAACAGCAATGCAAACATCAGCGGCAGAACCACCAGCAGGTTGTCCCCCGCCAGCGACAGCAGGTTGCGATAGGCTGACATTTCGCCCCAGACATAGGCCAGAACCCAGCCCGCAGCAGCGGCCAGAACCACCACCAGTTCCTTGTGGAACGGCGTGTCCTCGACATAGCGCGGCTCATCGCGTTTGATCACATAGCCAAACCAGCGCATCAGATAGGTGACCTCGATCAGCGCGCCAAACAGGATCACCGCAACCAGCCAGAATTGGTTATGCGCAATCAGCCCATGCACCAGTTCCCATTTAGCATAGAAGCCGGGGAAGGGCGGCAGGCCCGTCAGCATGGCGATGAAGGTGATAAAGATACCAACCATCAGCGGTTTTTGCCGCAGCACGGTCCAGCCCTTCAGATCGCGGCCCTCAACCATGCCGGACATCCAGAACAGACCGGCCTTGGCCACCGCATGGGCCAACAGGATCCCGCCGGCGACGAACAGGTAACTGTCGCCCAGCACCTCGCGCTGGCCAATGATCGCCAGCACCAGACCAACCTGCGCGATGGACGAATAGCCCAGCAGGCGGCGGTCGTTATGTTGCGCCAGCCCCATGATATTCGAGGCGACAAAGGTCAACAGCCCGATGCCGGTTGCCAGTGGCAACCACGTGGTGCCGCCCATCAGCAGAACCTTGTCCACGGCGAACAACGCGCCGGTGGCAAACACCGCCGAAAACAGCGCCGAAAAACCGGGGTGTGCGGATTCGTAGATATCCAGCGCCCAGCCGTTGGCGGGAAAGGGTTTTAGTTCGGCAATCAGGGCGATCAGGATCAGGAAAAACGCCAAGGCCCCGCCCTGTTTGGCCAGCATATCCGAGGCCGCCATGGTGTCGATGTTCAGGCTGCCGCTGGCGTGATAGGCAAAGATGATACCGATCAGCAGGAACACGGTGATGAATTCCGAAACCATCAGGTATTTGAACCCGGCCCCCAGCGCGCGTTTGTCAGTCGACATCAGCACCAGACCGCCGCTGGCGATCACCACCAGTTCAAGGAATACAAACAGGTTGAACACGTCGCGGGTCAGGATGATGCCCGATACCGCCATCACCGCAATCAGGAACACCGCCATAATACGGCGCCCCAGCCGCAGCATGGTTTGCTGCATATAGATGGCCGACAGCAGCGCCGTCAGATTGATCAGCAACAGCAACGCCGCCTCGGCCAGACCCATTTTGAAGTTGATGGCAAAGGGCGCAGGCGTGCCTGCTGTGGTCACCTCGACGGGGGCAGCTCCGCCAGCAAAGGCAATCAGCCACAGCCCTGAAATCAGGCTCATGAAGGCAAGGGCGGCAAGGGTGATCAGATAGGCGCTCAGGCGCTTTTCCTCGCGCAAGAAACCCAACAGGAATGCCGCACCCAGACCGGTGGCGATGATAAGAATGATATTTGGCATCACCATTTCAACTCCGTGAATTTGGAAATATCCAGCGTGTGACGGCTGGCGAACAGACGCAGCGCATAGGCCAGCATCAGGGCAGTCACCCCAAGGCCGATCACAATCGCGGTCAGAACAAGGGCCTGTGGCACAGGGTCGATAATCAGGGCATTTGCCTGATCAACCGGCACCGCGGCATCAAGGATGGGGGCGGTGCGCCCGGGCATATAGCCAACGGCCACCAGCACCAGATGCACGCCCGTATTGGCAAGGGTAAAGGCAATGATGATGCGCAGGATATTGCGGTTGTTCAGCGCGCCATACAATCCAATCAGGATCAGCGCGAAACCGCCCGCCATTGCAAGGGTTACAAGGCTCATTTTTCATCCTCCGTCTCGGACAGGCTTAGCAACATCGAGCTGAATTCAGCCCCCACCTTCAGGCCGATCAGCGAATAGATCAGCGGGATAGCACCGGCTGAAAACAGCGCCCCGAACCAGCCCTGCGGCAAGAACCGCGCATCCAGAAATCCGCCTGCAAACAGCAGGCCCAGCAGGCCGATGGCCACGAACAGCAGTCCGGCCGTGGATTCGATCCGCGAGATCAGGCGGTGCGAGAAGCGGCGCATCGGGTCGGTCAGCAACAGCAGCAGAACGGCCGAGGCCACAATCGCCCCGCCCTGAAACCCGCCACCCGGTGTCAGGTGGCCGTTCACGAACACATAGATGCCCAGCAGCAGGATCATTGGCGCCAGCAGGCGGCTGCCGGTTTGCAGCAATTCACCGGCGGGCAAGGGTTTGGGGCCGCGTTCGGCCTCCAATGCGCGACCATGCACCAGCACCAGCGCCACGATGGCGGCGGTCAGGAACAGCACGGTGACTTCGCCCAAGGTATCCAGCCCGCGATAGGTGACGATGATGCCTGTCACGATGTTTTGCGCGCCCAGATCCGGCGCGGTCTGGTTGGCGTAATAGCTGGCGGTCAGGTTCAGGTCGGTGTCAGGCGCATAGCCCGACAGCAACTGGATGAATATCACAGCCAGACCCGCCAGAAATGCCACAGTCAGCAATCGGTTAGTCATCATCCTGCTCCTCTTTCACGCGGCCCAGCACAAAGAAAAACAAAAAGGTGGTCAGCCCGCTGCCAATCGCCGCTTCGGTCATCGCCACATCGGGCGCCGCCAGCAGCACGAACAAAACCGAGGCCATCAGACTGACCAGCCCCGCCGCCAGAATGGCAACCGGTGTGCTTTTGCTGGCCACGGCCACCGCCGCGCCCCCCAGCATTGCCGCCAGCGCCAGAACGGCCATCAATAGTGTCAGCGTGCTCATGCTTCTTCCCCCTGATCGTGATCCTGTTCAAACCGGTCAATGCGGGTGCGGCTGGTTTTGTGAACGTGGGTGCGTTCCGCCGCCCGTGCCAGCACCTGCGAGGACAGCGGGTTGCTGAACAGCAGGAACATGCCGATCAGCAGCAGTTTCAGCGCCCAGTCGGGGTGCATCATGGCAATGCCGGTCAGCGTCAGGATGGTGCCAAGCGTCGTCGCCTTGGTGCCTGCCTGAATACGGTTGAACACATCGGGCATCCGGTTCAGACCCAGCCCGCCCAGCAGCAAAAACGCTGTGCCGGCCACCAGAACCAGACCGCCCAGAATATCGAATAACGGCCCCATCACGCGCCCCTTTCCAGATAACGGGCAACCACGATCACCCCGAGGAACGACAGCAACGCATAGACCAGCGCCACATCCAGATAGATCATCCTGTCAGCCACCACAGCCGCCAGAATAATGCCGGTGATGGCGATCACGGTCAGCACATCAAAGGCGACCACACGGTCAACCGGCGATGGGCCACGCAAGAAGCGAAACAGCGCAAGCAAAAATGCCCCGCCCGCCAGAACAGCGGCCAGATATACCAGAAAATCAGCCATAGATTACCTCTAGATATTTCTCGAAACCGGCGACGATACTTTCGGTCGCCGCGTCGATGTCGTCAGATTCAATATTGACCCAGTGGATGTACAGATATTCGCCCTCGATCTCGACGGTCAGGGTGCCGGGGGTCAGGGTGATCGAGTTGGCCAACAACAGCCGGCCCATTTTGCTTTTCAAACGAGTGCGCACCTTGACGATGCCCGGGTTGATCGGCAGGTCCGGTGACAACACAACCCGCGCCAGCGCGATGTTGGATTTCACCAGTTCCTTCAGGAAATAGCCGATATAGTTAAAGGCCGCGATGAAGGCCTGCGGTGTGGCGCGAAATTCGTTCAGGAACGACATGCTTTCGCGCAAAAACCAGACAATGGCGAATGATGCCACCACCCCGACCAACAGGGTATCGGGCGCCAGCGTTCCGTTCAGCAATATCCAGAAGAACAGCAGCGCCGCAAACGGTTTGGTGAATTCCCGGGTTAAGACCATAGTTGCAACTTCCGTTTATCCAAACCGGAAGTTGCAACGTCCCCTCTTTGTCGATTACCCACAAAGCGGGGCCAAAACAATCGGGCCTGCCAAAGCGAGCGACGGGTCAATCCATATTGTGACCATCGCCACCTTACCAAGCCATCCGATCTGATGACTACTTTTACAAGGCCATCATATGCAAATAAACGAATAACTAGAACGCACAATATTGCATAGCTGGATTGCGGGCAAAACCGCAAAAACATGATCCATATCATTGATCGGAAATGGCAATTATGTCAGGCAGGCACCCTTGCCCAGACCACCTGTCCTGCCGTCGCTGAATCGCAACGTAAGTATTGCCTTGGCCTGTTCCGCGTTGCATTCTGTGGTTAATAGGCAAAGGAACAACATGCGCAAATTCTTCATCTACGCCCGCCGCGGCATTCTGGTTTTAGTCCTCATACTGGCGGCCGTCGCCCTGTGGCAGCGCGACAAGATCACCCGCCTGATGGCCGTAAACAGCCTGTTTTCTGAAGAAAAAATTGTCACCAACTTCACCCAGATGGACACGATGTTTCTGACCCACCAACTGGGGCGCGGAAATGAACATGTCAGCCCGCTGCCCAAGGGGCAATCCGCCCGATTGCCGCAAGATGTCGACAACTGGATCAAAGAGCGGAATGTAACCTCCCTGTTGGTGATGAAAAATGGCGCAGTTATATCCGAACAATACTTTTTGGGAACCAATGCTGATGATCACAGGATTTCCTGGTCGGTTGCCAAAAGCTTCTTGTCCGCATTGTTCGGCATCGTCATGGCCGAAGGCCAAATTACATCGCTTGACGATCAGGTGACGAAATACGCCCCCGCCTTAAAGGGCACCGCATATGATGGCGCAACCATCCGCAACGTTTTGAACATGTCCAGCGGCGTCAAGTTCAACGAGGATTATCTGGATTATAATTCCGATATTAACCGCATGGGCCGCGTTCTGGCGCTGGGCTGGTCGATGGATGGGTTTGCTGCCGACCTGAAGGATCACACATTCCCGCCAGGTGAAAAGTGGCAGTATGTTTCGATCGATACCCATGTGATCGGCATGGTCATACGTGGTGCAACCGGGCGCAGCATCCACGATCTGATAGAAGAAAAGATTGTTACCCCTATGGGGTTTGAGGCGCCGCCCTATTATGTCACCGATGGGGATGGCGTGGCCTTTGTACTGGGCGGGCTTAACCTGACCACCCGCGACTATGCCCGCTTTGGCCAGATGTTCCTGAAAGGCGGCTTTTGGAATGGCAAACAGATTGTGCCAAAGGATTGGATCATGGCATCGACCAGACCCAGCGCGCCCACAAAAGACGGGGAAATCGGCTATGGTTATCAATGGTGGGTGCCCGAAGGCGCCGTCGAAGGCGAGTTCATGGCGCGCGGCATCTACGGGCAATATATATATGTGAACCGCCCGCGCGGGATTGTGATTGCCACCACCGCCGCTGATCGCAAATTCCGCGAACCCGGCGTGGCAGATCAAAACATTGCGATGTTCCGGCTGATCGCAAGCCGGATTTAACGCCGCTATTCAGCCACCAGCGCATCACCCATCAGATCGTCGATGAACAAGCTTAGCAATTGCGGGCGTCCGCTGACGCCTGCCTTGCGATAAATCGCATTGGTCTGCGCCTTGATCGTCCCCTCGGATGTGTTGCGCATTTCCGATATTTCCTTGGTCGAAAACCCTTTGATGGCAAACAGCGCGACATCCTGTTCTGCGGGTGTTAGCCCCCATTCAGTCAGCTTTTCGTTCAGCATCTCCATAAATGCGCCTGACGCCGCCTTAAGCTGCATCTCGACCCGCTGTCGCCGTTTGTGCGCGCGACGCAGAGCAATAGCGCTGATGACGGACCCGATAACCAACCCTAAAGCGGCGGAAATTTCCATCAGTTCATAAACCATCCAGCTGGACGGCATAAGCTGCAAGTCAAAAATTGTCGAAGCCATATCGGCGATGAAAAATGCGGCGCACAGAACCTGAATTATAAGTGCGACCAAAATGATGTTTTTATCTGACACGCGACCAAACCCTTTTGTTTCCATTCCCAAGCTTAGTCATTATCGTCATTCCCATCGTTCCCTTCATCACCGTGATCGTCGTTGCCATCATGGTCATCGTTGTCATCATGATCGTCGTTGCCATCATGGTCATCGTTGCCATCATGATCGTCGTTGCCTCCACCATGATTATCACTGCCCCCGTCAGACCCTTCGCTATCTTTATCGGCAGATCCTTCTGGTCCATCCGCCCGGATAATCCTTCGTGAATAATCTCGTAAAATCTCTCCTGTGATTGGATGGACAATCATTTCCCTTCGATTGTCGGCGCTGATTGCAATAATCCGGATACGACCCAGCAAGGTCCGCCTCACCCTGACCTCATCATAGCCCTGCTTTTTAAGCTGCAGAACCACTGCATCGGAAAATGGATTCGCGTTTGCTTGTGTCGCAATTGGCATTGCGAAAGAAATCGCCAATAAAAAAACCAGTCGTTTCAGCATTTCCAGCACCCTGTTCAGGCCCCTCTGTTTCCAGAAGGGCCAATCCTGTCATCGTATGTATATATCCGGATTTAGTCTTTATCACCACCGTCGTG
>CAZIDQ010000072.1:0-11982 GCA_964538015.1 uncultured Marinosulfonomonas sp.
AAAATATTTTCGCGTTGGTGGCGGCATAGCTGGCCTCCAGCCGTTGACCAAGGGTGCGCCAGCCGGATTTTGTTGCTGCGTTTGGTTGCATTGACAAACCATCACCAACCATCGCTGCTGCTGCATCCTCAAAGCTATCATACCACCCCGCCCCCACAGCAGCCGAAATACCCGCACCAAGTGCAGAAGCCTCGATTGTGCGGCTTTTTATCAGGGGCAGACCGCAAGCATCGGCAACCATTTGCGACCAGAGTTGCGAATTGGCCCCGCCACCTACAGCGATGATTTCGCGGATATTATGGCCCGCCTCTTGCATCGCATCGACACATCGGGCGACCTCATAGGTTAGTGATTCCAGGATAGCACGATATAGATGGTATTTTGTGTGCTGTGGCCCAAGGCCAATGAAACTGGCCCTGGCATTAGGGTTCCAATGCGGGTTCATGCAACCGGCAAGATATGGGCAAACCGTTAGGCCATCAGCCCCGAGAGGTATGGCACGCGCGCCCTTTTCAAGATCCGAGTATACATCTGCAGTAAGGGTTTCACTGACGAAATTCTTTACAAACCAATCAACGAAAAATGCGCCGCCGCGCAACACACCTTCCAGAAAATACCCGTCACCCGTTGGCGATGTCATTGTCCGCCAGTTGTTGGACAAAGCGGGTGTGTCGGATTTGGTTCCAACAACGATGGCTGTGCCAAGGTTTAGATAAACCCGCCCTGCCTGTACGGCATTGACCCCGAGTCCGGCGCACTGCCCGTCACCTCCGGCAGCGAAAACAGGTGTGCCTTCTGGTAATCCGGTCGCTTTGGATGCGGTCGCCGTCACCGTGCCGACATGGGATCCGGGGCGCGCTGTAGCCGGAAAGTTTTTGGCGCTCAGGCCAAGGTGGTTCAAGATCGGTTCGGACCATTCCATTGCCACAATATCGAACACCCCAAATGGATCGGCGCTGGTCCAGCTTGCTGTGGGCGTGCCAGTCAGGCGCCCGGTTAGAAAACTGTGGACATCAACAATAGTCGCAGTTCGATCCAACACTCTGGGTGCATTTTCACGCAGCCATGCCAGTCGGTAAACCACCGGTGTGATATCGGCGGGCTTGCCCGTTATCCGGTGTAATCCTGCCTTTGGAAAGGCGGTGTTAAGCGGTTCAATCTGATCTGTGGCCCGTTCATCAAGCCAAACAATCGCCGGGTAGGTAGCGCGGTCATGATCGTCGATAAATCCAACAGTTTCGCGTTGATTGGAAATCGCGATACCCGCAATTTTCCCTGTATCTATTTGGTCGCATAGCTGCTTTAGCGCAATACAGGCAGCGCCCCACCAGTCTTCTATATCTTGTTCCACATGGCCGGATTCGGGCTGTGACATGGGTATCGGCGCACGCCCTTCGGCAAGTGCGACCCCTTGCGCATCCCACGCAATCGCCTTGGTCGATTGTGTCGAACTATCCAGCCCGATAAAGATTACCTCGCTCATTTTCCCTTCTCCGGTTCGCCCAGCATCAATGCTCTGGCGGTCTCGACATCCGTTACAAGATGGGTTGCAAAACCGTTTTCCAACATCGTCTGCACCACCTGCTTTTTGCCCGCCCCCCCAGCCACCATAATACGTGTGGGTACGTTTTTCATCACATCAACTGCCATGCCAACAGTTCGACCGGTTAATGGCCCGACAGTTTCATGCCCTTGCGAGTCAATGAACCGCCCAAGCACTACGCCAATAGATTTCTTGTCAATGTAATGCTGGATCACCTCTTTGGTGACAAACTCTGAATCAGAGAACTCAAGATCGCGATCAATTCCTGCAACTCCGAACAGCAGAGTATCCAGTTTGTCAAAAAGCTTGAATTGCCGCTTGAGGGAAGGCTCTTTCAGTATTTCCGAACAGAGTCTTTTGCTGGACAGGATTGCTGGCGCGTAAACATTGATGCTTTGTGCGCCCAACTTGCCGGCAATAAGTGCGGTGCAATATTCCGGGGAAAAATTTTTGCCGCTGACTGAACTGCCGGCGACCTGCACGACTTTGGCATTCCCCAAACTGGTCACAGCCAATGCCTGACCCGTGGCCAACACCGTGCGCCCCGAGGACACACCAACAAGCGAATCCGGGCGCAATACCGTCGTAAGCACATGCGCCGCAGCGATGCCCAACCGTTCGCGCAACGCCTGCCTCTCGTTTAGTTTAACATCGGGATTTGGCACCACGTGAGCATGCACAAGCCCGTATTTCAAGGCCAGCTCGCGGCTGATTTCTATATTGCCCAATAGATTGGGGGCAATGCTGATTGACACCATACCGCGTCTTTTGGCTTCTGACAGATAATTGGCAATGGTGGCGCGGCTTACCCCGATTTCGCGGGCAACTTCGTTTTGGGTTTTATTTTCCGCAAAATACAACCATGTCGCCCAAATGATGTGATCACCTGAAAACTCTGTGGGAACATCCTTTGCAGTTTTATCTGTACGTCGCATACCCGCCCCTTGATTCACGAATCGAAATTACGATCTGTTATAGATATTTTATTGCCTGACATATGGCAATATTATTTGGCATTTGTTAAGTGTCTAATTGAAGACGCGAGAATCACACTGCTTCCATTCGCTTTTGGAGAATAAAAATGTCCCAGAAACAGCACGGAAAAATTAAACCATGAATCCCAACTGGACCCAAATGATTGACGAAATTTGCGAAGGGAAATGGGTGAACCCGTTGACGGGAAAAACTATTCCGCCCGCGCCATACGACAGAATTGTCATCAAAGAAAACCTTGCCGGAGAAGAGGCCAGCCTTGTTGCCGGGTTGGGAATGAAGGCCCCTTTTACAATCGTGGCTGACCAGAATACCTGGGGTGCTATGGGACGTCAGGTGGCCGATGCGCTAAAATCTTTGGGAGAGGTTAAAACGATCATTCTGGATCACCCGCACGCGGATATGCAAGCGGTTGAAGACCTTGAAAAACAGCTGTCGCCAGATGATTCCATCGTTGCTGTAGGCTCGGGCACAATCAATGATCTGTGCAAATTTGTAACCTTTCGCAATGGCGGGCGGTATTGTGTGTTTGGAACAGCCGCCTCGATGAACGGCTATACCTCTACCACGGCATCGATCACGCTGCACAATGGGCTAAAGGTTTCGCTTCCGGCGCATGCTCCATCCGGTTTCTTTGTAGATTTGTCGGTCAATGCTGCGGCACCTGTCCATCTGGCGGCTTCGGGTTTTGCTGATTGCTTGTGCCGGTCCGTGGCACAGATTGACTGGTGGATGTCGCACCGCGTTTTGGGAACGGTGTACCGGCAAGAGCCATATTTGATGGAACTCCCTGACGAAATAGAACTGAACAAACGTGCCGGATTGTTGCCACAGGGAAATACAGAGGCAATCGGGTATCTATATCGGGTGTTGACCCTTTGTGGATTGGGTATCGGATTTACCAAACAATCGCACCACGGCTCGATGGCCGAGCATCAGATATCCCATTACATTGACTGCTTTGCTGGCGCGCTTCATCCCGGGTCGCTACACGGGCAACAGGTCGGGGTTGCTTCGCTAACGATGGCACGCATCCAACATCATTTCCTGGCACAAGATCAGGCACCTGTCGTTCGAGCCACCAAGATTGACTATGAAAGCATGAAACGCCGGATGGGCCCGGAAATCGCCAAGGATTGTTATGCCGAATACCAAAAGAAGGCATTTGACGAAAAATCTGCAGCGGAATTCAACGACAAGATCGCGGCAATATGGCCTGAATTGCGAAAAGAGTGCCTTGAAATGGCAATTCCGGTGGAAGAAATGCATGCAATGCTGCGCGCAAGCGGCGGCCCGACCACAGCGGCTGAACTGGGGCTTTCACAGGAGTTCTACCGCGAAGCGGTACGCCGCGGGCATGAAATGCGAAACCGGTTTTCCTTTGCAGATATTGCGTGCGACAGTGGTGTTCTGGATGATTTTGCAGCGACCGAGGTTTAAATGCGCCCTATTTCAGATTTCCCCGACGAAACTGCGGCAGGAATTACCACAGTATTTGCCGATATTGACGACACGCTGACAACCGACGGGCGCTTGCCTGCCGTGGCGTATCGCGCGCTTGAAGATTTGTTCAACGCCGGTTTGTATGTGGCGCCCATTACCGGGCGTCCTGCCGGTTGGTGCGATATGATCGCCCGTTTCTGGCCGGTCAGTGGCGTGGTTGGTGAAAACGGCGCCTTCTATTTCGCATATGATGCGGGCAACCAGAATATGCGACGGGAGTATTTTGCCGATGCGGCCACACGGGCGCAGAACAAGGCAAAGCTGGATCACATCCAGAACCGCGTTCTATCCGAGGTACCGGGCTGTGCCATTTCGGCGGATCAACCCTATAGAGAGGCCGATTTGGCGGTGGATTTTTGCGAGGATGTGGCCCCGCTGGATGATGCATCCATTGCATTAATCAAACAGATATTCGAGGAAGAAGGGGCGGTGGCCAAGATATCCTCGATCCATGTAAACGGCTGGTTTGGCGATTATGACAAACTGTCCATGTCGCGCCGGTTTGCAGCAGAAATCTTGGGCTTTGACCTTGAGTCAGAAAAATCCCGCGTGGTATTCTGTGGTGACAGCCCGAATGATGCGCCGATGTTCGGCTATTTTCCCAATTCCTGCGGCGTTGCCAATGTGGCCGATTTCAAAGGCCGAATTGAAGCCGAGCCAACATGGATCACCGCGCAAAAAGGCGGCAAAGGGTTTGTTGAACTGGCAGAAAAACTACTGGATGCACGCAATTGATAAAACAGGTTTTGATCTGTCGATCTATGCGAGCATCAGTCCGGCCGGATTTAGAGATACCCGAAGTTACATGTAAAATGGGTGGTTAGCGGGAAATAAGTATTTGCGCGGTGCCTTCATCCGTTATCAAACCGGTAAACCAGTTGTTTTCCAACATACCGCTCATGATCTCCAGTTTGTGCTTTCCACCACCTATTAGAATTCGGCTGGGAATATTCAGGGTTTCTTCCGGAGTTATTCCAATAACGCGAGCATTGATTTCATGATCAACAATATTGCCTTTTGCATCGACAAAATGACCGCAATAATTTCCAACCGCCCCCGCTGCCCGAATACTGCTTAGATCTGCGTCGTTCAAATTACCCGCATTGCGCAAAGAGCTGAAATTTTCGCCGCCAACACTAAGCAAACCCAGCGTGGCACCCCGCGCCATATCCAGCACGTCCTGAATGACGGGCTGTGAACGGATCATATCTGCCGCCTCTTGTGTGTCGCAAAAAATCGGGCTTGCCAGATAATAGCATTCGCTGCCAAGCCGCTGGGACAACACAGTGACTGCCTCGTAAAGGTTGACGCTTGATCGCCGTGAAAGAGAGCCGATCAAAGGTGTAATTTTCAGGTCCTTGTGGGCTGCGGGGGCAATCGAATTGGCCAACGCCTTTAGTGTTACCCCCCATGAAACAGCAACGGTCATATCGTCCTGTATCAGGGGTGACACCGCCGGGGCCGCATACTGACCAATGATTTGGGACAGCGGAATTTCGTCTGTGGTGTCACTGGGGGTCACCGAAACGATCGAAAGGCCGTATTTTTCCGCAAGCGAGGATTCCAAATGCAGCTTTGAAGATGTCGGTGCATCAATGTGTATGCGCACTATTCCGCGCTCGCGGGCAAGCGCGATCAAACGATGTGCTTTGATGCGGGGGACCCCCAATCTGTCGGCAACCTGCTTTTGTGTCAGGCCCAAAACGAAATACAGATGCGCTGCCCGGGCAAGGATATCATCCGTCATCATAATTTGTGATTGCCCGACCCGAAAAGAAGTGTCTGAAAACCTGTTTGCGACATTCGCTGACCTTTCGTTTTTAGGTTCTTACTAAATTTCGCAAAAACAGAAACATGCGCGTTTCTTTTCTTGCATTAGGAAACAAAATAGCGCAACTTGTTAATAAGTACAACTGCGGTTATTTTGTTCAATCTCCAAGAGAAGAAGTCTATATGTCAGGAATCGTTGCGCAACGAGGGAAGTTTTGGTCGTTTGACCGCGCATGGCCGTGGCTATTGCCAATGATATTGATGCTGGTGATTTTCACGATCTACCCTCTGATTTACAATATCTGGCTATCTTTCCATGAATACGCCCCGATGAAACGCAAGTTGATTTATGTGGGATTCAGCAACTGGAAAACCCTGTTTGCCGATAGCCGGATGTGGGCGTCATTTGGCATAACAATGCTGTATTTCGTCATAGTTCTTGCAATAGAACTGGTGTTGGGAATGGCTTTGGCGTTGCTGCTTGATAGCGACGGTATGGGAATGGGGTTCCTGCGCGGAGTGCTGACGCTAACACTGGTGGTGCCACCTGCGATCACCGGTATGATGTTTCTTCTTATGGAAGACCCTTCATTCGGTGTGATCTCGTATTTTCTGGATTGGCTTGGCATATTAAGCTCTACGTCACCGATTTTATCGAGTTCAAGTACCGCATTGGCCGGTGTGATCATTGCCGATGTATGGCAATGGACACCTTTTATGGTGCTGATCCTGTTGGCCGGTCTGCGTTCTTTGCCACCCGAACCCTATGAGGCAGCCGTTTTGGATGGCGCCTCGACGTGGCAAATTTTCCGCCGTATTACGTTACCGCTATTGGGCAAAGTGATCGCCGTAGCCGTATTGATCCGCGGCATCGATATTTACCGGATGTTTGATTACGTCTTTGTGATGACATCGGGTGGTCCGGGGACGGCGACTTATACGCTATCGCTTTATGCCTGGCAGCAGACTTTCAGCTTTATCAAATGGGGATACGGCGCATCAATCAGCCTGTTCTCGCTATTTATCATTCTGGTGATCTCGAACCTGTTCATCAAGATATCAAAGGTTAAGTGGTGATGGTCCAGTCAAAGTCACAACGAATCCTTCGCGCTCTTTTGGCCTGGACCCTTGTTGCGCTGTTCTTCTTCCCGATTTATTATTGGGTAACGGTTGCTTTCAAGGATGCCAAAGAAATCTTTGATATCCCGCCACGCATATTCAATTTCCATCCAACGATGAAAAATTTTGAGGAAGTGTTCGGAATTTCCTTTGGGTTTGGTTTTGGCGAACAACGCGAAGTTCTACCTGGTGGCGGGAACTGGTACATGATGCCACGATTGTGGGATTCCATCATCATTGCGGTTGGCTCGACCGTTTTTGCGATCACAATAGCAACGATGGCCTCGTATGCACTTAGTCGTATGCAGTTTTCCGGGCGGCACCATTTTGTCGGCTGGGTCCTGTCTACCCGTATGATGCCGCCGGTTGCCGTGGCAATTCCGATGTTTTTCATGTTCCGGGATTTCGGCCTGATGGATACCCATATCGGAATCATTCTGGTGCATGGGCTGATGAACCTGCCGCTGGCGGTTCTACTGATGAAAAGCTTTTTTGACGATGTGCCCGTAGCGATTGATGAAAGTGCGCTGATTGACGGCGCGTCGCGTTTGCTGATTTTTCGCAAAGTCATCTTGCCGATGGCAAAAGGGGGCATCGCGGCAACTGCGGTGCTGTGCTTTATTTTTTCCTGGACGGAATTTTTATTCGTTCTGACGCTGACCCAGACAGGTCTAAAGACAGTTCCGGTCGTCGCGTCTACTTTTGTAACATCTACCGGTACTGCGTGGGGCAACATGGCTGCCCTTGGGGCTGTGGCAATGATACCGGCATTTATCTTCATCCTGCTTGTCCAAAAACAACTGGTACGCGGGCTGACGCTTGGATCTGTAAAACAGTAGATCCGATACTAGGGCCTGTTCATTCGGATCAGGTCTTTCAAAATAGGGAGGACTATAATGCGAGATCAAACAAGAAAAGAATATCTGGCCAAGGTGACCGACAAATTCGTCAAAGGCGGAATGTCACGCCGCAACTTTATACAGAGCGCCAGTGCGCTGGGTCTTGGGGCTGGAATGCTAACAGGTGCGGCACGCCCGTTCTTTGGTGTGAGTGCCGCCCATGCTGCGGAAAACAATCTGGTTCCATCGCAGGATATTCTGGATTGGGTCAAGGAAGTATCCAAACCATTCGCCGGCACAACCATTAAACTGGCAACCGAATCAACGCCACCATCCAACGCGCTAAACAGCCAGCTGAAGCAGTATTTCGAAGAAGCTTCGGGCATCAAGGTGGAAATCGAAGTTTTGCCGCTGGAACAGGTTTTGCAAAAAATGACGCTGGATATCGCGTCACGGCTGGGGACCTATGATCTGTACTATATCGACCAGAGCTGGGCGGCCTCGTTTTCAAATGATGTATTTGATCCGAGGGAACAGATTGCGGGCAATCCCGATTTGGCCATGCCGGGCTATAACATCGATGATTTCCTGCCTGCACTGGTGGACGGGATTGCAAAATACGGCGATAGCTGGGTGGGCGTGCCTTACGACATTCCAATCTTTATCATGATGTATCGCAAGGACATCTACGACGATATGGGCTTTAGCGCGCCAACAACGCTGGAAGAATACTACATGCAGGCCAAAGCCATCACCGACACGATGGGGCCAAAAATGTATGGCGCTACCGGTCAGATGAAATCCGGGCACTATTCGCTCGAATGTGACTGGACGGCGTGGCTCTGGGGGCATGGCGGCTCGATCTTTGGATCCGACGGCAAGTTTACCGGCAATGATTCTGACGGGCTTGCCGCGATGGAATACTGGACCAAACTGCGTGATACCATGCCGCCTGGTGTGAACGGGTGGACATGGGATGGTCAGGGGCAATCTGTTGCTCAGGGTGTTGCCGCAACGATGATGTCATGGGGCGAATTCTTCCCTTATTTCGACGACCCGTCAGCAACCAAAGTATCGGGTCTGATCGAAGCTGTTCGCTGCCCTGCCCCAAGCAAGGCTTTGCGCACGGTTGATCAAACAGGGTATGGCGAAATTCCCGGGGTTGGCCATCAGGGTGGCTCATCCTTGGCAGTATCCAAATCATCGAAAAACATTGATGCCGCATGGATATTCATGCAGTGGGCGACCTGCGCCGATACCCAGGTTCTGATCACTGCACTGGGTGGTGGCACCGGACCAACACGTTCTTCGGTCTACGATGATCCACGCATCATCGCCAACAACCGCGTTGGCGCAGGCACCACGCGCCACCTGAATGTCGTTCGCGATACTATTGCGATGGATATGGGGTCAGAGCCTGATCTGCCACAATGGGCAGAATTGGCCAATGACACCATACCGGTACGGTTGGGTAAATACTTTGCTGGCGAGTATTCTTCAGCAAAAGAGGCAATGGACGATATTGCATCTGCAACCGACAAAATCGTCGCTGGGTGATCTCGAAGATAAGAATGGTGGTGGCCCTTTGGGCCATCACCGACCTGATGACATAAGGAAACCAGATGGCTTACAAACCTCTTGTTGCAATTACTGGTGCCAGTTCGGGAATTGGCGAAGCAACGGCGCGAGCTTTTTCAGCGGCGGAATATCCGGTGTTGTTGATGGCGCGACGGCTTGACCGGCTTGAAAGTATGAACCTGCCAAATTCAATCTGCCGCAAGGTAGATGTCCGTGACCGCTCGGCTTTGAACGCAGCGGTAAAAGACGCCGAGGAAATCTTTGGCCCCACGAATTTAATGTTTGCCAATGCCGGGATCGCCCGGTTGGCCGACATTGGTCGCCAGCCCCCTGAAGAATGGGACGAGATGATCGACATCAACACCAAGGGCGTGATGAACACGGTCCATGCGGTGATGGCGGGAATGATGGAGCGCCGCTGCGGAACCCTGGTAATGATGAGCTCGATTGCGGGGCGTAAGGTTTATCCTGATCATACGGTTTACTGTGGCACAAAGTTTTTTGTCCATGCCGTGTCGGAATCTCTTCGCGAATATCTGTCGGACTATGATGTCCGTGTGATTGTCGTCTCTCCGGGGGTGATCGAAACCGAAGTGTTATCGGCTGTCCTCGATCCTGTTACCCTGCAAGGGTATCAGGAAAACAAGGCGAAAATGGGTGGGGGCATCGAGGCCGACATTCTAGCCGACTTAATCCTTGATGCCTATCAACTACCGCAAAAAGTGTTGGTTCAGGAAATATGCCTGACACCAACCCGACAGAAATACTAGGGAAGATCCTTTTAAATGGCCAACGTCGAGTTCCAAAAAATTGTCAAAGACTACGGGGCGGTAAATGTCCTGAAGGATTTAAATCTAAGTGTCGGAGAAGGCGAATTTGTTGTCCTTCTTGGGTCATCGGGATGTGGCAAAACCACGTTGTTGCGTATGACCGCCGGATTGGAAACCGTAACATCGGGGGACATCCTGATTGATGGCCGTCGTGTTAATGACGTGCACCCGCGGGACCGGGATATAGCAATGGTGTTCCAGAACTACGCGCTCTATCCGACAATGACCGTTTTTGACAACATCGCTTTTAGTATGACCGTTGCCAAGCGTTCAAAAGACGATATCAAACGCAAGGTGACCGAGGCCGCCGAAGTTTTGGGACTGGGTGAATTACTGGATCGCAAACCGGGGGAATTGTCCGGTGGCCAGCGTCAGCGGGTGGCAATGGGCCGGGCGATGGTACGCAACGCCAAAGTGTTTTTGTTTGACGAACCGCTTTCCAATCTGGATGCAAAACTGCGCGCCCATATGCGGGTGGAAATCCGCCAACTGCACGAACGACTGGGGGCAACTACGATCTATGTCACCCATGATCAGATCGAAGCCATGACAATGGCCGACAAGATTGTGCTGATGCAGGGTGGGCGGATTGTGCAGATGGGTACGCCAGACGATCTGTATGACCGCCCAAAATCGAAATATGTTGCGGATTTCATTGGTTCTCCGGCCATGAATTTTGTCGAAGGAACGATTGCCCGCAAGGATGGAAAACCGATGTTCGTTGCTGATCACATTTGTGTGGAACTAAGGTCGACCTTTGATGACATCAAAGAAGGGCACCGTGTTATTTGCGGAATTCGTCCGTCGGACCTGTCCATTGATGAAGACGGTGCAATCGAAGGAAAAGTGGAGCTGGCCGAAAAAACCGGTGCGGACATTCAATTGCACATGCGGCTGCAGGGTCAGGAATTTACCGCCGTGGTCGAACGAATAACCAATATACAATCGCGACAGACTGTTAAGTTAAGCGTTGCCCCCGAACGGGTTCATATTTTTGATGCTGATACCGAACTCAGGATCGGCGAATAACCGGAAGCGACAAGATGACAGAAACAACCGAAGAAACTGCTATTCGGCGGGCAATTATTGATGCCTGTCTTGAAATGAACACCATGGGGCTGAACCAGGGCACATCGGGCAATATCAGCGTGCGATATGGCGACCAGATGCTGATTTCCCCCAGCGCAATCAAATACGAAAGAATGCAACCGGAAATGATTGCCGTTTTGCCGGTGGAAGGGGACTATGGCACTTGGGATGGCCCACTGAAACCTTCGACCGAGTGGCGCTTCCATCTGGATATTCTACGGTCGCGGCCAGATGTCGGTGCCATCGTGCATCTGCATTCGCCCTTTGCCACGATCCTTGCGATTTGTCGTAAAAACATACCTGCCTGCCACTATATGATCGCGGCCTTTGGCGGTGATGATATCCGGTGTTCTGGTTTTGCTTGTTATGGCACCAAGGCCTTATCGGACGAAGCGCTGAAAGCATTGGACGGGCGCAATGGTTGTCTGTTGGGCAATCACGGAATGATCGCCATCGGGGCAACTCTGGACAAGGCCATCTGGCTGGCAATCGAGTTGGAAACCATAGCCAAGCAATACTACCACGCTCTGCTGCTGGGTGATCCTGTGATCCTGAGTGAGCAGGATTTGGAAGAAACCCGCGCAAATTTCGCGACGTATGGGCTTCAGGATTAAGGGGTTAGGCATTGCAGGAAATGGAACACAAGCTTTTGGCTCTGGCGAAGGCCTCATCCATACTGGGGTCTGATCGGATGTTGATACAGGCTGCTGGGGGGAAT
>CAZIDQ010000073.1:0-11737 GCA_964538015.1 uncultured Marinosulfonomonas sp.
CGCGGCGGGTTCTGGCCCATGCCAACGCCCGGAGGTGTGCCTGTCGAGATAATATCACCCGGATGCAACGTGAAAAACCGGCTAAGATAACTGACCAGATGCGCCACCCCGTAAACCATTGTCGCTGTGCTGCCGTCCTGTTTGCGCTCGCCGTTCAAATCCAGCCACATCTTCAGGTTCTGCGGGTCCAGCACCTGATCTGCAGTCACCAGATACGGGCCGGTTTGGCCAAAGTTGTCACACCCCTTGCCCTTGCACCATTGCCCTTCCATTTCGATTTGATAGGCACGTTCGGACACATCGTTGATCACGCAATAACCGGCCACGTGGTCCAGCGCATTGGCCTCGTCCACATATTTTGCCGACCTGCCAATCACCACGCCCAGTTCGACCTCCCAATCGGTTTTCTCGGAACCGCGCGGGATTATGATCGGGTCATTCGGGCCGCACATGGCACTGGTCGCTTTCATGAACAGCACCGGTTCACTTGGCACCTGCATGCCGGCCTCGGCAGCGTGATCGGAATAGTTCAAACCGATGCACATGAATTTACCAGTGCCGCCAACACAAGCGCCAAGGCGTGGTGTCCCGCCAACCTTGGGCAGGGTCGATAGATCCAGAGCCTTTAGCCGGTCCAGATCGGTCAGCACATCGCCCGCAATATCCTTCACCACAGCCGACAGATCGCGCAGATCGCCATTTTCATCAATCGCGCCGGGTTTTTCGGCACCGCGTTCGCCATATCGTACAAGTTTCATATTGTGCTCCTTAGTTGGCCCAGCCGCCATCAATTATATGGGTTTGCCCCGTGGTAAACCCCGCTTCGTCCGATGCCAGATAGGTGGCCAATGCCGCTATTTCCTCTGGCTTGCCGATACGCCCCATCGGCTGACGGGCAACGAAATCCTTCATCGCCTGCTCGTAATCACCCGTGGCACGAAGCCGTTCCTGAAGCGAGGGGCTTTCGACGGTTCCGGGGCAAATCGCATTGCAACGCACCCCTTTGGCCACATATTCAGCCGCCACCGATTTGGTCAGGCCGATCACGGCGGCCTTGGTGGTGGTATAGACAAAGCGGTTCGGTACGCCCTTAATCGAGCTGGCCACCGACGACATATTCACAATCGAGCCGCTGCCCCGTTCCAGCATCGCTGGCAAAACCGCGCGGATGGTGTCAAACATCGCCTTTACATTCAGCGACCAGGCAAAATCCAGGTCGGCTTCTGTGGCCTCCAGAATACTGCCTGCATGGACAAATCCGGCACAGTTGAACAGAACATCAACCGGCCCGATATCCGCTGCCAGCGCGTTGATTGCGGCGGTGTCGGTCACGTCCAGCTTGTGAACCTCAAGACCGTCAATATCCGCAATCGGATCAATATTGATGTCGGTGGCAATCACCCGTGCCCCCTCGTCGCGCATCCGCAAAACAGTGGCCAGACCAATGCCCGCCCCCGATGCCGTTGCCAGAACGGTTTTTCCTTTTAGTCGTTGCATTGTGTTCTCCTTATGATCGGGTGGGCAGACAGGCAGGGCCAGCCGGCGCAAAGCTTTTGTAGGTCAGAATGAATTCGCGGTGGCCAAGGGCTTCGGATGCGGTTTCCTGTCCTTGGGACACATCCAGCACCATCTGGTAGATTTCGCTGCCAACCTGATCCATCGTTGCCATACCTTCGATGATGGCACCAGCGTTGATGTCCATATCATCGGCCAGATTGCGATAGGTTTCAGGGTTGGCGCAGATCTTGATCACCGGCCCCAAGGCCGACCCGACAACCGAGCCGCGCCCGGTCACAAACAACGTCAAATGCGCGCCCGAGGCCATCATCTCGACGATCTCGGCATTGTCGGCGATATTGGGAAAGCCAAAGCGCACTTCGCCATCGGGCACCACATCCATCAGATACAGCCCGCCGGTGGGGGGCCGGTCCCCCGGTTTGATCAGGCCGGAAATCGGGCTGGAGCCGCTTTTCACATAGGCCCCCAGCGATTTTTCCTCGATCGTGGTCAGCCCGCCGGTGGCGTTGCCCGAGGCAAAACTGCCAAATCCAAGAGTATCGTAATAGCGTTCGGCCTTGGCCACGGCAGCGCGCAACTCGTCGGCCAGTTCGGGGGTGGCCGCGCGTTCAGCCATGATGTCTTCGCAGCCGATCAACTCGCCGGTTTCCTCGAAAATACAGGTGGCACCCTCGGCCACCAACCTGTCAAACGCCCGCCCTGCCGCCGGATTGCCGGAAATACCGCTGGTGCCATCCGAGCCACCGCAAATGGTGCCAACCACCAGTTCACTCACACCCATCGGCACACGCGGCTGGGTGGCCAGCGCCAATGTCTGCTCCTCTACCCATGCCTTGCCTTTGGTGATGGTTTGCGCCGTGCCGCCGGTTTTCTGGATCACCAGCGTTTTCACCGGCCTGCCGCTGTCGGCGACCACTTGCTCCAACTGCGCCCTGTTAAAGCTTTCACAGCCCAGAGATACCAGTAAAACCGCGCCCACATTGGGATGGGTGCAAAGGCGCTCCATCATCTTTTGTGCGTATTCATTCGGGAAACAGCCGGGAAACCCGATCAGATGCGCGCCCTGACCCGCAATTTCACGCGCGACGAAATGTGCGCACTCAACCAGATAGGCCACAGCAACCACATTGCGGATGCCCTTGCGCCCGTCGGCGCGCAAATATCCCGATAGTGCGCTCATGCGACCTCGTCCTTGTGATAATGGGTGGCGGTGTATTTGCTCTCTATATTGTGGACATGCACATGTTCACCCGGGGTGATATCCACCAATGCGCAGCCGATAACCATACCGTATTTCAACACGTCCTCCCCCGCCGCAATGGCGGTTGCGGCCACCTTGTGCGCCAGTGAAATTTCGCTTTGCAGGGTCACGCCTTGGGCTTTTGTCCCTGCAGGCAGGGGGCGCAGGGCGATCAGCACGTTGTCGGCGGGGTGCAGTTTCAGCAGATCGCTCATTTCGGTTTTCCTGCCAATGGTGTTGCCGGTGCAGCACTGCTTGCATAAGCGGCTTCGACCAGTGCCATGGTATGCCAGGCATCTTCGACCGACGACACCAGCGTATCTTCTTCGCCGGTGGCAAAGCGTTGCAACTGGGACATGCGGTTGCCAAAGGCTTCGATGAACCATGATCCCGTCAGCGGGACATCCACCCAGCCATCACCGGTGTTGATTTCCAGAATGTCGGGTTCGCCGCGCGGGTAATCCAGATTCACGCCCAGTTGCACGTAAGCCGCGCCCTTGGTGCCACAGATACGGAACTCGCAGGCCTGATGTTTGCGCCCGAAGGCATGGTTGTGGTTGATCGACAGGGCACAGCGCACCCTGTCGCCATAGTCCAGAATGGCGGCTGTTCGGGTGTTTGAAGTGCTGTCATTGGGGTGGCCAAGGGTTTTGGCATGGACACCCAGCGGATTACCAAGGATCGAACGGATGAAATCCATGTAGTGGATCGAATGCAGCAGGATTTCGACCCGTGGCAGATTTTTCAGAAACTCCCACAAGCCCCAAGGGGTATCCAGCGCCAGCCAGGCGTCAAAATCCACCACTTCGCCCAGCATCCCCTGATCAATCGCATCTTTTAACGCCAGCATCATCGGCGCAAACCGCAATTGGAAGTTCACTGCGGCCTTTAGATTGCGGTCGCGGCAGATTTGCAAGATTTCGGTGGCGCCGGCCAGATCAGATCCCATAGGTTTCTGGATCAGAACCGGCGCCTCTTGGGGAAGAGTGCGAAGAATTCCGGCGTGAGCATCCGGTGGCGTGGCCAGATCGAACACCACATCGTTTTGTGCTGCGGCTTCTGTGGCCGTGCTATAGGCCGTGAATCCGTATTTTTTGCCCAGTGCCTGCGCTTTGGGCAGATCGGGATCAAAGATACCGCGGATAGGGAAACCTGCAGCCTGATAGGCCGGAATATGTGCGTCTGTTACAATCGAGCCAGCCCCGAAGATCACGATCGGCAGCGGGTTGGCGGGGCGTGGCCAGCTTTGGTTTAGTTCAATCATGGTGGAACACTTCCTCCAGTGTTGCCCAATGCTCGCCCTCGCCACGGGGCTTTAGCGGCTGCTGGCAAGGACCACAGACGTCCCACCAGCGTTGCGTTTCAGGGTCGGCGGCCATTGCAGCCATGTCGGCAGCAAAATCATCGCCCACATATTCAAAATAGCTGAACAACAGGTTTTCCGGTTCGCGCAGGAAAATGGTGTAGTTGCGGATGTTGCATTCGGTAATTTTGGCCAGAACCGCAGGCCAAACCTCTGCATGCAGACGCTTGTATTCTTCGATCTTATCAACCTTCAGGCCAATCACGGATCCATAGCGTTTCATGCCGTTACCTCTGCCGACAGTTCCTTGATACAGGCCGCGTCAATCGCCTGCATGTCCCAGTCGATCCCCAGCCCCGGCGCATCGGACGGATAGGCGCGGCCCTGATCCATTTTCATTCCGGTTTTTGTCACACTATCCAGTTGCGGAATATACTCCAGCCACGGCGCGTTGGGGATGGCACAGACCAACGACACATGCAGTTCCATCAGGAAATGCGGGCAAACAGATACATTAAATGCCTCGGCCATATGCGCCACCTTCATCCAGGGCGTAATACCACCAATTCGCGCGACATCCACCTGCACGACCGAAGCCGCGCCCGTTGCCAGATAATCCTTGAACTGGCTTAGGGAATACAGGCTCTCGCCTACAGCAACCGGCACCGAAGTGCCCGCCGCAAGTTGGGCGTGTTGCATGACATCGTCGGCAGGCATGGGTTCTTCGAACCACGCGATGTCCAGCTGTTCCAGCATCACCGCACGGCGGCGCGCCTCGGACAGGGCAAAGGACTGGTTTGCATCGACCATAATCTCGTAGTTCGGCCCAACCGCATCGCGCACCGCCTTCAGGCGCGCGCGGTCCTCGGCCATATGCGGTTTGCCGATTTTGACCTTTGATCCCGAAAACCCCTTGGCTTGCGCGTCTAACGCATCCGCGACCAGATCATCGGTTTCGATATGCAGCCAGCCACCTTCGGTGGTATACATCGGCACTGAATCCTTTGCCCCGCCCAGCATCCGTGACAATGGCAGGTTTGCACGGACACAGCGCAAATCCCACAGCGCAATATCAATTGCTGCCAGCGCCAGCGAAGAAATCGCGCCCACAGCTGTGGCATGAATGGAAAACTTCAAGTCCCGCCAGATACGACCGATGGCTTCGGCTTCACGCCCAATCAATTGCCCGATCAGGTGATCGCGCAACAGGGCCATAACGGCGCTACCTCCCTGCCCGATGGTATAGCTATAGCCCAGCCCCTGCACCCCGTCGCAATCGGTGATCCGCACAAAAGGGGTTTGCTGGCTCTCAAAGGACTGGATCGCGTCGGTGCGCAACACTTTGGGCTGCAAATCCACCATGAAAATCTCGACTGTTTTGATCCGCGCCATTTGTCTACCTCAGGCTCTGACCGGATTCGGCATCAAACAGGTGGCAACGCGCCAGATCCAGATGGAATGTCAAAACCTCGCCATCCGTAACGGGGCGCGGCTTTAGCATCTTGGCCTGCACTTCCTGACCCGCCAAACGGGTATACAGCAGGGTTTCAGTGCCCAGAGGCTCGCTGACAACCACCGACATTTCAATCGGTAGCGATGGTTCGTCCATCTCCAGCGTGTGCCCCTCGGGCATCATATTGTCGGCGCGAAAACCCAGAATGATATTGCGGCCCTCGGTCACTCCGGCAAATTCCTGCGGTAGCGGCAATGTGAACCCTTCAGCAAATTCCAGACCCTTCGACCCTACCCTACCCGACAACAGGTTCATCGGCGGCGAGCCGATAAAGGTGGCAACAAAGGTATTGGCGGGGTTTTCAAACACTTCGGACGGGGTGCCCTGCTGTTCGATATACCCGTCACGCATAATCACAATCCGGTCGGCCAGTGTCATTGCCTCGACCTGATCGTGGGTGACATAGATAATCGTGGTTTCGATTTTCTGGTGCAGCTTTTTGATTTCTACCCGCATCTGCGCGCGCAGTTTGGCGTCGAGGTTCGACAGGGGTTCGTCGAACAGAAACACATCGGGATGACGCACAATCGCGCGACCCATCGCCACCCGCTGACGTTGCCCGCCCGACAGCGCACCGGGTTTGCGATCCATATAGTCGTCAAGGCTGAGGATGGCGGCGGCCTCAGCCACCGCGCGGTTAATTTCGGCCTTGTCTTTGCCGGCAATCTTCAGCGAAAATCCCAGATTTTCGCGCACGGTCATATGCGGATAAAGCGCGTAATTCTGAAACACCATCGAAATGTTGCGATCCCGTGGCGGCAGATCATTCACCACCCGATCACCAATACTGATATCCCCGCCCGATATATCCTCAAGGCCCGCGATCATCCGTAGGGTGGTGGATTTACCGCACCCCGACGGGCCGACCAGCACCACGAATTCGTTATGGGCCACATCCAGATCAATGCCGTGCACAACTTCCAGCGCCCCGTATTTTTTGACAACATTATTAAGCAGTACTTGCGCCATGTGAATTAGCCTTTCACGCCGCCGAAGGTCAGTCCGGCAATCAGGTGTTTTTGAACAAGGAAGGTCAGGATCAGGGCGGGGATGATCATCAGCACCGCCAATGCGCACATGCCGCCCCAGTTGATGGTGAATTCGGAGGTAAAATCGCGCAAACCCACCGGCATGGTTTTCGAAAACGTCGAGCGCGTCAACTGGCTGGCCAGTGCATATTCGTTCCACGAGGTCAGGAATGCAAAGATCCCCGCCGAGGCAACACCCGCCTTGGCCACTGGAAATTCCACCCGCCAAAAGGCCTGCCAACGGGTGCAGCCGTCAATCTCGGCCGCTTCGGCCAGATCGGGGGGCACCTGACGGAAAAACCCGTCGATCAGCCAGATGGTAAACGGCACATTCATCGCCACATAAACCAGTATCAGTCCGAAATGGGTATCTATCAGGCCGGTTTTCGCCATCACAATAAACAGCGGCAGCGACAGGGCCACACCGGGCACCGCGCGGGTCAGCAGCAGGCCGATAAAGATTGCGTTCTTACCCTTGAACCGGTAGCGCGCAAAGGCATAGCCACCCGCCATACCGATCAGCAGCGCAATCAGAGTGCTAGTAACCGAAATCACCAATGAGTTCATGAAATACTGCACCACCGGCACGCCGCCTTCACCCGCGCCGCCAAACATCGCACGGTAGTTGTCAAGGTTCAGCCCGCGCGGCACCCAGACCGGCGGTTTGGCCATAATGTCAACGGTGGGGCGGAACGAATTCAGCACAATCCACAGCCCCGGAATACAGATGATCGACATGGCGATGAACAAGGTCACATGGTGGGCCGCATTGATAAACCGGCCACGAATACGGTGTTTTTGATTAAGATCCATTAGCCCGCCATCCCCAGCTCGGACCGCGCGGCGTTGAGCTTTCTAAAGAAGTAGATTGTAAAGAAAATCGCCAACACGATCGACACATAGCCCATTGCGTTGGCATAGCCCATTTTGGCATCCACATAACCGGTGCGCCCAATCAGGGTCCACAACAGCTCGGTCCGCCGGGCAGGGCCGCCATTGGTCATGATCTGCACAATGTCATAGGCGCGCGCCACATCAAGGCTGCGGATCGCCAGTGCGATATATATGAACGGCATCACGAACGGCAGGGTGATATGGCGGAATGTCTGCCACGGGGTGCAACCATCCACCTTGGCCGCCTCAAGCGGGTCTTGCGGAATGGCGAACAGGCCAGCAAGAATCAGGATGGCGAAAACACTGGTCGAAGTCCAGATTTCGGCAAAGATGATTGAAAACATCGCCAGTTTTTCATCCACCAGCCACGGGATGGCGGTGTCGGTCAGGCCCAGCGATTGCAATGCGTTGTTCACCAGTCCGACGTTGTCGTTAAAGATAAATTTGAACTGGAACCCCACCAGAATGGGGGAAAACATCATCGGAAACATCATAATCGTGCGCAGCATCCGTTGTCCGCGCGTGACGCGACTGACCAGCAGGGCCAGTCCCAGGCCCAGAAGCATTTCCAGATTAAGCGCAATGGTAAGCAGTAGAACTGTGCGCCCGAAGGCCTTCCAGAACACAACGCTTTTGACAGCCTTTTCATAGTTGTATGTGCCGATCCATTTATACAGCGTTTCGGGTTTGGTCAGCCGGTAAGGTGTGAAACTGGAATACAGAGACAACAACAACGGAACCAGAACCACAGCGGCAAGGATCAACACTGCGGGTAAAATCAGCAGAAACCAGGCTGGCATTTTTTTAAGTGACATGGGGGACAACTTTGCTGGAGCTGGAAACAGAGGCGGCACATGCGCCGCCTCTGCAAAAGGAAGAAGGTTTTAGTAAACCCCGTTTTCCTGCATCATTTCATCAACCGCATCAGAAGCTGCCTGAAGCGCCTCGTCTACAGTTTTATCGCCCAGAATTGCCGCCTGAATTTCAGGGAAAATCAGGTTGCTGGCTTCGATCCAGTATTCCGTCTGTGGCACAGCAAAGGCATATGTCGCGCCTTCCTTGAACACATTCAGCGCCATCGAGCGATACGGATCATCCTTTGCAGCTTCGACAACATGATCCCAAACGGCTGTGCGTGTTGGCAGAGAGCCGCCAGCAGATTCTGCGATCTGGCTTTCTTCGCTTGTCAGGAACTTAACCAGTGATGCCGCAGCTTCCTTGTTGGCGCAATCCTGTGTCACCGAGAAACCGTGGAACCCGGACCAGCCGGTATGGATGCCAGCACTGCCCATCGGCTGAACCGCAATGCCGACATTGCCCGCCGCCTTCGAGCTTTCGGGATCGTTGAAATAGCCAGACCAGCCCGGCCAGTCCAGATTGATCGCAATGGTACCCGAAGCAAAGCCCGCGCCCAGTTCATCCCACAAATACGATGTGGTGCCCGGAGGAACCGCGCCCGCTTTGTATAGATCAACAAACCATTGCAAGGCTTCTTTGCCTGCATCGCTGTTAAAGGCTGGTGTCCAGTCATCGTTGAACATTTTACCGCCATTGGCCACAACCATCTCATAGAAACGGCCTGACGCGCCTTCGTCTTTACCGGCATATTGCGTGCCATAAAAATTTGGCGGATCAGCAAAGAAGATCGCCTGCTGTTTGAATTCGTCAAGCGTGGTTGGCGGCGCAAGATCGGTTCCGAATTTTTCCTTGTAGGCGGCCTGACGGTCCGCGTCTTCGTATAATGATTTCTGATAGTATAGAACCGATACATCAAATTGCGCACGGGGTAGCATGACCAGTTTGCCGTCAATGGTCGAAGACGCGATCATCGCAGGAACGAAACCAGCGGTATCATCCGCACTGACATGGGGGGTCAGATCATCATACAGGTTGCCATATTGTGGCGCAAAGGACGAATGGTTCGACCCAACGCACCAACTGGTTGTGCCTGCTGCGATGTCGGATTTGAATTCCTTGTCCAGTTCAAAGTGGGCTTTCTTGGAAATGATATCGACCTTGGCCCCTGTTGCGGCTTCCCAGTCCGCAATGCGGGCATACAGCCCTTCGTATTGCTGGCCACCGATCAGTTTGGCTTGAATCGTCACACCGTCAAATTCGCCAGCAAATGCGGGTGCCGTCACCCCCATGGCCAGACAGGTCGTTACCTTTAGCAATGACCGGAACAATTTCTGTTTCATAGAATCCTCCCTTGGATGTTCTGTTGTAGAAATGCGGTTTCCCCGCATATTGTTTTGTATATAAACTTGACTTTTATATTTAGTCAATCTTTAATCCGGACAGGAAATGGAGAGACCGCATGTTTTTCGATACCCACTTGCATCTGATCTATCCCGACCGGCTGGAATACCCGTGGCTGGCAGGTTTCGAGGCCCTGAACCGGCCCAGCACTTTTGACAGCTATATGCAAAAGGCGCGGCGTTCGGGAATCAGTGACTGCCTGCATATGGAAGTGGATGTCGGGGAAAACCTGATCCGCGATGAAACCGCCCTGATCGGCGAATTGATGCAGATACCGGACAGCCCGATGCGCGGTGCAATTTCGGCCTGCCGTCCTGAACATGCGGATTTTCCGGCTTTTGTGGAGTGGGCGCAGGACAATCCGGTGATAAAAGGGCTCCGGCGCGTTTTGCATACGGTTCCGGACGGATTGTCAAAAACGCAGATTTTTCGGGACAATCTGAACAGGCTGGCCAACAGCGGATTAACCTTTGACCTGCACGTCCTGCCCCGCCAGATGGATATCGGCATTGCGCTGGTGGATCATTGCCCCAATGTTAGGTTCATCCTGAACCACTGCGGGGTTCCCGATATCAAAGCGGATGCGTTTCAGCCTTGGGCGGTAAACCTGACAGAATTGGCTAAACGCCCGAATGTGATCGGTAAAATCTCGGGTCTGATTGCTTATGCGGATGCCGATACATGGGGGCTGAAGGACATCCGCCCCTATTTCGACCATACAGTAGCCGCCTTTGGACATGACCGCATCATCTGGGGCAGCGACAGTCCGGTCTGCAATCTGGGGGGCGGACTGGAAACATGGGTGGCGGCCACCCATGCCATGACAGACGGGTGGTCCGCACAGGATCGGCATGCCTTTTATAAACAGAACGCCCGGAAAATCTGGCGGTAACGGACATGCCGTTCAAGCAAGACATTCAGTTTTCGGATTTACTGTGCTAACCGTCAAAAATTATCTGATTGAAGGGGGTAAACGGTGAAGGTGGACAAGGTCAAAAAAGCAGAGAAATATAGCGCCCCCGCGCTGTCTAAAGGGCTGGATATCCTAGAGCTGTTAGCCACCCGCAGCTCCGGCATGAAAAAGTCCGAAATTGCCAAGATGCTGGACCGGTCCATAAGCGAAATTTTCCGTATGCTGGCGGTACTGACCGATCGCGGATATGTCAGTATCAATGAGGCCAGTGAACAATATTCGCTGACCCTGAAGATGTTCGAACTGGCGCACCGCCATCCGCCGATCAAGCGTTTGACCAATGTTGCGGCAGACATAATGGCCAATCTGGCCGAAGAGCTAAACCAGTCCATCCATCTGTCCATTCTTTACGGCACCGATATCCTCGTGATTGCCCAGAACGACCCGCCAGGCAACAATATTACCAGTGTGCGTCTGGGCGCACGGATTCCGCTAACCCTGACAGCTTCGGGGGCAGTACTTGCCAGCCAGTTTTCCGAACTGCGGCTAAAGAATATCTGCGACCGGATTGAAGGCGCCACAAAAGAACAAATCGGGATGTTTATAGGGAATGTCGCACAAACTGTTTCACAGGGTGTTTGCGTCAGCCCCTCGATGGTTATTGCCGGCGTACAAAATATTTCGGTGCCAATCACGGATTATTCCGGTCAGGTGGCGGCCTCGTTGACTATTCCCTATATCCAAAGGCTGATTGCCACAAACGACCCTGATCTGGACATCGCAAAGCAAGAAATGCTCAAAGCGGGGCATGAAATCTCGACCCTGCTGGGAACAAGCGTAGCAACCCCCTGTACCTGACAGGCCTCGCAGTGGGTTGGCGGGAACTGAAAAATCCACCCAAATAGGCCCATCTACGCAGACTTGTTGATGGTATGTTACCAATCCTGAGCGCAGCTTAACGCGGATGCCTGAAATTCGAACGCTCAATCGTCACCTTGCTAACTTGCCGAAGGTGTTGATTTCAGCGTTTAATTTCTGTTGGAATGATGGAAAAAGAATGGTGCGCCTA
>CAZIDQ010000074.1:0-2902 GCA_964538015.1 uncultured Marinosulfonomonas sp.
TCAAATCAATGCAGCTTCGCGGCCACATCCTTGATGGCGTCCTCGATCAACGCATTGCCATCCGCTGCTGTCAGCTTCTTGGCAATCACATCTTCAGCCGCAGCCACCGCAACCGCAATCGCGCTGTCGCGCACCTCTTTCACGGCCGAGGCCTGTGCCGAGGTGATCTGCTCGTCCGCAGCCGCCAGACGGCGCGCGATCGAGGCTTTCAGGTCTTCCTTGGCTTGGGTTGCCGCAATCTCGGCTTCGGCCTTGGCGGCCTCGACGATACGGTCGGCCTGTTCCTGCACTTCTTTTTGCTTGCGCTCATAAGTGGCAAGGATCGTCTGCGCTTCTTCGCGCAGGGCCTTGGCCTCGTCCAGATCCGATTTGATGCCTTCGGCCCGCTTGTCCAGCATCCCGCCAATCAGCCCGGGAACCTTCAGGTAGGCCAGCAGCGCCAGAAACAGGACAAACCCGATGACAACCACAAATTCAGGGTTCTTAAGGCTAAAGAACGGGCCCTCATTTGCAAGTGCCGGTGAAGCGGCAAGAATGAGGAGAACTGTAAGTTTTTTCATGTCCCTACCCTTTCATCCGTGACGTAACTGCAGCGGTCACCGATTTGGCATCCGTCTTGATGCCCATGGAGGCCACAATCTCTTTTGCGGTATCCGCGGCCACCTTTTTGACGCTTGCAACCGACCCCTTGCGGATTTCGGCAATCGCGGCTTCTGCCTCGGCAGACTTGGCGGCGATTTCAGCGTCGGCCTTGCCGATGGCAATGTTCAACTCGGCCTGAATTTCGGCCTTGGCTTCGGCTGCAATCTTTTGCGATTCAGCGCGGGCGTCGTTCAGGGCCTTGTTATAGGCTTTTTCGGCTTCAACAGCCTGTTGCTTCAGCTCTTCGGCTGCCGCAAGATCATTCGTAATCGTCCCTTGGCGTTCGGACAAAACCGAACCTACACGCGGCAGAACCACCCGCGACAGGACGAGGTAGATCACGACAAGCGTGACCAGCAACCAGAATATCTGGTTGGGAAAAGTGCTGAAGTCCAGCTGCGGCATACCCGAGGCTTCGGCCCCGTGTTCCGCCATTTGGCCAGCGGCTTCTGTAGCTTCTGTTGCCATGTCGTCGTCCTCCTAGGAACCTTTGTTTACATCGGTGCGCCCGCGAATGGGACGCACCGACCGTAAGGATTGGTTCTCAGGTCTTAAACAGCGAACATCAGCAGCAGTGCAACGAGGAACGAGAAAATCCCGAAAGCCTCGGCAAATGCGATGCCGATGAAAAGCATAGCTGTTTGGCCGCCAGCGGCCGAAGGGTTGCGCAGTGCGCCGGACAGAAAGTTGCCCACGATCGAGCCAACACCGATAGCAGCGCCGCCCATACCGATTGTGGCCAGACCTGCACCGATGAATTTACCCATTTCTACGATATCGCCTTCCATAGTGTATTCTCCTTACGTTGGAATTTGGCTTGTAATTAGTGAATTGTCGGGCTGACTAGTGCGATGGATGCAGCGCATCCTTTAGATAAACACAAGTCAGAATAGTGAAAACATAGGCCTGAATGAAGGCCACCAGCACGTCCATGCCGAACATCGCAACGATGCCGACCATCGCCAGCGGCGCAATCAGGATCGCACCTGCAAAGGTCGCGAACACCTCGATCACGGCGTGACCCGCCATGACGTTACCGGCCAAACGAATGGAATGGCTGACGGGACGCACGAAATAGGAAATGATCTCGATCACGGCCAGCACAGGGCGCAGCGCCAGCGGCGCGCTTGAAACCCAGAACAGGCCCAGAAACTTGATGCCGTGCAGATAGAAGCCCAGCAATGTGACCGAAACGAACACCAGTAGCGCCAGCACCACGGTGACCGCGATATGGGAGGTGGTCGAGAAGCTCATCGGGATCAGGCCCAGAAAGTTCGAGAACACGATAAAGATGAACAGCGTCATGATATAGGGGAAGTATTTCAGCGCCTCTTTACCGGCTACATCCTCGACCATCGAATGAACAAAACCATAGGCCAGCTCGGCAACCGACTGTGTGCGGCTGGGAACGATCGCGCGTTTGCGTGTACCCAGAACCAGCAGGCCGATGATGGCCAGAACCGCAAGTGCCATCCACAAGGTGACATTTGTGGGCGTATACCAGTGGATAGTGTGACCACCAAACAGCGGCTCCACAGTAAACTGTTCCATCGGATGAAATTGCATGCCTTCGCTTTGTGCTTCTGCTGACACGTCTAGTTCCCCTCGTCCATCTCGGCCGTTTCGGCCGTGTTTTCTTCTTGCAGTTCTTTGGCTGTCTTCAACATCACGTTGACGCCCGCCGCGAACCCTAACAATGTAAACGGCACCAGAAACCACGGCATCGTGCCAAACAGCACATCCAGCCCGTATCCAATGCCAACGCCGATAGCGATACCGACGGTCAGCTCGACGATCATCCGCCACGCATGATGCGCCTGGGAAATCTTCGATTGTTCCTTGGGCTCCGGTTCTTGCGCTTTCTTGGCCGCCGCAATCCGCTGTTCCAGCTCACTCAGCCGGTTTGGATCAGGTGCGTCAGACATGGCAAAAAGGCCCCCTCGGACAGTTGGGCGGAACCTAGGCAGCAAGGGGGCATGAGTCAAGCGCGAAGGGGCACCATATATCTAAAGCTAACTATCTGTAATGTAATAATATTCCGAATATTGCGACAGTACGCCGGCGAGGCAAATTCGCCAAACCAACAGAATCCGCACCAAACCCGTTATTCAACCAAACGGTTGACGATTACCCCGCCTTGCGCATACCCATCGGGCATGAGCACCACACTGGACACCACCTTTGCCGCCCTTGGCGATCCAACCCGCCGCGCCATCCTTGCGATGCTGCTCGAGGATGACATGGCCGTCACCGATGTGGC
>CAZIDQ010000074.1:3002-8891 GCA_964538015.1 uncultured Marinosulfonomonas sp.
TTCGGCGCCCCGTTGCCCAGCGCGATTTCCCACAGGATCACCCAACTGGGTGTCAGATAGGTATAGGCCATCACCTTGGCCGAAGGCAGGCGCAACACGGCATATTGCAGTAAGACAAAGGTGATCGAACTGGCCGCGATCGAAATATAGGCCAGCGTGATCCAGACGATCCCCGGCAGCGCGGCCCAGTCGGTCGCCCACAGATCGTTCCAGCCATAGGCCAGCAGGATAAAGAACCCCGCCACCATCATGCCGAAACTGAACACCACCGGCGCCTCGCCGCGGTTCAGTTTGCGCACCAGCGGGGTATAGATGGCATGCGCAACGCAGCCCCAGAAATAGATCATTTCCCCCGTGCCAATCCGAAACCGCAGCAACGCCGCCAGATCGGCGCGAAAAATCACCCACAGTGCGCCCACCGCCCCGATTGCCAGCGCCAGCGCCATCCGGCGCGTCATGATCTGGCGCAGCAACAGATAGCCGAACCCCGCCGACATCAGCGGGATCAGCGTGAACACGGCCGAAGTGCTGACCGGATCAGCCGTTTTCAGCCCCTCGAACATCAGCACGAAATAGATGGCAAACAAACCGCCCAGCAGCAGATACCGCCATGGCGCATCAAAATCGCTGCGTTTGAATCCTGTGGTCAGCGATGCCACCGTGCCAATCACCACCGAGGCAATCAAAAACCGCACCACATTCAGCGCCGCCGGTGCGATTTCATTTGCCGCCATATGACCCAGACTGAACGATCCGGCCACCAGCACCGAAAACAGCAGCATCGCCAGATGCCCGCGCATGTTACCTGTCATCAACCAGCCTCAATCGCCATTTCGATCTTTAGAAATTTGAGAAATGTTTGCACTTTGGCGGTGCGGTGCAAATCCACATGCGTGACCAGCCACAAAGGCGAGGCCCACTCGGACCGCGATGGCAATACCTTGACCAGCCCTGTGTGGCTTTCGGCCATCCGTTCGGTCATGAACCCCAGTCCCGCGCCCGCCAGAATGGCCTGTTGCAGGCTGCGGTCATCGGCCACGCGGAACGTCACCTGTTCGGACGGAATGTTGTCCTTTAGCCACTGGTGATAAGGCGCGCGGGTGTGGGGTTCGTCAAAGCTGACAAAGCGGTGTGACCCCAGATCACCCTCGCCCTTGGGCATGCCGTTCACCGCGATGTAGTCCTCGGACCCATACAGCGCGATACATTCGGTCGAAAACTTCTGCACCACATTGTCGGGCTGATCCGGCGGCGATCCGGCACGGATGGCCACATGGGCCTCGCCATACTCCAGCCGGAACAGACGCGATCCGGTCAGATAGCGCACCGTGACTTCGGGGTGTTTGCGCTGGAACCGCACCAGAACCGGCGTCATCACATGCGAGAAATTGGCAAGCGACGTCACCACCAGATCCCCCGTTACCGTGTCGCCCTGTCCCTTGATCCGTCCGGCAAGCTGGGCAAACTGGTCATCTGTCGCCTGCGCCACCCGCAACAGATCGGCACCGGCTTCGGTCGGGGTATAGCCGCGCGCGTGTCGCTGGAACAGTTTGGTGCCCATCTGTGATTCCAGCGCATCAATATGCCGGATCACCGTGGCATGATGTACGCCCAGCACCTGCGCCGCGCCGCTGACAGTTCCGGCACGGGCAACATGATAGGCGGTGCGGATTTCATCCCAGCTGTCCATGATCAACCCCTGCGCATTTTCAAACAATAGGCATGCAACTTCGGCTGAACCGTTGAAAAATGCAAGGGGCCTATTCTTGTAGCAAATCCTCGTACCGGGCATCGGTCAGGGTTTCCATGAACGCCACCAGCGCGTCGATTTCCTGATTGGTCAAGGCCGGCCCGTGGGTCAACTCGCGGACCGCCAGCGTTTTGGGCACCTCGGGCCAGCCAAAAGGCTTGCCGGTTTCGGGATTGATCTGCCACTCGGCCTCGTCAATGTTGTAGCGGTTATAAAACAGAACCACCGTGCGCAGATCGTTGAAAATACCGTTATGCATATACGGCCCCGTCACCGCGACATTGCGCAAGGTGGGGGTGCGGAATTTACCCATCTCGATCACATCGTTCACCTCGGGGTTCCCCAGCAGACCAAAATCGATCTTGCCCACCAGAACCCCGTTTGCCTTGCGCCCCGGCACATTGGTCGGCACCCCCAGATTGAAGTATTCATGCGCTGTGAACAGCTCGCCCGCGCTGGCGGGCTGCTCGTTTTCGACATGGCACAGGCTGCAATTGGTGCGCTCCTTGTCGAAAAACAGATCCTGCCCCAAGGCCTCTTGCGGGGTCATCACATAGTCCCCCCGCACCGCGCGGTCATATTTGCTGTCATAGGGGGCGAACAGATCGGTCCGCTCATAGGCGGCAATCGCCTGAGTCATCGCGTCATAGGTGGCATCCACATCGGCCACATCCGCGTCGAAATACGCCTTTAGCGCCGCCACATAATCGGTATTTTCCGCCAGACGCAAAACCACGCTGGCCTTATCCGGCATTCCCATTTCAATCGGGTTCAGTGGCGGGCCACCGGCCTGTGCTGCCAAATCATGCGCGCGCCCGTCCAGAAACTGCCCGCCCATGTAGTAGTCCATATCGTTCACCTGAAAGGGCGGCACCTCACGCGCATAGGTAATGGTCGGCGCATTGCGATCCCCCAGCGATTCCCCGTCGTCGCCCAGCGAATACGCCAACCCTGCATCGGTTTGACGCGTATCCACATAGCCATGATCGGGGTTGTGACAGGTCGCACAGGATTGCGTGCGGTTTTGCGACAGATTCACATCGAAAAACAACGCCTCGCCCAAGGCCTCGACACTGTTGTATCCCTCGGCCGCCGCCGCACCCGAAATCAGGGTAAACGCCACAATCTGCCTGAACATACCGCATTCTCCTAATATAACGCGCCCTTCCCATACGCCTGCGTGCTCCGGTCTGCCACACGACAAATCCGCTCATCTGTGGAAATGGTTTGCCGGAATGCAATCGGCGGCATACAGATTGCAACATGACATTTGATACCATCATTATCGGCGGGGGAATCATCGGGTGCACAACCGGGTTTTTCCTTAGCCGTCGTGGCCACAAAATCCTGCTGATTGATCGTGCCGAAATCGCCACAGGCACCACGGCAAACAGTTTTGCATGGGCCAACGCCACAACGAAAACCAATGATGCCGCCTACCACGCGCTGAATTTGGCAGGGCAGCAGGGGTATTACGCGCTGGCCGATGAATTCGGGGCTGATACCCTTGGCCTGAAACCAAAGGGTGCCTTGCACCTTGCCACGCAGGATGATCCTGAAAACTGGGCGGAAACAAAGGAAATCGCGCAGGCGCTGGATGCCCTGAACTATCCATCCGAATGGCTGTCGCCCGCCCAGTTGCGCGCACTTGAGCCAAACCTGACCTTTCCGCCCGAGGCCCACGCGCTTTATACCCCCACCGATATCAGCATCAACGCCCCGCATTTCACCCGCTTTCTGGTCGCCAAAATCATCGCGATGGGGGGTGTTGTCCGGCCCGCCTGTCAGCCGCTTGAATTGCTGGCCACCGATGCGGGAAAAGTTACCGGAATTCGCACCGAAACGGATTCATATTACGCCCCGAACGTGATTGTCGCCACGGGTGCAAACACCCCGCAAACGCTGGCGGATTTAACGGGGTATGACGGGTTTACCAGCGGATTTCCCATGGCCACCCCGCCGGGTTTGATTCTGACAACACCGCCGTTACCGGATGCCCTGCTGCCAAACCGGATCATCCTGACATCGCGCACCCGCGAATTGCATATCCTGCCTGAATTCAATGGCGGGCTAAAGATCGCTTCAGACGATATTGACGGGTTGATCATCAGCGACCAATCCCCCGAAAACCTGACCCTAAACGGCCAACACCTGCTAACGCGCTGTCAGGCCCTGATCCCCGATTTGCCAAACCACGTAGATATCAAGGATTGCACCCTCGGGATCGGTGTGCGCCCATATCCGACCGATGGCAAAACCATTGCAGGGCCGATGCCCGATGCGCAGGGGTTATACGTTATCGCCACCCACAGCGGCATTACGCTGGCCCCCGCCATCGGCACCTTGATGGCCGAACTGGTAATGACCGGCAACACCCCCGCCGCGCTTGCCCCTTTCGGGATCGAACGCTTTGCAGGGTTCGGGGGCACAGTATAATGCCCGCAAATCCGCCCACGCTTGACTCTGGCGCCTTCCCGCCGTAAATCCCCCCTGTATCCGGAAGTCCGTCAAAACTTCCGGTCCCTGCGAAAGCGGGGATCGCCCCCCGTCAGCGAGGTTTCGCCCACGGGGGTGATTGGCATTTGGGCGTTCCATCTTACATGATGGGGCATATGGTTAACGGCAAAGGAGCCTTTAAGATGTTTGAAAATCTATCCGAACGCCTTGGTGGTGTCTTTGATCGGCTGACCAAACAGGGCGCCCTGTCCGAGGACGACATCAAAACAGCGCTTCGCGAGGTCCGCGTGGCCCTGCTTGAGGCTGACGTTTCCCTGCCCGTTGCCCGCGATTTCATCAAAGCAATTTCCGAAAAGGCCGCGGGCCAATCCGTCACAAAATCCATCACCCCCGGCCAGCAGGTCGTGAAAATCGTCCATGACGAACTGGTGCATGTGCTGGCGGGTGACAATGACAACGCCGGCGAGTTGAAAATTGACAACGCGCCCGCGCCGATCCTGATGGTCGGTCTGCAAGGCTCGGGTAAAACCACAACCACCGCCAAGCTGGCCAAACGGCTGAAAGAAAAGCTGGGCAAACGCGTGCTGATGGCCTCGCTCGACGTGCAGCGCCCCGCCGCCCAGGAACAGTTGGCCGTGCTCGGCACCCAGATCGGCGTCGATACCCTGCCGATCGTCAAAGGCCAGTCTGCTATCGACATCGCCAAACGCGCCAAACAGCAGGCGACGATGGGCGGCTATGACGTCTATATGCTGGACACCGCCGGTCGCCTTCACATCGACGAAGTGTTGATGGACGAAGTGCAATCCGTGCGCGACATCACCAACCCCCGCGAAACCCTGCTGGTGGTCGATGGCCTGACCGGTCAGGACGCGGTGAACGTGGCCGAAGAATTCGACAATAAGGTCGGCGTATCCGGCGTGGTCCTGACCCGTATGGACGGCGACGGGCGCGGTGGCGCGGCGCTTTCGATGCGCGCCGTCACCGGCAAGCCGATCAAATTCGTCGGCCTTGGCGAAAAGATGGACGCGCTCGAGGAATTCCACCCCGAACGTGTGGCGGGCCGGATTTTGGGCATGGGCGATATCGTATCGCTGGTCGAAAAGGCACAGGAAACCATCGAGGCCGAACAGGCCGAACGCATGATGCGCCGTTTCCAGAAGGGTCAGTTCAACATGAACGACCTGAAACAGCAGCTGGAGCAGATGCTGAAAATGGGCGGCATGGAAGGCATCATGGGCATGATGCCCGGCATGGGTAAAATGAAGAAACAGGTGGAAGAGGCCGGTTTTGACGACAGCATCCTGAAACGCCAGATCGCGTTGATCCAGTCGATGACCAAACGCGAACGCGCCAATCCGAAACTGTTGCAGGCATCCCGCAAGAAACGCATCGCGCGTGGCGCCGGTCTGGAAGTGTCCGAGCTGAACAAGCTGATGAAGATGCACCGCCAGATGGCCGACATGATGAAGAAGATGGGCAAAATGGGCAAAGGCGGCATGCTGAAAAAGGCCATGGGCGGGATGTTTGGCAAAGGCGGCCACGGCATGGCTGGCGAATTGCAGAACATGGACCCCAAGGCAATGGAAGCCGCGGCCAAACAGATGGGCGGCAAACTGCCCGGTCTGGGTGGCGGCGGCGGATTGCCTCCGGGGCTGTCAGGATTTGGTAAGAAGAAATGA
>CAZIDQ010000074.1:8991-11554 GCA_964538015.1 uncultured Marinosulfonomonas sp.
ATCCCCACCCTTGAAACCGAACGCCTGATCCTGCGCGGCCCTGTCGCCGAGGACTTCGAGCCATTGGCGGAATTCTTTGCCGATACAGAACGCTCGGCCGGTTTTGGCGACACTACCTCGCGACCCGAAGCATGGCGCTGGTTCGCCAGTTCCATCGGCCACTGGCAATTGCGCGGATACGGATACTGGACGGTCGTGACCAAAGCCGACAATCAGCCCTGCGGCATCGTCGGCATCTGGAACCCCGAAGGCTGGCCCGAGCCGGAAATCGGCTGGGTGATGTTCAAAAACGCCGAAGGCAAAGGCTTTGCCTACGAGGCCGCTTTGGCCGTGCGCGAACATGCCTATGGCGTGATGGGTTTCACCACCATGACCAGCAACATCGTGCCCGATAATATCCGGTCAATCGCACTGGCCGAACGGTTGGGCTGTGTTCTGGATCGGGTCTATGAAAACGAACAAATGGGCACCACCCGCATGTATCGCCACCCTGCACCGGAGGCGTTATCATGAATGTACGTTTCACCCCCTCGATTGTACAAAAGGTACACACCGGAGGCCCCAATGACTGATCCCGTCACCCGCGCTGCTGAACTGCTAAAGGACCACCGCGAAAGCATCGACCGGCTGGATTCGATCCTTGTCTATACCTTGGGCGAACGCTTCAAACACACGCAGGCCGTAGGCGAACTGAAAGCCGAACATGACCTGCCCGCCTCTGATCCAACCCGCGAGGCAACACAAATCGCACGACTCGAGGAACTGGCCGAAAAGGCCAACCTCGACCCGAAATTCGCACGTAAATTCCTGAATTTCATCATTCAGGAAGTTATCCAACACCACAACCAACACAAGACCTAATGTAGGGCGGGGTTCACCCCGTCACCCAGCCAAAATAGGAGAAACTAATCATGGCTATGAAAATTCGTCTCGCACGCGGCGGTTCCAAGAAACGTCCTTTTTATCGCATCGTTGCGGCTGACAGCCGTATGCCCCGCGATGGTCGTTACATCGAAAAGCTGGGCACATATAACCCACTGCTGGCCAAAGATTCCGAAGATCGCGTGAAAATGGACATGGAGCGCGTGAAATACTGGTTGGGCGAAGGCGCTCAGCCGACTGACCGCATTTCGCGTTTTCTGGAGGCCGCAGGCGTTCTGGACAAGAAAGAGCGCAACAACCCCAACAAAGGCAAGCCCGGCGACAAAGCCGTTGCCCGCGCTGAGGAAAAGGCTGAAAAGGCGGCTGCTCCTGCTGAAGAAGCACCTGCCGAAGAAGCCGCGCCCGAGGAAAATGCTGCTGAGTAATCAGCAGTTTAGGTTCGCTCATGCCTGATTTTTCCGATCAGTTCCGGCAAGAGTTTACCCAGCTTCTGCGCTGGCGGCGCGACGTGCGCCGCTTTCGCACGGATCCGGTCGAGGGGGCTATTGTTGAACGTTGTTTATCGACGTTCAATCTGGCCCCCTCGGTCGGTCTATCCGAACCGTGGAGGATTGTGAGGATCACCTCGCAAACTGCCCGCGATGCCGCGATTGCCAATTTCGAGGCTGCGAATGCCGATGCCCTGAAAGGGTATTCCGGCGAAAAAGCACAAATATATTCGGGGCTTAAACTTAGCGGGATGCGTGATGCGCCTGTTCAGTTTGCCGTGTTTTGTGATGATGAAACCGTCAAAGGGCAGGGCCTTGGTGCTGCCACCATGCCCGAAACCCGCCGTTATTCGGTGGTGGCCGCGATCACCCAGTTCTGGCTGGCCGCCCGCGCCGAAGGGCTGGGCGTTGGCTGGGTTTCGATCCTTGACCCCGCCCGCCTGACCCGCGATCTGGACGTGCCTGCGGGCTGGTCACTGATTGCCTATCTGTGTGTTGGCTGGCCTGAAGAAAACAAAACCACCCCCACCTTGCAACAAGTCGGCTGGGAAACCCGCAGCACGACGTTGAACATACTGGAGCGATAAATGGGCAATCCGGATCACATCTGTGTCGGGGCTTTTTCCGGCTCTTACGGCGTCAACGGCGAGGTGCGGTTGAAAAGCTTCTGCGCCGATCCCGAGGCGATAGCAGACTACAGCCCCCTGACCACCGAGGACGGCAAACGCAGCTATACCATCACCATCACCCGCAGCATCAAGGGCGCACTGGCGGCCAAGGTCGAGGGGATCACCAACAAGGAGCAGGCCGACGACCTGAAGGGTATTCGCCTGTTTGCACAGCGTGATCAACTGCCCGCCCTGCCGGATGACGAATTCTATCACGCCGACCTGATCGGCCTGACCGTTCTGGACACCGGCGGCACGGTTCTGGGCAAGGTCCACGCGGTGCAAAACCACGGCGCCAGCGACCTGCTGGAGATCATGCCAAGCGCGGGGGGCAACACCATCCTGCTGCCCTTTACCCGCGAGGTGGTGCCAACCGTGGACCTGAGTGCAGGCCGCATCATTGCCGATCCGCCCGAAGGGGCGCTGTAAGGCACAACATATGTCGAAAACGCCCAAATCCCCGCTGACCAAATCACACGGTCGCAAAACCATCACCGCCACGCTGCAACCGCGTGACCTGATGGG
>CAZIDQ010000075.1:0-3833 GCA_964538015.1 uncultured Marinosulfonomonas sp.
CTGGACGGATTTGTCGCTGTGCATGACGGAGTTGAAACGGTTCTGACCGCCGCCGCCATCCCCGGCCAGAATTGCTTTGGTGTGATCCCCGATTTTGCCGATCAACCCGTGTTCGCCGTGAACGAAACCCGTTTCCGTGGCGAAGCCGTTGCCGCCATCATCGCCACCCCTGATTTCATCCGTCAATTTGACCCCGCCGATTTTCCGGTAACATGGGAACAACTGGTTGATGCCCAAACCATTGATCAGGCACTGGACGCCAGCGCCCCTCAACTGCACGAAGGCCGCAAGGGCAACATCATGTGCGGCGGTTTCGTGAAATGCGGTGATCCACAGGCCGCGCTGGACAATGCCGACATCACCGTTCAGGCCGATTTCACCACCAGCTTTGTCGAACACGCCTATATCGAACCCGAGGCCGGATTTGCGCAGATGGTCAATGGCCGCGTCGAAATCCACGCCTGCACCCAAGCCCCCATCATGGACCGCGACGCGCTGGAACTGATCCTTGCGATGGACCAGACCCAGATCCGCATTGTCCCGACCGGCGTTGGCGGCGGCTTTGGGTCCAAGCTGGATTTGTCGGTTCAACCCTATCTGGCGCTCGCCACCCTGAAAACCGGCAAGCCCGTGCGCCTGACCTACAGCCGCAAGGAATCGATGCAATCCACCACCAAACGCCACCCCGCGCAGATCAGCCTGCAAATCGGGGCCAAGGCGGATGGCACGCTGTCGGGTTTCAATTTCTTCGGCCATTTCAACACCGGCGCCTATGCCAGTTGGGGGCCAACCGTGGCCAACCGTGTGCCGGTTCACGCCTCGGGCCCCTACCGCATCGCCGACTACCGCGCGGAAACGCAGGCGGTGCATACCCATTGCCCCCCTTCCGGTGCGTTTCGCGGGTTCGGGGTGCCGCAATCGGCGGTGGCGCAGGAAACCCTGTTTGACGAACTGGCCGAAAAGCTGGGCATGGACGCACTGGAATTTCGCCTGATCAACGCGCTGGATAACGGCGTGCCCACCGTCTGCGGGCAGGTGTTTGAACAGGGGGTCGGCGTTAAACCCTGCCTTGAGGCCCTGCGCCCCGCGTGGGATTCCGAACGCGCCAAGGCCGCCGCGTTCAACGCCGAAAACGAAACCTTGAAGATGGGCGTCGGGCTTGCTGCGGGCTGGTATGGCTGTGGCAACACCTCGCTGCCCAACCCCTCGACCATCAAATCGGGCATCCGTGCGGATGGCACCGTGGTGTTGCATCAAGGCGCGATGGACATCGGCCAAGGGGCCAACACGGTGATCGCGCAAATCTTTGCCACCGCTTTGGGCGTGCCGGTGCAGCAGATCACCCTGATCGGTGCAGATACGGATCTGACGCCGGACGCGGGCAAAACCTCGGCCTCGCGCCAGACCTATGTTTCGGGCAATGCCGCGCGGCTGTCGGGGCTGGCTCTGCGCACCGCTATTCTGGCTCAGGTCAATGCAGGCGAGGCGGCAGTGCTGACGTTTGGTAACGGGGAAATCACCGTCACTGATGGCGACCAAACCCACCGGATCGACTTGCGCCAACTGCCCGCCGATACCGAAGGCTACATCTTTCGCGCCGAAGAAACCTATGACCCGCCCACCAGCCCGCTGGATGAAAACGGCCAAGGCATCCCCTATGCCCAGTTCGGCTATGCCGCGCATCTGGTGGTGGTGACGGTGGACACAGCGCTGGGGCTGGTCAAAGCGAAGAAATTCGTGGCGGCGCATGATGTGGGCCACGCGATTAATCCGATGCTGGTTGAGGGGCAGGTGCAGGGCGGTATCGCGCAGGGGCTGGGCATGGCTTTGATGGAAGAATACCTGCCGGGGCGCACCGAAAACTTGCACGATTACCTGATCCCGACGATGGGCGACATGCCACCCGTGGAAACCCTGATCATCGAGGCCCCAGATGCCCACGGCCCCTATGGTGCCAAGGGGCTGGGCGAACATGTTCTGATCCCCACCGCGCCCGCCATCCTGAACGCCATCTATAATGCAAGTGGAGTGCGCATCCGCCATCTGCCCGCCACACCGGCACGGGTGCGCGCGGCCATTCTGGAGGCCCGCAAATGACCGACAAACCCGAAAAAATCCGCTGCGATGCCTGCCCCGTGATGTGCTACATCGCCGATGGTAAAATCGGCGCATGTGACCGCTACGCCAACCACGGCGGCGATCTGGTGCGGCTGGACCCGCTGACGGTGCTGGAAACCAGTCACGACAAACTGGTGCCGTTCATGAAGGACACCGACGGCTCCGACTGGGACGGCGACCTGCTGCAATCGGAAAAATCGTTCGTCACCGCTGTGGGTGCCGGCACCACCTACCCCGATTACAAACCCGCCCCCTTCATCGTTTCGCAGGATGTGGAAGGCGTGGATATGGTCACCGTGGTGACCGAGGGCATCTTTTCCTATTGCGGCGTGAAAGTAAAAATCGACACCGATCGCCATATTGGACACGAGCGCGAAGTGGTGCTGGTGGATGGCGAGCCGATCGGCCATGTAATGACGTCCGAATACGGCTCTAAAATGCTGTCGCTGGGCGGGGTTGATCACCTGACGGGTGGCAGCAAAAAAGAGGGGCGCGTGACCTGTGACGCCCTGCTGCGGCTGTGCAATCGCGAGCCGGTCGAAATGCAGATTGGCGACATTTCCCTTGCGGTGCAGGCAGGCCAGCCGCCGGTGATCAATGGCGAGCCCGAGAAACTGATGCGGGTTGGCTGTGGCTCGGCCACCATCGGGATGTTTGCCAAACAATGGGTCGATCATGTGGACGAGGTGGTGGTGGTCGATGACCACATCACCGGCGTTCTGTCGGAACATCAGGCGGGCAAGCTGCTGGATGTGCCGCCAACGGGGATCAAAATTCTGGGGCGGCGTTCGACCCCCGGACGGTATTTTCGCGTGGCGGAACCGGGTACCGGCTGGGGCGGCACCGATATTGACGACCCGCTGACCATCCTTGGCCCGTTCAATGCAAAAATCGCGTGGCAAGGATTGCGCCTGTTGATGGTCTCGACCACCGGCGAACAATACGCCTATTTCGTGCTGGACGCCGACCTGAAACCGCAACCCGCCGAAATTCCCGACGCGCTGAAACTGTCGGCTGAACGGATTGCGGAAAACTGCGAACCCTCGCTGTGTTCGGTGCTGTTCATGGCGGGCGCAGGTGGGTCGTTGCGAGCCGGAGTCACCGAAAACCCCGTGCGCTTGACCAAATCGGTAAAGGATTCGCTGACCTATGTGTCCTGCGGCGGGGCCGAGGCCTATATCTGGCCCGGTGGCGGCATCACCGTGATGGTGGATGTGATGGAAATGCCGACGGGGTCCTTTGGATATGTCCCCACCCCCGCCTTGGTCGCGCCGATCGAATTCACCCTGCGCAAATCCGATTATGCGGCGCTGGGTGGCCATATGGAGGAAATCCGCAACACCGCCGATGTGCTGCACGCCGACAACCGCACCCTAAGCCACAACCAAAGCCAACCGCATCCGCATGACCACCGGCATTACCGTTGGAAGGATAGGTCATGACGGGGGTTCAAGCCGCAATTCTTTCAGGCAACCGGCTGCATTTGCAGCACGGACCGATTGATCTGGTGATCGGGGCGGATGGGAACCGCGCGCATGCCTTTATCGCCGCACGCGCCCGTTTTGACACGATTTTGGCCGAGTTAGTGACCGAACTGGATGATCTGCGCCAACCTCTAAACCCCAACACCCCCACCCCTGCTAGCGCAGTTGCCAAGCGGATGCACAATGCCGCCCTGCCGTTTTGTGAAACCTTCCTGACCCGCATGGTCGCTG
>CAZIDQ010000075.1:3933-11531 GCA_964538015.1 uncultured Marinosulfonomonas sp.
AACAACGGCGGCGATATTGCCCTGCATCTGGCCAAGGGCGAGCGGTTCACCATGGCAATGGCAGGGCTGGATGGCGGCAATCTGGGGCGGGTTGAGATCAGCCATAATGACGGGATCGGCGGCATCGCCACCAGTGGCCAAGGCGGGCGTAGCCTGTCGTTTGGTATTGTGGAATCAGTCTCTATTCTTGCCAAAAACGCCGCTACGGCCGATGTGGCCGCCACGCTGGTTGCCAATGCAGTGGACCTGCCGAACCACCCTGCCATCCATCGCGCCCCTGCCCATGATCTGCGTGACGATACCGATCTGGGTGGCCGTCTGGTTGTCACCCGCTGCGATCCGTTAAGCACAGCCGACATAAAAACCGCGCTGGACAACGGCACCCGCATTGCCCGTGCCATGCTTGCCAGTCAGAAAATCCACGCGGCAGCCTTGTTCCTTCAGGGCCAAAACCGCACCCTTGGATCCCAATTCACACCCCAACACAGGACCATTGCCCATGCCTGACGTTATCCTGCGAAAAACCGTTTCCGCCGTCGAGGAAATCTATCACGAAGGCGGCCCCGTCGCCGAAACCCCGCACCGGCGCGCATCGGTTCTGGCGATCATCCGCAACCCGTTTGCAAACCGGTACGAGCCGGACATTCAGGGCTTTATCGATGATCTGCGCCCGCTGGGCCTGCAAATGGCGCAAAAGCTGGTGGACCTGCTGGGTGGGCCCGACAAGATCGAAGGCTATGGCAAAGGCGCGCTGATTGGCGAAGGTGGCGAGCTGGAACATGGTGCCCTGTGGCACGCGCCCGGCGGCTATGCGATGCGCGAACTGCTGCCGGTCTGTAACGCCATCGTACCTTCGACCAAAAAGGTGGGCGGCGTGGGCGCGCGGCTGGATGTGCCGATCACCCATATCAACGCCGCCTATGTGCGCAGCCATTTTGATTCGATGGAGGTCGGCTGTAACGACGCCCCGCGCGCCGACGAAATGGCGCTGGCGCTGGTGATGACAACAGGGCCGCGAATCCACAGCCGTTCCGGCGGGCTGGAAGCGGCGGATATTATTGGAAAGGATGGCTTAAGATGAGTGCAAAGATACGCAAAATCGCCGTGTTTATCGAGGAAACCCACCGCGAGATGGAACGCGAAATCACGCCCCCCACCCGCAAGGCCGTCGCGGTGGCGGTAATCGAAAACCCCTTTGCCGGTGAGTATCACGAGGATCTGACCCCGCTGATGGACATTGGCGCAGAGCTGGGCGAATTGCTGGGCAACCGTTGTGTTCAGGCGCTGGGGATCAAACCCGAACAGGCCGAAAGCTATGGCAAATCCGCGATGGTGGGCGAGGCGGGTGAATTGGAACATGCCGCCGCGATCTTGCATCCAAAACTGGGCGCGCCCCTGCGCAAGGCGGTGGAAAAGGGCGCAGCATTGGTGGCGTCATCAAAGAAAATGGGCAGCCCCGGTCAGGTGCTGGACGTGCCACTGGGCCATAAGGATGCCGCCTATGTCCGCAGCCATTTTGACGGTATCGAAGTGCGCCTGAACGACGCCCCGCGGGCGCGTGAAATCATGGTCGCCGTGGCCGTCACCGACAGCGGCAGACCCCTGCCGCGTGTGGGTGGATTGGAAGCCAAGGATGCGGTTGGCAAAGACGGGCTGAAATAGCCGTTTCCACCTGTCATTGTGATGCCGCGTAAAACCCTTTATTGCTGGTGTAGCAATGATTGGGACGGGCGCGTTATGGCAGACGAAACAGAGAATGTGGACGACTACAGGCTGGACGATCAGGTCGGTTACATCCTGCGTTTGGCCAGTCAGCGCCACGCGGCAATCTTTCAATCCATGGCGCCTAAAGGTCTGACCCCGACACAGTTTTCAACCCTGATGCGCCTGCACGAGCAGGGAAAGTGTTCGCAAAACCGGCTGGGGCGGTTGGCGTCGATGGATGTGGCGACAATCAAGGGGGTGGTGGACCGGCTGCATCAAAAGGGGCTGACCGTGGCGGAGTCCGATCCGAACGACAAACGCCGAACACTGATTTCCCTATCAGAAAAAGGCATCGAAATGATCCCGTCTTTGCATCAAACAGGACATGCGATCACAGCAGAAACGCTGAAACCGTTGACCAGTTTAGAGCAACACACCCTGTTGAAATTACTGCGAAAACTGACCTAAATCACAACCTCGGGGAACCGTGTGGCAGGTGGCGTATTACGACTACGCTGGCTGGTGACAACCCCGTCAATGATGGTCATGCCGATGCCCGGCAGGTTGCCCAATTCCACTGACTCCAGAATGTTTTTCCCCGGCGCATGTTGCGCCTGATCCATCAGCACGAAATCGGCGGCATAGCCAACCTCGATCAGGCCTGTATCCAGTTCCCGCTGCCGCGATGTGTTGCCGTTGGCAAAGCAAAAGGCGATTTCGGCAGGCAGGTCACCAAGGCTGGACAACATCGCCACCATGCGCAAAATTCCCAGTGGCTGCACCCCTGATCCGGCGGGGCCATCGGTGCCCAGAATGATCCGGTCCATCTGTTTCAATTCCCGCGCGGTGTTCAGCGTCAGCATCGCGGCGCGCTGGTTGCCGTTGTGCACAATTTCCAGCCCCGCTGTGCAGCTTTCGCACAGGCACATGATCTGGTCATCCGGCAGGGCGGAATGCCCGCCGTTGATATGGCCAATCACATCGGTGCCGGTTTCCAGCACCATATCAGCGTCGATCAGGCTGGACCCGGGCACCGAAGGGCCGCCCGTGTGGATCGTGCTTTGGATGCCGTATTTGCGCGCCCAGTCGACCATCTGGCGGGCGGTTTTGCCATCTTTGACGGTGCCCAATCCGACCTCGCCCAGCAGTTTGACGCCCGCATCGGCCAGATCCTTGAAATCGGCCTCGACCATGCCTTCCTCAAGGATCGGCGCACCGGCCAGAACCTTCATCCCCGAAGGGCGGAAATTTTCGTACCAGCGTTGCGAGGCAATCGCCAAAGCCTTTAGCCCCACAATGTCCTTGGGGCGCCCGGGCAGATGCACTTCGCCCGCTGAAATCATCGTGGTGACGCCGCCGTGCAGGGTGCTGTCGATCCAGTTGATCTGTTGTTGGCGCGGGGTGTAATCGCCAATCACGGGGTGCACATGGCTGTCGATCAGACCGGGGGCCAACGTCACCCCATGGGCATTAATGACCGAGGTCGCGCCTTCGGTGTCCATATCTTTTTCATAGCCCACGGCGCTGATTTTACCATCAACGGCAATCAGGCAGTCCGCCTCCAGAATGGGCGCTTCCATCTTGCCGGACAAAAGCAGCCCGATATTCCGAATAACCAGTTTCTGTGACATGGCATCGCTCCCTGCGTTTTTGTTAGTATACGAACGGGAAAATCAATGCGTCAAGCGCGTGATTAATTTACCAAGGCAAAGCGTTGCCACGCCAGCATGGTTGTGCTGACCGAACCGGTCGGAAGGACCGCAAATGCAAGCTGATCGCCGGTTCGCAGGCACAGCATAACCTTGCCATCACCGGACAGGTTTCCGATTATTGTGGCAACGGCGGCATCGGGTTTTTGCGCAAGGCTGTCCAAATGCGAATCGATGCTTTCCAACTGGCTATCCGCAAATTCCCGAAGCGTTTCAATCAGATCATTATCGCCAAAGCTTTCGCCAGCATCTTCGCCACGGATGATCAGCCAGATATCTGCATCGGGAATCCGGTTCAGGATTTTCTGGGCCACGCTGCCTGATTCCGGCGCATACTCGATATCCTTGATCCGTTTCATCATGCGCGCGGCCGCCAAGCCGACAATGCTGCTGTCCAACCCTTCGCTTGGCTCGTTGTTGATCACCGATACTTCTTTTGCCTCGTGCCCGAATCCCAAAACCATCTGAAGGAAATCGTCCAGATCATCGGATTCGGTAAGGTATTTACCGGCCTCGACAGCCCCGCCACCAGCCACAACACGCAACGCCCGCCGTCCAACCACATCCAGCGATAACACATCACCGGAACCTGTGGTAAAGCTCAGCTGCCTTGCCAAAATTGTTTGGTCGATTTCATTCAGTATTGCGGTTGCATTATCAGCGGGATCGCCCAAAGAAATGATCCGCTGCCCCGCCGGATTGAACTGCGGCTCCTCTTGCAAGGTGTTCAATCGGGCAAGCAGATCGACGGAAATGCTCATGTTGCCTCCGTTTCGCTCAAGGCCGTGCGGGACATTTCGACGACACCTTCCACATCTATATCAAAGTCGCAGAGCAGAAAAATTGCACTGGTTGAATCGATGTCGGGGCGCAGTGAAATCAGCACTCCGTCTTCTTGCAGAATGGCCACTTCGGTGGTTTGGGAAATCAGAGGGTTGTCTTCGGATTGCAAGGGGCCTTCAAAAGCCTGCGCAGTCTGAACGCACATTAAATCCAGATGTTCCTGTCCGATGTCGGCCTTGGTTGCCTCGGCCAGAACCAGTTGAACGGAAAGATCGGCAAAAGCAGCAACCCGAACCGAGCCATAGGCTTGGCTAATTGCTTCCAGATGATCGGAAATATCGTTCAAAATGCGCCTTTCGGATGGCCGGATAAATACTTGTGTCGGGTCAGAAATAGCACCCTCTGGCCGGAATTTCCACCGGTCAAATTGTCGTCAGATCAAAGCAGCCCGTCAATCAGCGCCCGTGCCGAATTTGATTTTGGCACCCATAATCCACGCTCGATTGCCTCGTTCAGGCGCTGGGCGATTTCGCGCAACGCAGGGGCGTTGTGTTCGGCGATAAAGTCGCGTGTGTCGTCGTCTTCCAGAAACGCCGCATGCACCAGATCAAAGTGATGCCCGCGCACGGCCCCTGTGGTGGCGGCAAAGGCGAACAGGTAATCCACCGTCGCGGCCATTTCAAACGCACCCTTATAGCCGTGGCGTTTGACCCCCTCGATCCACTTGGGGTTCACCACACGGGACCGCACCACGCGGCCGATTTCATCTTCTAACGTGCGGATCACGGGGCGTTCAGGGCGGGAATGGTCGTTGTGATAAATCGGCCTGTCCTGTCCTTGAATGGTAGAAACCGCCGCCGCCGCGCCGCCTTCGAACTGATAGTAATCATCGCTGTCCAGCAGATCATGTTCGCGGTTGTCCTGATTTTGCACAATCGCCTCGACCTGCCCCAGACGGGTTTCAAATGTGGCTCTAACCTTGCGCCCCTCGGCCCCTTTGCCATAGGCGTAGCTGCCCCATTCCAGATAGGCCTCGGCCAGATCGGATTTATCCGCCCACAGCCGTTCGTCAATCATCGCCTGCAACCCAGCCCCGTATGCGCCGGGTTTGGAACCAAACACGCGATAGCTGCCTTCCTCGCCCTCCTGCCGGAACCGCGCGGCGGCGGGGTTCAGGTCATCCGGCTCGTCCAGTGCCATCACCGCGCGGGCGGCGCTATCGACCAAAGCAATCAGTTGCGGGAAAGCATCGCGAAAGAAACCCGAAACCCGCAGGGTGACATCGACGCGCGGACGGCCCAGCACGCCTTGGGGTAAAATCTCAAACCCCGTGACCCGCCGGTTGGCGCTGTCCCATGTCGGTTTGACCCCCATCAGTGCCAGACATTGGGCAATGTCATCGCCGCCGGTGCGCATATTGGCGGTGCCCCAAGCGGTCAGCAGCATCGTGCGCGGCCAGTCACCATGGGTTTGCAGGTGCTTTTCAATCAGCAGGTTGGCCGATTTCCATCCCAACGTCCAAGCCGTCGGCGTCGGCACCGCGCGGCTGTCTACGCTGTAGAAATTCCGCCCTGTCGGTAAAACATCCAGGCGCCCGCGGGTGGGCGCGCCGGATGGCGCCGGGGCGACGAAGTGCCCTGAAAGGGCGGTGAGAAGGCCCGCGCCCTCCTTTGGTCCACAGTCTCTAACACATGGAAAAACGGTGGATTTTATATGCTGCATAACCTTGGCCGTGGCATCCCCGCACACATCCGCCCTGCCCTCGATCAATTCAATAGCCAGCATCTCCAGCCGCTCGATTGTATCGCCAGTGCTGCGCCAGTTATCACCGCAGACCGCCGCTAAAACATCGGGTCGCACCCCGTCCCACGCGGCGGCCATATCCGCATCCAGCGGATCAAACCCCAGCCCCAAATCTTGCGAAATGGCCTTTATTAGAGACGCATTTACGCCCGTCCCGTCCCCACGCGGCACCCTGACAAGCGCAATCACCAGATCACGTTCCAGCGCACCCGTGGGCGACTGCCCGAACACATGCAACCCGTCCCTGATCTGCGCCTCTTTCAACTCGCACAAATAGGCATCCAGCTTGGCCAGATCACTATCCTCGTCCGAACCCGATAGCCCCGCATCCTGATCCAGCCCCGTGACCGAGGTCAGCGACAGAATTTCACGCCGCAAATGGTCAATCCGGCGCGGGTCCACCCCTGCGGCCTCGTAATATTCATCCACCAGCGCCTCCAGCTCTTTCAGCGGCCCATAGGTCTCGGCCCGCGTCAGAGGAGGCGTCAGGTGGTCTATGATCACGGCTTGGGCGCGGCGTTTGGCCTGCGTGCCCTCGCCCGGATCATTAACGATAAACGGATAGATATGCGGCATCGGTCCCAGCACCACTTCGGGGATACATGTTTCCGATAGCGCCAGCGCCTTGCCGGGCAACCATTCCAGATTTCCGTGCTTGCCCATATGCACAATCGCGTGGGCGCCAAACTGATGGCGCAGCCAGAAATAGAACGCCAGATAATTGTGCGGCGGCACAAGGTCGGGGGAATGGTAGGTGTCGGTCGGGTCAATGTTATAGCCGCGTGCCGGTTGCAAGCCGACAATCACATTGCCGAATTGCAGAACCGACAGGGCAAAGTGGCCGCAATCGACCTGGCCTGCCGTGTAAAACGGATCCTGTTCCGGCGCGCCCCAACGCTCCTCGATCCGCTGGCGCACCTCATAGGGCAATTGACCATAGGCGATCTGGTAATCCGCCATGCTCATCTGCACACCACCGGTTTTTTGCGCACGGTCCGTCAGCCAGTTCGTCGGCCCCTTCAGGATGGCCTGCATCAACTCATCGCTGTTTTCAGGCGGGTTAGAGACGAAATAGCCCGCTTCAGACAGCAATTTCAGTACATGCACCGTGGCGGCGGGTGTATCCAGGCCAACCCCGTTTGCCAGTCGTCCGTCCTTGTTCGGATAGTTCGCCAGCACCAGCGCCACCTTGCGTTTCTCGGGCACCTCGCGACGCAGTCTGGCCCAGTTTGCCGCTAGTTCCGCGACAAAAGTCACCCGATCCCCCCGCGCCCGATAGGCGGCGATGGGGCATTCGGTGGCTTCGTCGAAATAGGCCTCGCCTTTGAAAGAAATCGCGCGGGACAGGATGCGCCCGTCCACCTCGGGCAGGGCGACGTTCATGGCGATGTCGCGGGCAGACAGGCCGGTTAACCCGTCCTCCCACGCGTCCTCGGAAGAGGCCGCAAGCACCACCTGAAAAACCGTGCAACCCTTGGCGGCCTCCATCGCAAGGGGGTTCGAAGCCCCCGCGTGATGGTCCCCTTGATGTGGTGAGCCCACAGCGAAAGACGTGCAGTTCAGGATCACATCGGGCGGGGCGGCGGTGAATAGCTGTTC
>CAZIDQ010000076.1:0-2573 GCA_964538015.1 uncultured Marinosulfonomonas sp.
GTGCGTTTCAGGTTGCCAGCCGAGGCATGTTCGATCTGGGCCGATAAATCGGTCGAGGAGAAGCTCCAGACCGCATCCACATCCAGATGTCCTGCCATCGCCTCTGCCAGATCGGCATGATCACCGGTCAAGATGTTGACCACGCCTGCGGGCACGTCCGAGGTATCCAGCACCTGATAGAAATCGGTCGCCGCCAGCGGCGCGGCCTGACTGGCCGCAAGCACGCAGGTGTTGCCCATCGCAATCGCGGGGGCCATGACGGAAATCAGGCCCAGCAAGGGCGCTTCATCAGGGCAGAGCGCGCCGATCACGCCTACGGGTTCTTTCATCGCCAGCGCGATGCCGCGAATGGGGACGCCATGCGCTTGGCCATCATATTTGTCGGCCCAAGCGGCATAGGTGAACAGGCGGGACAGGGTTGCGTCCACCTCTTTGCGCCCGCCGGTTTTGCCGCTCATCTCGTTCAGGCGTTTGGCGAGTTCATCACCGCGTGCCGACAGGTTTTCGGCAATGTAATACAGGATCTGCGCCCGCAGATGGCCGGTGGTTTTGCCCCAGCCTTTGGCAGCATGGGCGGCCTCGACCGCGTTGCGGATGTCCTTGCGCGAGCCTTGGCCGACATGGCCCAGCAGCTTGCCTTTGGGCGACCAGATGGCGGTGGAATAGCCGCTGTCGGGGCGTGCCTGTTTGCCGCCGATATACATCTTGGCGGTGCGGTCCAGATCGGCGATCTGCGCGTCCTTGGGGGCAGATACCGGCATGACCGGATGCAGCGGTTTGCTGGCGGTTTTCGGTCTGGTATAGGCCGATAGCCCCTCCCAGCCGCCTTCGCGCCCAAAGCCGCTTTCGCGCACACCGCCAAAACCGGCCGCCGCGTCAAACAGGTTGGTGGCGTTGACCCAGACGATGCCCGCAACCAGTTTGGGCGCGATGTCCAGCGCAAGGTTCACATTCTCGCTCCAGACACTTGCGGCCAGACCATAGCGGGTGTTGTTGGCCAGTTGCACAGCCTCGGCCGGGGTGCGGAAAGTGGTCGAGACCAGCACGGGACCAAAGATTTCCTCTTGCATCAGATATGCGGCGGAATGCAGGCCGGTGATCAGGGTCGGCGGGTAATAGCAGCCCTGATTGGGCAGTTTGCATTTGGCGTGGTACACCTCGCCCTCATGCCCGCCTTTGGCGACCATATCGGTGACGGTGGCGTGTTGCACAGGGTCCACCAGCGCGCCGATGTCGATGCATTTGTCCAATGGATCGCCCATGCGCAACCCATCCATCCGCGCCTTTAGCTTGGCGTAGAATTCCTCGGCAATGCCTTCCTGAACCAGCAGGCGCGAGCCGGCACAGCAGACCTGCCCCTGATTGAACCAGATCGCATCGACCAGCCCCTCGATGGCGGAATCAATATCGGCATCTTCAAACACGATGTAGGGGGATTTGCCGCCCAGCTCCAGCGTCAGCGCCTTGCCGGACCCGGCAGTGGCTTCGCGGATGCGGCGGCCAACTGTGGTCGAGCCGGTAAAGGCGATTTTGTCGATGTCTTCATGGGTGACGATCATTTCGCCCACCGCGCCATTGCCGGTGACGATGTTGACAACACCCTTGGGCAGGCCCGCCTCGACGCAGATTTCCGCAAACAGCAGCGCGGTCAGCGAGGTGTATTCCGCAGGCTTCAGCACACAGGTATTGCCGGTGGCAATCGCTGGGGCAATTTTCCACGCCAGCATCAACAGCGGGAAGTTCCACGGAATGATCTGGCCGCAAACGCCCAGTGGCTCGGCGTCGGGCAGCTCGGATTCCATCAACTGCGCCATGCCCGCGTGGTAATAGAAATGCCGCTGCACCAGCGGGATGTCGATGTCGCGGCTTTCGCGGATCGGTTTGCCGTTGTCCATCGTTTCCAGCACCGCAAACAGGCGGCTGTGTTTTTGCAGCAGACGGGCGATGGCATAAAGCACCTTGGCCCGTTCATGGCCCGATGTGCGCGCCCATTTCTTTTGCGCCTTGGTGGCGGCGGTTACGGCGGCATCTACATCATCGCCGCTGGCCTGTGTGACCAGCGCCAGAATGTCGCCGGTGGCCGGATTGCGGGTTTCAAAGCCGTCGTGATGCGGGGTGAATTCGCCGTTGATGAACTGGCCGAATTTGCCGTCATGTTTGGCAATCCACGCCATCGCTTCGGATGTGCTTTCGGGGGCGGGGCCATAGTCCATGGTCTCGAAGATATCTTTTACAGTCATGGCTTATCCAATCGCGTGGCGGTAAGAGGCAGAGTAGTTGCCGGTCACATGGTGTTCCAGCTGGCGTTCCAGATCGCCCAACAGGGACGAGGCGCCGAAACGGAACATATCGGGCGAAAGCCAGCGGTCGCCCAATTCGTCCTTGAGCAGGGTCAGATAGGTGACCGCATCCTTGGCCTTGGAAATTCCGCCCGCCGGTTTATAGCCAATACGGAAACCCGTGCGGGCGTGGTAATCGCGAATGGCGCGCATCATCACCAGTGAAACGGGCAGGGTGGCGTTGACAGATTCCTTACCGGTCGAGGTTTTGATGAAATCGGCACCGGCCATCAT
>CAZIDQ010000076.1:2673-11522 GCA_964538015.1 uncultured Marinosulfonomonas sp.
GATTTCACGCGGCGTTCAATGGCGGATGTGTTGGCCTGCGCCCCCATCACCCAGTCCATATCCAGTTCCATCCCCGGATTTCGCGGTTCATGCACCTGCGGCAGACCGGCGGTTTGGGGGGGGGTGTTGATAGGCTGTGTTTTGCTTTGCAACTGTCTGGCTCCTTGATCACCTTGCAAGGTCTCACGTTCAGGGGGGTATTTGCAAGTTTTACCAAATGATCAAGGGGGGAAATGATGCGGCCAATCGGTCAGGCCGCATCATTTGGCCGGTTTTGGCCTAGAGACCCCATTTTTCGGCGGTTTGGGCAAAGAAGCCCTTGGCCTGCTTCAGCTTGATCCAGTTGTTCACATAGTTGATCCAGACCTGATCATCCTGTGGCAGGATCATCGCGATAGGGGTGGGTGATTTGGGCTGTTCCACCGCGATCTGGTGCACATTGTCGAATTTTGAAATCAGGGTCGACCCTTCGATGTTCGAGGTGATGAACACATCGGCGCGTCCCGCCAGAACCTCTTGATAGCCACGGGCGGGGGCCTCGACCACTTTGATTTGCGCATCGGGGAACCATTCCTTGACCAGCTTTTCAAAGGTGGTGCCAAGGGTGGTCGCCACCACCACGCCGGGGTCGTTCACAGATGCCCAGCCATCGAAACGGCCCAGTTTATCATCGGTGGTGAACGGGAAAATCTGCACGGACAGATAGCTTTCGGAAAACCCTGCCGCCTTCATCCGTGCCGGGCTGATCGAGGCGGAGCCGGTGATGTGGTAATTCCCCGCGACCACGCCGTTGACCAGCGTTTTCCAGTCGGTCGGGACTAATTTTAGTTCCACGCCCAGATCCTTGGCCAGTTCAGTCATGATGTCGATGTCATAGCCCTTGTAGCTGTTGGTTGCCGGATCACGCACCGACATCGGGTTCCAGTCACCGGTTGTGCCGACCTTGAGTGTGCCGGACGACAGTATGTCATTCAGTGCCGATTGCGCGGTGGCGGGTAGACCCAGAAGGGCGGTTAAAAAGGTTGTAATTGCGAATACTCTGAAAAATTTCATCTTAACGTTCCCTGTGAATTTATTGTTGTAACGGTCTTTTGTTTTAGCCCGCGGCGATGGCTATTTCCATCTATAGATGGTCAGGTAATAATAAGTTGAACGGGAAACGGGCAGGGCGGGCAGGATGCAGGACGGCAAAAATGCGATTGAAATCAGCGGTGTGAACAAATGGTTCGGCGATTTTCAGGCGTTGAAGGACATTAACCTGACAGTGCCATTTGGTGAAAAGCTGGTGATTTGCGGGCCGTCCGGTTCGGGTAAATCCACGCTGGTGCGCTGTATCGACCGGCTGGAGGCACATGATACGGGGCAGATCGTGGTCGACGGGGTCACACTGACCAAAGACGCTGCAAGCATCGCGCAGGTCCGCTCGGAAATCGGCATGGTGTTTCAGCAGTTCAACCTGTTCCCGCATCTGACGGTGCTGGAAAACCTGACCTTGGGTCCGATCAAGGCACGCGGCCTGTCACGGGTCGAGGCCGAAGCCCGCGCGATGCAGTATCTGGAACGGGTGCACATCCCCGAACAGGCCGACAAAAAGCCCGGCCAACTGTCGGGCGGGCAGCAACAACGGGTGGCGATTGCCCGTTGCCTGTGTCTGGAACCCAAGCTGATGCTGTTTGACGAACCCACCTCGGCGCTGGACCCGGAAATGATTGCCGAGGTTCTGGATGTGATCCTTGATCTGGCGGCGGAAGGGATGACGATGGTCGTGGTGACCCATGAAATGGGGTTCGCCCGCAAGGCCGCCGACCGGATGGTATTCATGGACAAGGGCGAGATACTGGAATCCGCCCCGCCCGAGGAATTCTTTACCGCGCCCAAAACCGCGCGCTGCCGTAAATTCCTGAACCAGATTTTGCAACATTAGGGGGCGTGTGATGAAACTGAAAACCCTGATCCTGTTGTCCCTGACACTGTTTGTCGCGGGTTGCGGCCAGTCCAATATCTGGGGTTGGTATGTGATTGACCCGCGCACGCCTGCGGGCTGGGTCAATATCAAATTCCTGCTGGGCGGGTTTGGATCAACCATTCTGCTGTCATTGATCGCGGCAGGATTGTCGATGGTGCTGGGGCTGATCGTAGCCCTACCCGGCATGTCGCCACGCCGTTGGCTGCGCATCCCGTCGCGGGTGTATATCGAGCTGGTGCGGGCGGTGCCACTGTTGCCAATGCTGTTCTGGGTGTTCTACGGGTTGCCGGTTGTGCTGAAATCCATAGGGATCAACATCAGCATTGATCCGTTCTGGGGCGCGATCATCGCCTTGGCCGTGTCCGATAGCGCCTTCACCGCCGAAATCTATCGCGCGGGGATCCAGTCTATCCCCAAAGGGCAGGTCGAGGCAGGGCAGACCATTGGCCTGACCTACGCGCAAAACATGCGCTATGTGATCCTGCCCCAAGCGATCCGGCGTATCCTGCCGCCATTGGCAAATCAGTTCATCTATATCGTTAAGATGTCGGCCTTTGCCTCGGTCATCGGCATGCAGGAATTGACGCGCCGCGCCAATGAACTGGTGGTGACGGAATACCGGCCGCTGGAAATCTATACCCTGCTGATCGTCGAATATTTGGTGCTGGTGTTGATCATCAGCGCCTTTGTGCGTTGGCTGGAACGCAGAATGGGCGCTGATGAACGGGGTTGACCGCTATTTGAACAACCCTTCCTTTTTGGCTTGCAGATAGGCCTCGTCAATCGAGCGATAAGCGCGGTCCATCAGCGTGTCGATGTCGTCTTTGGTCAGGATCAGCGGTGGCGAGATGATCATCCTATCCCCCACATGCCGCATCACCAGTTTGTTTTCAAAACAGTGATCACGGCACATCAGGCCGATGGTGCCGGCAGGCGCCTCGAACGGGGCGCGGTTGGCTTTGTCCGGGGACATGGCGACCGAAGCGACCATACCGCAGATACTTGCTTCTCCGACCATCGGGTGGTCGGCCAGTTCGGCCCAGCGTTTGGCCAGATAGGGCGCGGTCACATCGCGCACGGTGTCGACGATCTTTTCCTCTTCCAGAATGCGCAGGTTTTCCAGCGCCACAGCAGCGGAGACCGGATGGGCAGAGTAGGTATATCCGTGGCTGAAATCACCGGCATTGGCGATCACCTCGGCCACCTCGTCTGACACCATCGAGCCACCGATCGGCGCATAGCCCGAGGACAGACCCTTGGCGATGGTCATGATGTCGGGGCGGATGTTGAAGGTATCGCAGCCAAACCAGTTTCCGGTACGCCCAAAACCGCAGATCACCTCGTCCGCGATCAGCAGGATTTCATGCGCGTCGCAAATCCGCTGGATTTCGGGCCAATAGGTTTCGGGCGGAATAATCACCCCGCCCGCGCCCTGAATCGGTTCAGCGATAAAGGCGGCGACACGGTCCTCGCCGATTTCGGCAATCGCCTGCTCCAGTTGGCGGGCGCGTTCCAGACCGAATTCTTCGGGCGACAGATCACCGCCTTGGGCATACCAGTTGGGTTCGTCTATGTGGTGGATATCGGGGATCGGTAGGCCGCCCTGCGCATGCATTGCCGACATTCCGCCAAGGCTGGCGGCGGCAACGGTCGATCCGTGGTAGGCGTTCTTGCGCGATATGATCACCTTTTTGTCAGGCTTGCCTTTGGCCGACCAATAGTGACGCACAAGACGGATATTGGTGTCGTTTGCGTCCGATCCCGAGCAACCATAAAACACCTGATTCAGATCACCGGGCACCAGTTCGGCCAGTTTGGTGGCCAATGCCACAGCGGGCACATGGGTGGTTTGAAAGAAGGTGTTGTAATAGGGCAGTTCGCGCATTTGCCGCGCGGCGGCTTCGGCCAGTTCATGACGACCATAACCGATGTTGACGCACCACAGACCCGCCATCGCATCCATCAGTTCCACACCTTCGGAATCGGTCAGGGTAATGCCTTTGGCCGATGTGATCACCCGCGCACCTTTGGCGGCCAGTTCGGCACCGGCGGTAAACGGGTGCATGTGATGCTTGGCATCCAGTTCCTGAAGCTCTTTGGTGGGCGGGTGGTTGGTGATCATGTTCATTGCGCATCTCCTGATGAAGCGGGTTTGATGCAGAATATGATCAAATTATTTTCTGTCAAATAGAATTGCGTCGATTAGGTCGATTCCAGCGACAGGCGGATTGCTTCGTGTCCCTGATGCAGGTCTTCTTTGATGGCTTGGGCCACCGCCTGCGGGTCCCCATCGCGCATGGCTTGCAACGCCTCTTTGTGTTTGTCAGGCAGGCTTGCGGTGCCGTAACGCCCCAGAACCACCCGCAATGACGGACCGATTCGCAACCAGAGCGATGCGGACATCGACAGCAGGATATGGGCATCCGACAGCTGATACAGGCTGTGATGAAACCGGTAGTTGTATTTCAGGTAATCCGCGACATTGCCCTGCGCAATGGCCACGTTCAGCACCTGATCGGTGTCATATAGCCCCTGATAATCCGCACCCGACATGCGGCTGGTCGCCAGATAGGCCAGACGCGGTTCGATCGACAGGCGGGCAAAGGCGATTTCGTCCAGTTGCGCCAGTGTCATCTGCGGCAGGATGATCCGCCGATTGCCCTGAAATTCCAACGCCCCCTCGGCCGTCAGGCGGCGGATAGCCTCGCGCACCGGCGTCATGCCGACACCCAGTTCCTGCACCAGCCCCTGAATGGTCACGGGCTGACCGGGGGCAAATTCGCCCAGCAGGATCATCTCGCGGATCTGGCGATAGACCACCTCGTGAACGGGCAGGTTTTGCGGTGAATTATCCACTTTGTCCCTTTGGCAATGACACTTGCAATGCAGCAAGTGGAAACTTTTTATTGCTTTGTGTCAATTTTTTTGATCAAATATTTCGACGGGAGCCAAGACTCCCGACCAATGGGAGAACAATCAATGAAAACGAATTTACTGACACTGGCGACGGCGCTTGCCCTTGGCGCGGGTGCGGCCATGGCCGAGGAAGTGCGCGTATACAACTGGTCCGACTACATCGACGAAGACCTGCTGACAAAGTTTCAGGAAGAAACCGGTATCACGCTGATTTATGACGTGTTCGATTCCAACGAATTGCTGGAAACTAAAATGTTGGCTGGCGGCTCTGGTTACGATGTTGTGGTACCGACTGGCGGTTTTTTGCAGCGCCAGATTACTGCGGGTGCGTTCCAGAAACTGGATTATTCCAAACTACCAAATGCCGTGAATATGTGGGACGTGATCAAGGATCGCACCGCACAATATGACCCCGGCAACGAGTATTCGATCAACTACATGTGGGGATCGACCGGTATCGGCGTGAATGTTGCAAAAGTGAAAGAAGCACTGGGCGATGATGCCCCGATTGGTTCACTTGCGTTGATTTTTGACCCTGCCAATATGGAAAAACTGCAAAAATGCGGTGTACACTTTTTGGATGCACCGACAGAAATGATTCCCGCAGCTCTGGCCTATATTGGCGAAGACCCAGACAGCCACGACCCTGACGTTATCGCCAAAACCGAAGCGGTTCTGACTGCGATTGCACCCTATGTGCAGAAATTCCACAGTTCGGAATATATCAATGGTTTGGCCAATGGTGACATCTGCGTGGCGTTTGGCTGGTCAGGTGATGTGCTTCAGGCGCGTGACCGTGCGGACGAAGCCGACAATGGTGTTGAAATTGCCTATAACGCCCCAAATGAAGGTGCGCTGATGTGGTTTGACCAGATGGCCATTCCGGTGGATGCACCGAACCCTGACGCAGCGCATAAATTCCTGAACTTTATCATGGATGCGCATAACGCGGCGGCGGCGTCGAATTATGTTTACTACGCCAACGGCAACAAGGCATCGCAAGAGTTTCTGGAAGAAGATGTAATTGGTGATCCGGCGATTTATCCAAGCGAGGATACGCTGAAGAACCTTTACACCACACGGCCTTATCCGCCCAAGGTGCAGCGGGTTGTGACCCGTCTGTGGACCAAGATCAAATCCGGCATCTAAGGTAAGTGATCAAATACCCCCGCACCGGCCCAGTGTCTGTGCGGGGTTTTACATTTTCAGGGGGAAATCAATGAATGATGCCAACGTAAGCAGTGTTTTTGCGCCTTGGGAAGACGCGGATGAAAAGCCGCTGATCGAGTTTCGCAACGTCACCAAACGGTTTGGCGATTTCACCGCGATTGATGACCTCAGTATCAATATCTACAAACAGGAATTCTACGCCCTGCTTGGCCCCTCGGGTTGTGGTAAAACCACCCTGATGCGGATGCTGGCAGGGTTTGAAACCCCGACCGACGGCCAGATTTTGTTGGACGGTCAGGATATGGCGGCAGTGCCACCCAACAAGCGCCCGACCAATATGATGTTCCAGTCCTATGCGCTGTTCCCGCATCTGACGGTGGCCGAAAACATTGCCTTTGGTCTGAAACGATCCGATATGCCGAAATCGGAAATTGCCGGACGGGTGGACGAAATGCTGCGTCTGACGCGGCTGGAGCAATTCGGCAAACGCAAACCGCACCAGATTTCCGGCGGGCAAAGGCAACGTGTGGCGTTGGCGCGATCATTGGCAAAGGCACCGAAATTGTTGCTGCTGGACGAACCGCTGGGTGCTTTGGATAAAAAACTGCGGCAGGAAACCCAGTTCGAACTGATGGACATTCAGGAAAAAACCGGCACCACATTCGTGATCGTCACCCACGATCAGGAAGAGGCAATGACCGTTGCCTCGCGCATTGCCGTGATGGATGCGGGGCAGATCATTCAGGTGGCCACGCCGGACCGTCTGTATGAAAACCCCAATTCGGTTTACGTCGCCGACTTTATCGGTGAAATCAACCTGATCGAAGGCAAGGCCGAGTCATTGGGCGACAAGCTGACCGAAATTCACTGGGCCGAGGGCGAAGTGCCGATCATCGGAACGGCGGCAGAGGATTTGGCCAAAGGCACCGCGTGTCATTTTGCCATACGCCCCGAAAAGGTGGCCATTTCCAGCGAGCGGCCCGAAACACACGCCAATGTGGTGCAGGGGCGGGTGCATGACATCGCCTATCTTGGCAATATCTCGACCTATCATGTCGAGCTGAAAAACGGCCAGATCATCAAGGCGCAGGCCGCCAACAATCGCCGCTTATCAAGGCGCAGTTTCACATGGGAAGACCCGGTTTGGCTGTCATGGACGGACACCGCCGGTGTCATCCTGACGCAGTAGGGGGGGCGGATATGCGACGCCTTTTCCTGATTGCAGTTCCTTATCTGTGGCTACTGGCGCTGTTTTTGGTGCCCTTCCTGATCGTGCTGAAAATATCGCTGTCCGATCCGGCCATCGCCCGCCCGCCCTACACCCCAACGCTGGATATTGCGCTGGGCTGGCAGGGATTGAAGGATTTCTTTAGCCAACTGGATTTTGAAAACTTCACCTTCCTGACCGAAGACGCCCTGTACTGGAGGGCCTATCTGTCCAGCCTCTGGATTGCCCTGATCGCAACGTTCATCACCCTGCTGGTCGGTTTCCCCATTGCTTATGGCATGGCCAAGGCCCCGTCCGAATGGCGCCCGACCTTGATGATGCTGGTGATCCTGCCGTTCTGGACCAGCTTTCTGATCCGGATCTACGCGTGGATGGGCATCCTTAGCAACGAAGGCTATCTGAACCAGATCCTGATGTGGTCGGGCCTGATAGACGAGCCGCTAAAAATCCTGAACACCAATATCGCCGTCTATATCGGCATCGTTTACACCTATCTGCCCTTCATGATTCTGCCGATTTACTCGACACTGGAAAAGCTGGATGAATCCCTGCTGGAAGCCGCCGAAGATCTGGGCTGCTCGCGCCTGTCTGCCTTTTGGCTGGTCACCATGCCACTGTCCAAACCGGGCATCATTGCGGGCTGTTTTCTGGTTTTCATTCCGGCAATTGGCGAATTTGTTATCCCGTCGTTGCTGGGGGGGTCGCAAACCCTGATGATCGGCAAGGTGCTGTGGGAGGAATTTTTCAGCAACCGCGATTGGCCGGTCGCCTCGGCCGTGGCCGTAGTCTTGTTGCTGGTGCTGGTGATCCCGATCATCCTGTTCCAGCGTAATGAGCAAAAACAACGCGAGGAGGGTCAGTAATGCGCCGTTTTACATGGTTCAACGCCACGTCCCTGACGCTGGGTTTTGCCTTTCTTTACCTGCCGATGCTGATCCTGATTATCTACAGCTTCAATGAATCGCGGCTGGTGACGGTCTGGGCCGGATTTTCCACCAAATGGTATGGCGAATTGCTGCACAATCAGGCCTTTCTGAACGCGGCTTGGGTGACGTTGAAGGTGGCGGTTATTTCGTCCACACTGGCGGCGGTCCTGGGCACGATGGCGGCCTATGCGATGGTGCGCGCGGGGCGGTTTCGCGGGCGCACGTTGTTTTCCGGCATGATCTATGCGCCGTTGGTGATGCCCGAAGTGATCACCGGCCTGTCGCTGTTGTTGCTGTTCATCGCCATCGGCATGGATCGCGGTGTGACCACGATCGTGCTGGCGCATACCACCTTTTCGATGTGCTATGTGTCGGTGGTGGTATCCTCGCGGCTGGCCACGTTTGACCAGTCACTGGAAGAGGCAGCACTTGATCTGGGTTGCACCCCGTTTGATGCCTTTCGCAGTGTCACCTTGCCGATCATCGCCCCTGCGGTGGTATCTGGCTGGTTGCTGGCGTTCACCCTGTCGCTGGACGATCTGGTGATTGCGTCGTTTACTTCGGGGCCGTCCTCGACCACCCTGCCGATCAAAATCTACAGCGCCGTGCGCCTTGGGGTCAGCCCCGAGATCAACGCGCTGTC
>CAZIDQ010000077.1:0-11493 GCA_964538015.1 uncultured Marinosulfonomonas sp.
GTCGTTCGGCTGGATCATGAGCATTACCTCGGGTGAAAATGCTTCGGCTTTGGCGTATGTTCTGGGACAGGGCCGTCTGTTTCTGGCCGCCCCGTTGATCGCCTTTGTGCTGATTGGTGGCGTATTGGCATTGGTGCCATCCCCAGTAACAAAGGCGCGGTTTACGGTGGCAATCGCCACAATCGGCCTGTTCCTGACGGCCCTGCAAGGCTTGGCTGTGATCCGGTCTGGTCCGCGTTTTATGACCGATATTTTCATGGCGCTGGGGGCCGAAGGTGGCCAAGGCGGCGTTGGCGCAGGCGCGCTTGTGGTGCTGGTATCGTTGCTGTTTATCCTGACCACCGCCTTTACCTCGGTTGGTAAGGCACGGGGGGATTCCTTTGTTGTCGGGTTGATCGGGCTGATCATCGCGCTGGTGGGGGTGTTTGTATTCTTCCCCGTCGCCCATATCCTGATCCGCGCGTTTGAGGTGGACGGGGGCTATTCCCTGACCGAATTCTTCCCGCGTTTCTTTTCATCCGACCTGTGGGGGCTTAGCTGTTTTATCGGCGGCACCTGTGGCCCCGCGATCAACTCGGTAATCCTTGCAATCCTGACGGGAACATCAACCGTGTTGCTGGGGCTGGCCTTTGCGCTAATTTTCACCCGCACCGATTTCAAGGCAAAGCCGCTGTTGCGGATGCTGACCGTGATCCCGATCATCACCCCGCCCTTTGTGATCGGCCTTGCGCTGATCCTGCTGTTTGGCCGCACGGGGGCTGCAACCCAACTGTTCGCCGATCTGTTCGGCATTGAAAAAACACGCTGGATCTACGGATTTGGCGGCGTCTATCTGGCGCAGGTTTTGTCCTTCACCCCCATTGCCTTTCTTGTGCTGATCGGTGTGGTTGAGGGCATCAGCCCCTCAATGGAAGAGGCAAGCCAGACGCTGGACGCCGACCGCTGGCAGACCTTCCGCTATGTCTCGCTCCCTTTGATGCGGCCCGGACTGGCCAATGCATTCCTGTTGGGGTTCATCGAAAGCCTTGCCGATTTTGGCAACCCGCTGGTGCTGGGCGGTAATTTCAATGTGTTATCAACCGAAATCTATTTCGCCATTGTCGGCGCGGTGGCTGATCCGGCCAAGGCAGCGATCCTTGCGATTGCGCTGTTGTCGCTGACATTGGGCGCGTTCCTGTTGCAGCGCATGTGGGTTGGCAAAAAATCCTACGCCACCGTCACCGGCAAAGCGGATTCAGGCCAACACGCCGCCCTGTCACGCGGGGTGCGCATCGCCGCCTACGCCACCGCCCTGCCCTGGGCTGCGTTCACCGCGGTTGTCTATTCTATGATCGTATTTGGCAGCTTTGTGAAACTCTGGGGCTATGACAACACCTTCACATGGGCGCATTATATCCGCGCCTTCGGTATCAAACACACCGCCCACGGCTGGCGCCTGTCCGGCGTCGCTTGGGATAGCTATTTCACCACCTTGCAAATCGCCAGCATTGCAGCGCCTTTGACGGCCCTCGTGGGGCTGGGAACGGCCTATTTGCTGGTGCGGCAGAAATTCTTTGGCAAGGATGCGTTTGAATTCAGCACCATGCTGTCGTTCGCCATCCCGGGCACGGTGATCGGTGTCAGTTATATTCTGGCCTTCAATTTCCCGCCGATCGAGTTGACCGGCACCAGCATCATCCTGATTATCGTCTTTGTTTTCCGCAACATGCCCGTCGGGGTGCGCGGCGGGATTGCGGCCATGTCGCAACTGGATGCGTCGCTGGACGAAGCCTCCATCACCTGCGGCGCCAATTCATTCACTACCGTGCGCCGCGTGATTGCCCCCCTGATGGGACCGGCGATCATGGCCGCGCTGACCTACAGCTTTGTGCGCGCCATCACCTCGGTTTCGGCGGTGATCTTCCTTGTCAGTGCGCGACACAATATGGCGACATCTTTCATCGTCGGGCGGGTGGAAAATGGCGAATTCGGCATCGCGATTGCCTATTCCGCTGTGCTGATCGTAACCATGCTGACTGCGATTATCCTGATGCAACTAATCATTGGCCAACGCACCCTGCGCCGCAGCAACCGTGTGCAAAAGGCGACTTGATATGACATATTTTACCGGAGACCACAGATGACAAATCTTACCACAGGGTCGGTGCAATTCGACGGAGTCGTCAAGAAATATGGCGCGGTCACGGCGCTGAAAAAGCTGGATCTGATGATCGAGCCGGGGCAGCTGGTGACATTGCTTGGCCCCTCGGGCTGTGGCAAAACCACCACCCTGCGCCTGATTGCGGGGTTGGAGCCTGCTACCGAGGGGCGCATCCTGATCGGCGGGCAGGACGTGACGCATCTGTCGGCCACTTACCGCAAGGTGTCGATGGTGTTTCAGTCCTACGCGCTGTTTCCGCATATGTCGGTGCTGGACAATGTCGCCTATGGGATGACGGTAAAATCCATGCCCAAACGCGAGGCCCACGAAAAGGCCGAGGAAGGTTTGGCGATGGTCGGGCTGGCGGGTTACGGCCCGCGCCTGCCATCCGAATTGTCGGGCGGTCAACAACAGCGCGTTGCCGTGGCCCGCGCAATTGTGCTGGAACCCGAGGTGCTGTTGCTGGACGAACCGCTGTCCAATCTGGACGCCAAACTGCGCCGCCACGTGCGCGAGGAAATTCGCCAGATTCAGCAAAATCTGGGCCTGACAGCCGTTTACGTCACCCATGATCAGGAAGAGGCGATGGCCGTTTCCGACCGCATCATCGTGATGAAAGACGCCGAAATCGCGCAAGAAGGCACACCGCATGACCTGTATGAACGCCCCAATTCCAGCTTTATCGCCGATTTCATTGGTGACGCGAACCTGATTGATTGCGAGGTGGTGCAAGCCAATGGCGACACTGCCGATATCGAGGTCGCGGGCCAAAAGCTGAACGTGCCCAACACCGACCGACCCAAAGGCGGCGCAAGGATTGTGATCCGGCCGCATCAGATCAGGCTGAAGGCGCGCGTGGCGGACGAGGGTTTTGAAGGCGTGATCAGCTATGCCGCCTATCTGGGAAATCAGGTGCAATATACCGTGGACGGCGCACTGGGTCAGTTGTTCGTGATCAGCAACACCACTGCCAACCCGCTGGCGATGGGCGATAGTGTTTCAATCCTGATGAACCCGTCCGAAATGCGACTGGTGGCGGAGTAACCCTGTGCCCAAGGCGATTATATTCTGCGATATCGACGGCTGCCTGAATGACGGCAAGCACATCGGTTTCGATCTGGAGGCACTGGCCGATGTACGCCAGCGCATACGCACCTTGAAGGATCGCGACGTAATCCTGTCACTCTGCACCGGCCGACCGCAACCCTATGCCGAGGCTATGGCGCAAATTCTGGGTCTGCAAACCCCGATTGTTTGCGAACATGGCGCATTGGTGTTCGACCCTACAACCGAGCAGGTTTTTTCAATGCTAACGCCGCATGGACAGCAAGAGATTGCCGATTTGCGACGACACTTGAAAACCATCGTCGGGGTGGAAAACACCCACACGTTTGAGCCAGGAAATGAATTTGGCCTGTGTATTACAGGCCCGGGGATTATCGGATGCTCTTATGATGAAATCTGCATGATCAAAGACGAGTATATGGCAAAATGCCCGGAATTCGATGTGAATTGGGCCTCTTCAAACTGCGCTATCGACATTTCACCAAAAGGCATTGGTAAGCAAACCGGCGCTGCGTGGGTGCTTGACCGTTTAGGAATAAGACAAAGCGCCACTTATGCAATAGGCGACAGCGCTGGCGACCTTGGCGTTTTATCCTTCGTTAACCATACCTTATGCCCCGCAAATGCGGCGCAAAAGGTACGGGATATTTGTGACTATACCGCCAAAGACTCCACAACTCGCGGTGTGGTGGAGATACTGGATCACATCCTGTCAAAATACGCCTGAAACTGCTATTTTCCCAGCTGCACAAGGGTGTGACTTGACAAGACAGGTAAATATATATTCAATTATCGCGATACAAAAGGCGGACGAATAAACGCACGAACGGGAGGAATTGAAATTGTCAGACGACAGTACAGATAACGCAAAGAGCATGTCCATCATTGTGACCAAAGGGTCGCTGGATTGGGCCTATCCCCCGTTCATTCTGGGGACAACCGCGGCAGCGATGGATATGAAGGTGACGATGTTTTTTACCTTCTACGGCCTTGCCCTGCTAAAGAAAAAGCTGAACCTGAAATTTACCACCCTTGGCAACCCCGCAATGGAAATGCCGATGATGGGCGGCCATATGGCGATGCCGAACCTTCTGTCGGTGATGCCCGGCGTTGGTGGTGCTGCCGGCAAGATGATGAAAAACCTGATGAAGCAAAAGGGCGTGGCCTCGATCGAAGATCTGCGCGAGGCATCGGTTGATCTGGAAATCCGCATGATCGCCTGCCAGATGACGCTGGACCTGTTCGAATACACCACAGACGATATGATCGACGGGATCGAACTGGGTGGTGCGGCGACTTATATGGAAGTCGCGGCGCGCTCGGACATCAATCTGTTTATCTAAACAACAACAAACAAAGATACTCCAACACATAAAGAGGTTACCAATGGCTGAACATGAACTGAACGCAGAGGGTCTGAACTGTCCCCTGCCGATCCTGAAAGCAAAGAAAATGCTGAAAGGTATCCCCGAGGGCGACATCCTGAAAATCCGCTCGACCGATCCCGGTTCGGTTGCCGATTTCTCGGCTTTCTGCACACACACCGGCAACAAACTGCTGTCGTCGTCGTCCGAAGGTGACGTATACCTGTTCGAAATCGAACGCGCATAAACGCTGTTTTCAGTATAAAGTTTTGGACTGCCCCGCAATTTTGTTGCGGGGTTTTCTTTTGCGTTAACGGTTTTTCACCCGCTGCACGAAGCCTAAGAACCGTTCAACCCACGGGTTTTCCTGCGTGTGCCGCTGGTGGCAAAACCCCGCCAGCACATTGCCGGTGACAATCGCATCATGCGCCCCGTCAATGCCCGCCCCACGGGTCAGATCGCGGCCAAATACCGTATCCCCCACCAGATTATCCAGCCGCGCATAATGAAATTCATGCGCCTTGGTCTGTCCGGCACTGTGCCCCCACGGGTGTGCAGGCGTGGTGCTGTATTCAACATAGCCCCGCCCCTGTGGCCGCTTGCACATCACCGCATCTGCGGCCACCACATCGCACATCGGATGGGATTGGTCATTCCAGCCCAAGGACCGGCACAGATACATCAACCCGCCACATTCCGCATAACACGGCATCCCCGCCGCCAGCGTTTGCTTGATGTCTTTGCGCAATGCTTCGTTCGCGGCCAAGCCCTGCATCTGGGTTTCGGGAAACCCGCCGCCCAAAAACAGCCCGTCCACATCCGGCAACGCCGTATCGGTTAGCGCATTGAACGGCACCAATTCGGCCCCCAGCGCGGCAAAGGCATCCAGATCATCGGCATAGTAAAACCCGAACGCCCGATCCCGCGCGATGGCGATGCGCAGGTCTTTGAACACTGGATCAACCACCACTGCGGGGGCCGCATCCAGTGTGGGCGCAGTTGCGGCGATGGCGCGAACCTGATCCAGATCGACTTGCCCGCCAATGATTTCAGCGATCTGCGCGATCTTGCTGTCCAGATGATCAGTCTCGGTCGGGGTGGTCAGGCCAAGGTGGCGCTCGCCTATGTCCAGCGCCGGATTGCGACCCACGGCGCCAATCACCGGAATGTCGGTATAGGCCTGAACCGCTGCCCGCAACTTGCCCTCGTGGCGCGGGCCGCCGACCTTGTTCAGGATCACACCCGCGATATTCACATCCGCGTCAAACCCCTGATAACCGATCAGCAGCGGTGCGATGCCACGTGTCATACCGTTGGTATCGATCACAAGGATCACCGGCGTTTTTGTCACCTTGGCCAGCGCCGCATTGGCGTCCGAGCCATCCAGTTTCACCCCGTCATACAACCCCTTGTTGGCCTCGACCATCGCGATGTCGGCCCCGCGCGCACGGTCGCACATCAGCGTGGTGAATTCAGCCGCCGGCATGGTGTTGAAATCAAGGTTGTAACAGGGCCGCCCGCTGGCCGCCGCCAGCCACATCGGGTCAATGTAATCCGGCCCCTTTTTGAAACATTGCACCACATCGCCCTGCCCTGTCAGGGCAGCGGCCAAACCTGTGCTGACCACGGTTTTACCGGATGATTTATGTGCGGCCGAAATCAGAAAACGCGCCATCGTTCAGGCCTTTGCAAACAGGTCGGGATCACCGCTCACCGCAATGACAGGATATCCCACCCTATCAGAAATCGGGATCAGTCGGGTCAATATTTCTGTCCGACAGGTTCATAGGCAAAATCCGCAGCGCCACAACGCCCATGCCCGCGATCATAACTGCCAGTGCGACCCCGCCCATACCCAGCGCCCATTCGTAGATCGATGGAGTGTAGCTGTTGATTTGGCCATCGGCGAATGTACTTGTAACTTCGTACATCGGGAATATTTCCAGCGGGAATGCCTGACCACCAATGATGATGCCGTAAAGGTGGGCAAAACCGCCAATGATAACCAGAATCGAGGCAAGGATCACCTGCCCCTTGGTGGTGTTTTCCGCATGGCGCAACAACATCGCTGCCGGAATAACGCCGCCGATCAACACCTGACCGATCCAGAACAATTTGGTGTAGATATTACCACCAAACAGAATGAAGCGCTCGAAATCGCCGTGCTCGGCGGCATACAGGTTTGTCAGGTGACGGACGGCGGTAAAATACAACACAGCCACGGCAAAGACACCCAGCAACCGCCCCAGCCGTTTTACCAGATTTGGCCCGATATAGCGGCCCGTCAGCGGGAACGTGGTGCCCAAAACCAGAATGAAAAATGCCAGCCCGAAGGAAAACGACATGATGATGAACAACGGGGCCATGATCGCCGCGTCATATCCCGGGCGCGCCACCAGCCAGCCAAAGATCGAGCCGGTACCCGTGGTCAGCGCCAGCCGCCAGACAAAAGCCGCCGTACCAACAGATCTTACCACTTTCGGGGAAATATTGCGTGCCATCTGCACGAACAGATAGGCCCCGACAACCGCAAAGAAACCGTTATACAGGATAACATTCCAAGCGAAAATCGAGGTGAAATTGTAACTGGTCATCGCAATGATCAACCGGTCCGGGCGCCCAAGGTCCAGCACCAGAACCCCCAGTCCGCCGGCCAGCAGGGCAATCGACAACAGGCCGGAATAGCGCGCCATCGGTTTGTTTTCGATCTTGCCAAACACCGACGCAATCGAGGCCACGTTCAACGCGCCCGACGCCGCCACGATCAGGAAAATCGCAAACACATGCGGCAGGCCCCAAACGATCTGGTTGTTCATACCGGTTACGATATGGCCGTGGTGTTCGATATACAAAACCGCCAGCCCCGCAGCGCCGACAAATGCGGCGGCAATAATAGCCATCAACCAGATGGCGGGGGTCGGTTTCACTTCGCGATAGACGGTGCGGTCCATTATTCAGTCTCCATCCACTACAGGTTCGTGTACCGAACGCCGGGGTTAACCCGCAGATCGTCACGCAGGCCCATCGAGGGGTAATTTTTCAGTGCTTGGGCAATGTTGCTGTCCGGGTCATTCAGATCACCGAACATCATCGCGCCGTGGCCCGTGGCCGAACAGGATTCAACACAGGCCGGAACCCCGCCCGCATCCACGCGATGCACACACAGGGTGCAGCTTTCGACGGTGCCCTTGCCGCGCGGCGCATTGGATTTCTGGTCATCAATGTCTTCATGCACAAAACTGCGCGCCTTGAACGGGCAGGCCATCATGCAATAGCGACAACCGATGCAGATGTGTTTGTCGACCAGCACAATTCCATCCACCCGCTTGAACGACGCCCCTGTTGGGCAAACGTCAACGCAGGGCGGGGTTTCGCAATGCTGGCACATCATCGGCAAGGACGCCTCGCGACCGGTTTCCTTGTGCTTCAGGTCCACCTTGCGGATCCATTGCGGATCGGTTTCGGGGTTGCCGTCCATCTTCCAGCCGTTTTCGTCCGAGCACGCTTTGACGCAGGCGTTGCAATCGGTCGAGCATTTGTTCACGTCGATCAGCATGCCCCAGCGTTTGCCCGGATCGGCATTGGCACTGGCTTCGCCACCAAAGGCCATCAGCGTCACGCCGGGGGCCAGTGTGACCGAGGCCACCGCCGCACCGCTTTTGAAAAACTCGCGCCGGTTCAATTCGGCGGGCCGTTCGGATTTGTTGTTCAATGCAGGTAACTTCATTGCGACATCCCATCCAGATAGGCTTGTATTTCATCTTCAGTGGCTGCTGGAGTCTGTTTCATAAGCTCAACAAACCCGTCTTCGGGTTTCGAGTTATGGCACTGGAAACAATCAATTTTTACCGCTGCGTATTCGTGGCAGGCGCGGCAAAAATGCCCCTCTTCCTGAACCGAAATCGGCATCGCGTCCGGCCCCGTAACCGCGTGGCAGGCAACACATTCCTTTAGCGAATACTTGATCGAGCGATCACCATTTCGCATGGTTTCACCCCGATCATGGCGCATAAGGCGCATGTGGTTGATCCGCATATAGGCGTTGCCCTCGGGGTGGGGGCTGCCCACTGCCTTGGGTACATCGGGGTACAAAGACCCCGCCACCGCCGCGCCTGTGGACAGCCCGATCAAGACCAGAATGGTTGCAACCAGCCGCTTCATACCTATGCTCCAAGACCCATTTTGATGTAACCGGTCGGGCAGACATCCTGACAGATGTGGCACCCGATGCACTTGGAATAGTCGGTGTCGACATAACGCCCGACTGTACGATCCGATTTCTTGACCCGGAAAATCGCATCCTGCGGGCAGTAGATCACGCAGTTGTCGCACTCGAAACACATGCCACAGGACATGCAGCGTTCGCCCTCTTTCTGGGCCTGCTCTTCGGAATAGGCGATGATGCGTTCTTCAAAGTTGCCCAGAACCTCGTCCGCCGAGATGTGTTTCTCGTCCCGCTGTTCGCGCGCAACAAAATCAAAGTGGCCTTTGAACAGTTCTGTATGCTTGACGATTTGCGATTCCGAGCGGTCTTCGTAATTGTGAACCGCATAATCGGCCTGATCTGTACCGCTTGTCTGGACATGGTCATAAGCCGACGGTGCATGGCCGCGCTGTTTCAACTCTTCCAGTAAATCAAAGTGGTGAACGTCCACCGAAGGGCGCTTTTCGACTTCGCCATCATCCAGATAATCGGTGATCGCTTCGGCGGCGATGCGGCCGTGGCCAATCGCCGTGGTCAGCAGATGCGGTTTCAGAATATCGCCACCGGCAAAATGCTTCTTGCGCCCTTTGACGGCATATGTGCCGCCATCAATGTCAATCGCACCACGACCGTTGTCCAGATCTTCTATGCCGGTGAAATCGCCGAACTGGCCGATTGCGGAAATGATAATGTCGCCTTCGATTTCGAATTCGGTGCCCTCGATCGGCTGCGGAACATTGCCCTTCATGGTGCATTCGCACATTTTCAGGCCTGTGGCGCGGCCATCGGCACCCTTGATGATTTCCAGCGGCATCACGGACCCTTTGATGTCCACGCCTTCGCGTAGCGCATCTTCGCGTTCGTGTTCGGCGGCTGTCATCTGGTCAATCGGGAACAGTGACGTCAGAGTGGCCTGCATCCCGTCACGCACAATCGCGCCTGCCACATCGTGGCCGGTGAAATCGCTAGGCGATTGGCCTTTTACTTCGGTGATGTTGCCCAGACGACGCGCAATCGAGGCAACGTCGATCGAGGTGTCGCCACCACCAACCACGATAACCTTTTTCGCGGTGCCCAGAACATAGCCCTGATTGAACGCATCCAGAAATTCAACGCCGTTGATACAGTTTTCGGTTTCGCCCCAACCGTCCAGCGGCAAGCCACGGCCCTTTTGCGCGCCCATCGCCCAGAAGATCGCGTCAAAAGCTTTTTCCAGCTCGTCCACCGATATATCGGTGCCAACGCGGGTGTTGCAACGGATGTCGACGCCCATCGCGGTAATGCGGCCGATTTCCTTGTCCAGCATGTCACGCGGAGTCCGGTAGCCGGGGATGCCGTAACGCATCATGCCGCCCAGTTTGTCGTGCTCTTCAAACAGGGTGACCGAATGGCCATCCTTGCGCAGGAAAAACGCCGCCGCCAGACCGGCAGGGCCACCACCGATCACCGCAATCTTGCGGCCGGTGTCGGCACCCGCTTCGGGGGCTTTGATGTCGTGCTCGTTGGCCCAGTCGCCGACATATTGTTCCACCGCGTTGATGCCGACGTAATCGTCAACTTCGTTGCGGTTACAACCGGCCTCGCAGGGCGCAGGACAAACGCGGCCCATCGTGGCGGGAAAGGGGTTCGCCTCGGCCATGCGCTGAAACGCGTATTCCTGCCACGCCATGTCCTCGTCTACGGGTTTGTCCATGCCGCGTGCAATCGCCAGCCAGCCACGGATTTCGTGACCCGACGGGCATGAGCCCTGACAAGGGGGCGTTTTATTGATATAAGTCGGACACTTATAGGATTTGTCCTGTGTGAAGATTTTATCTTCCAGATCAAAATCTGCTTCGGTTTCGCCTTCTTCGTAGCGCCGGTATGAGTTGTGTTGACCGTCCATCTTATTTCTCCTCCGTTGCTGCCGTCTCCGGCGCGTCATCTTCTTCTGTTTCTTGGCCATCCAGAATGACGGCATTGGCGACCAGTTGGTGCACCGACATGATATCGTCCATTTCATAGCCGTATTTTGGCATCACCTTGGAAAATTGGGTTTTGCAAATGGCGCAAATCGCCGCCATTTTATTAACGCCATGATCCGTTGTGACCTGTTGCAGGGCCGTCATGCGGGGTTTCGCGCCTTTGATACGCAAATCCATCAGATCATCGGTCAACAGACCGCCACCACCACCACAACAGAATGTGTTTTCGCGGATGGTGTCCTGTTCCATATCGTGGAAATGGTTGCACACGGCTTTCAGCACTTTGCGTGGCAGATCAAACTGGCCACCTTCCTTGCGTCCCATTGAAGAGCCGCGCGCAACGTTACAGCTATCATGATAGGTCATGACAAATTCGTCGTTCTTGGATTTGTCGATTTTCAGGATGCCATCATCAATCGCATCACTGGTAAATTCCATGATGTGTTGCGGGATCGGATAGTTCTGATCCAGAAAATCGAACGGGCCTGCCAATGTGTTCAGGAAGGAATATCCAACCCGCCACGCATGGCCACATTCGCCAAACACGATCCGCTTAACACCCAGATCCTTGGCCGCCTGACGGATGCGCCACGATACTTCGCGCATGTTTTCGTATGATCCGATGAACATACCGAAATTCGCGGCCTCCGAGGCGTAAGAACTGATCGTCCAGCTGACACCGGCGGCGTGGAATACTTTGGCGTAGCCCAGCAACCCATCGATATGCGGTTCGGCAAAGAAATCGGCAGACGGGGT